>JAIUMM010000038.1 GCA_022565615.1 Nanobdellota archaeon | reverse complement strand
TAAGAGTTTTCTCATCTACATAGTTATCAATTAGTATGATTTTTTGCTTTGCTTTTCTAATTAAATCTGAAATAAATATATGTGTGTCAAAGAATTGGTTATTGTAAAATATTCCTGTTTTAGGTTCATGTGTTTCTAGAAGATTGAAAATGTTATTAAAATTAGCATCATGTTCTAGTAATTTAGTTTCAATTACGTTTAATCTTTGAAATGTATCTTTATTTGATAAGAAAAATTGCCTCATTTGAACAAATGCTCTAATAATTTCTATATTAACTTCAATAGCTTTTGAACTTCTTAAAAGACCCGCAAGCATTGAGACTCCTTGCTCAGTAAATACGTATGGAAGATTTGGGGAAAATTTTAATGAATTAAGGTGGTCGCAATTTGCGACCAGTTCATTTTTCTCCTCTTGTGTTAATTGAAACATAAAATCTTTTGGAAATCTTTTAATGTTTCTACTAACTGTCTCGTTTAATCTTTTAGTCTCAACTTCATAAAAGTATGCCAAATCTCTATCAAGTATTACTTGAACTCCTCTTATTGTAACTATTTTTGTTTGAATTTCATTACTTTTAATTACTTCACTCATCTACTTATATCTTAGAAATTATGTTTATAAAATTGATGTTTAGGAGGAGTAGAAAATATTTTGAAAAAATTTTAAGAATTTTTAGGATAACTTTTAACTTAATTTTTTTATTTTTTCAATTATATCTTTTTCTAATTCTAAAATTTTATTTTTAATAATTTCAGAGTCTTCATATTCTATTTCTTCAATAATCTCTTCTTTGTATGATGACATACTTAGATTATAATCATTTGAAACTATTTCTTCAACTGGAACTAAAAATGAATTTTTGGTTCTGTCTTGTAATTCTAGAGAATCTTTATTATGAAATGTTTCAATTATATTTGGTATATTCCCTTTTCCATCAATAAATGTTCTTTTATCATCCAAAGAATATCCATCTGATTTCATTTCATAAAATAATACTTCTTTTGTAGGCTCTCCTTTTGTAAATATTAATATTCCTGTTGATACTCCTGCATAGGGTTTAAACACTCCTGAGGGCATTTTAATTACTGCGTCTAATCTACATCGTTCTAGTAATAACTTTCTTATGTGTTTGTGAGCATTTGAATTTCCAAATAAAATACCTTCTGGAACAACAACTCCTGCTCTTCCTGCTTGTGTGAGTAAGTTATAAATTAATTCAATAAATAATATTTCAGTTTTTTTAGATTTGATTAAAAAATCTTCTGATAATTCACTCTCATCAATACTTCCTTTAAATGGAGGATTTGCTAAAATAACATCAAAATAATTTTTTTGAGTATAACTTGATGAGAGCGTATTTAATTGTTCAATATTTGGATTATCAATTCCATGCATCATCAAATTCATAAGTCCAATTCTTGCCATTGTAATATCAATGTCATAACCAGTAAAGGTATGATTTTTTAAAATATCCCAATCTTTGTTTGTGAGTTTATCTGCTTTAAAATTAAATTGTTCTCCTTGTTCATCTGTTTTAATAAACTCTGGAGAGGTATTTTCTTTTAAAATATACTCATACGCACTAATTAAAAATCCAGCAGTTCCACAAGAAGGGTCACAAATAGTATCATTAATTTGTGGTTGTAGAATTTCAGTTATCATATTAATAATGTGTCTTGGAGTTCTAAATTGTCCATTTTTTCCAGATGTTTGTAGTTCTGAGAGCAAAAATTCATACATATCTCCTTTTGTATCTCTATTTTGTTCTTTAATATGCATTTCATTGATAATATTTACATCTTCAATAAGTAGAGATGCATTTGGAATTGTAAATACTGCATCTTTCATATATCTAGCATATAAAGAATCTTCTTCTCCTAAGTGTTGAATAAATGGAAATACTTTTGTTCTGATATGATTTAAAATTACATCAGCTGAATATTGTGACCACACTGACCAACGACAAGTCTGCTTATCAATTTCAATTCCTCCAATTGTTGTTGTTCCTTCAAAAATTGATATAAATGTTTTATTTTCAAATCTTGCGTTTAATTCTCTTTGATTGTCTTCATCTTCTAATCGTTTTAAAAATAGTAAATATGAAATTTGTTCAATTGCAGTGAGAGGATTTGAAATTCCTCCACTCCAAAATCTATTCCATAATTTTTGAATATCTGATTTTAATTTATTATCTAACATTTTCTACATATTTTGATTGTGCTTGATTTAAATATTTAAGTAACTTTACTATAATATAGTTACTTACTGTTTTAATTTTTGTAATATTTCTTGTGTGAAGTTTTCTAATTTTGAAAACGCAGTCCACTTTTTTCCTATATCTTTTAGAGATGAACCTATGTGATACACTTCATTATCTATAATTAGAAATCTATCATGTGATTTGTTAAATTTTTTAATTTCTAAGTTTGAATATTGTTTGTTAAATTTCTTAGTATCTTCTTCTAATTCTTTTGTTATATTTTTAGTATAGATTGTAACTTTTACTTGATGTTCTTTTTTTGTGAAGAAATTAAGAGTTTTCTCATCTACATAGTTATCAATTAGTATGATTTTTTGCTTTG
>JAIUMM010000037.1 GCA_022565615.1 Nanobdellota archaeon | reverse complement strand
GAACAATTTAGAATGAGATATAACCATTTTAGACCACATCAAAGTTTAAAAGGTAAAACTCCAGCAACAGAGTTTTACAATTTTCAAAGAAAATTGAGGTGGTGACATATGTCATCCGACTACACAATGTAGGAGTATAATCCTCTTTCAACTTTGGGTGTTTGCAGATATGATTTTACTTCTATTGCAACATAGGAATTATTACTTTTTTGAATTAAAAAATCTACTTCACTGCTATTTTTATAATTGTAAAATAATACTTTTTGCTCTAAATATAATAATGAGTGGAGAATGAAATTTTCATATAATACTCCTTTATCTATTCTCATTGAAATGGGCTTAAATTCATTGAGTAAGTAATTTTTAAATCCTGTATCTTTAAAATAAATTTTAGGTGATTTTATTAGTTCTTTGACTTTAGTGTTTGTGTATGGTTTTACTTGAGTGAGTACATATGTTTTTTCTAAAACTTCTATCATTTCATTGAGTTTTTGATTTGAAATTTCTAAAAGTGAGCTGAGTTTTGATTTATTGACAATACTTCCATCTTGCATTGCTAAAATAGAGAGTAATTTTTCAAATTTATGTGAGTCTTTATATTGTAGGATATCTCTAATTTCTTTGAGAAGATAGGTGTTTACTATTTGTTTGAGTCTGAGTATTTTATCTTCTTGTGAGTTTTCAAGTATGACTTGTGGGTATCCTCCATATGTGAGATATTCTTCTAAAAAGGGCTTAATGAGGGAGATACTTGATTGAGTTACTTTGTTGAGTAAAGGTAGTTTTGTTGGATTTTTGTACTCAATAAATTCTTCAAATGAGAGAGGATGAATTTCTTCAATAAATACTCTCCCAACTAAGTATTGTAGAGATTGAATTGTAAGCTCGGGAGCTGATGAGCCAGAGATTACTATTTTTATGTGTAATTTATCATATAAATATTTGAGTTTTTTACCACCTTCACTTGCATATTGAAACTCATCTATAAATACAACTTCATTATTTTGTATATATATCCTTATAAATTCGTCTATATCTTCTTCAAATATTTGTAATATTCGTTGGTCATCAAAACTTAGAAATAGTTTACTTTTTACTTTTTCTTCTTCAAAGAGTTGTGTCATAAGTGTTGTTTTACCAACTCTTCTTGCCCCAATGAGTGCTAGGATATCAGGTTTTTGATATAATTTTTGAAGTTTTGGGTAAATCGTTCTTGAAATCATAGTATGTTTTAAGTGTCTTATTTTTATAAACTTTTGTAAAATAATCCACTTATTTTAAATTTTAATTATCAATAAGAGGTTGAAATTGTTATACTATATGTGAAACATTTGAATAATAAGAGAGGATTAAGATAAAGTTAAAATAAATTGCAAAGGCTTTGAGTCTGAATTAATTAGGGTGTATAAAAAGAAGAAGTATTTGTACATGGAGATTTTCATCCTGAGAACATTTTAATTCAAAATAAGAAGGAGGAGGATGTGGTTGAAATTCTATAGTTAAAGATGGTTAAAGTTATAAATTTCAAGTTTATAATATATGTATGGAATCTCAAGAATTCAAGTTAGATTATATTTTAAAGGAAATTAAGCTTTTGAGAAAAGAAGTTAAATCTTTAAAAAAGTTAAGAGAGGAAGAAGATTTGGATTCTTTTGTAGAATTACTTAAAAAGAATAATGAATTAGGAACTGAAGAAGATTTAAAGAAAATTGGTATCAACATTTGAAATAGTCCCAACTAAGTTTTTTTTAAAACAATTAACTAAATTATCTCAAAAAGAGATAAAATTACTTGAATATGTTCCTTCTTCTTTTTTAAAAGAGTGTATTTGAAATTTTAGTTTTGGTTTTGTAGATATGTTTCAATTTCAGATTCAATATCATCAAATAGGGGAACAATTTGAAGTAAATATTGCAGTTCTTTTTTCCAAATTTTTTCTTTCTTTTTTATTGCTTTTAATACTTCATTATGATTATATTTTAAATTGTAAGGATTTAATTTTTTATTTATTAAATCAATATTGAGCGAAATTTTTCTTGTGATTAAATAATGTAAATCATACACATCTCTTGCTTTATCTCTTGTGAGTATGCATCTAATTTTTTCAGCAAAAATTTCTTCAAGAGTTAGAGTGTTAAAATAAAATTGAGGAAATTCATCAAAAAAGTGAGTTATTTTTTTTGGTATAAATTCTAGATACATATCTTCTCTGTTTGAAAAATCTAGTTCAATTGTAGTTTGAGATTCAGTTTTCCCCATATATAGTGGTCCTTTAATATAGAATATATATGTTTGAGAGGAGTGGGTATTTCTTTTGAAAGTGTATGATGATTCATATCCAACTTTGTGAAAGAATGTCACAACTTCTTTTAATACTTTATCAATATTGACATCTTTTACAATATTAAAATCTAAATCTTCTGAGAATCTATCTAAATTATAACATATCATCAATGAGGTTCCTCCTTTAAATACAAATGAGTTTGGAAATGTTTTTGAGAGTATAAATAAGAATAGATGATGCATATAATGTAGGTCTGTTTGACCTAGATTTAATTGAAGTTTTTTTGAGAGTTCTTTGAGTTCTTTTATTGTGATTACCATTTTAAATATTTATATTTAGTTTCCATTTTGAATTAATTGCTTGTTTTTTTGGCAAATTTTGTTCTAATTTAATATAGTTAGAATCTTGTTCTAAGACTTTTTTAAATGAATTGTGAATATTCATATTATGTTGTTCAAGTAAATACCCAACTCTTTTTATTAAGGAGATATTATTGATTTGTTTGAGGTATGAAATTATAAGAGTTGTGTCTAATTGTTCTTGAAGTAAATTGTCTAAATCTGAAATTGAGACTCCTAGTTTTTGAAAATAAATGGAGTCTATGAGTAACTTTTCTTTTGTTACAATAAAAATTTCAAATTTTTTATAGATTTTTTTTGTATATCCAAAAAATAATGTTTTAGGAGATTTAATAAATGTTATATGTGAGTTATTTCTTTTGACTTCTTTTGTAAGTACAAGTGTTTTTAGAGGTATTTGTGTGGTGAGTTTGTAATAATATAGTGCACTTATCCCACTAATATATGAAGGGTAAATGATGTGAGATGCATAAATTAAAGGATCTTCGTGTAGTGTATATTTTCCTCTTTCAATTTGAATTATTGTATTGTTATTTTTTAAGTTTGTAAGTAAGACATGTGAGTTTTTTTTGTGTGTAAATGCTTCAAAGTCTTTATTTGTAAAATAAGTGACATTATTAAAAAAATCTAAACTCATAAAAATAGTATGGTTTTGAGATTTATAAATCTTATTATTATGAACATTTCTTAAGTATTTTATTAAATTATGTATTAAATTATAAGAATTTCATAATGAATTTATGCATTTTCAACTATTGAGTCTAAGTTATCTATTGAGTTGAATTCAATATGTTCTTCTTGTTCTAGTTTTTTAAGTTTCTCAACATATGAAGGATTCATTTTTCTTGAAGATATAGTTTAAATTCTCGTTTCATATAACTTTCCTCCATAAATATATGGTTTTAATT
>JAIUMM010000036.1 GCA_022565615.1 Nanobdellota archaeon | reverse complement strand
AATTAAAACCATATATTTATGGAGGAAAGTTATATGAAACGAGAATTTAAACTATATCTTCAAGAAAAATGAATCCTTCATATGTTGAGAAACTTAAAAAACTAGAACAAGAAGAACATATTGAATTGGACTCATTAGATAACTTAGACTCTTTAATTAAAAATCTATAAACACTTTGTTAACAAATTACTTAATAAAAATACCGTCCCTTTTAATCTCTTTAATTAAAGTAGAAGAAGAAAAATCTTTTACTGTAAAATTATGAATTTCTAAATGAACTCCATATTTCTCCTCTATTTTATATGCAAATTCAAATACATCAACAAAAGTTGAACTTATAATTGCAATATCGATGTCTGAGTGTATTGTTTGAGTTCTCTTAGCATATGAGCCAAAAATAATAATCTGTTTAATTGAAGATATTGTATCAATTAAACTCAGAAACTCAAGTAAAATCAAAATAACTCTTTGCTCAAGACCTTCGAATCTTTTTAAATCCTCTTCAATAATTGAACACACATACTTAGTATACTCATTAGATAAATCTAATTTATACACAACTCCCTTTTTGTTAATAATTCCATAAAATTCTAATTTAGAAAGAGCTTTGTATATGGAAATATTAGATAATTTCAAATGCGTTTTAAAATCATTAAAAGCATATCCTCTTCCCTTAACAAATATCATAAATACCAATAATTTATACACAACTTTATCTTGAAATAATGTAACTATCATATTATTCAACTCCTCTAATTAATTCTTCAATAATTGAAATATAATTATTAACAATACAATCATAAAACTGCTGAGCTTTTACACTTACTTCTTTATTTGAATAACTAAGAATAGTATAATATTGAGTTTTTTCTCTATGCTCCTTTCCTTTTGCTAAAAAATAATCTAAACGCTGAATTTTTTTAAACTCAAAATCTGCATTTTCTAAATATTGAATAATATCTTCTTTAGGAACTAATTTTTTTAAAGCTTTAATTACAGCATCATGAACAGAAGGTTTTGTAAATTCAATATTAAAAGCAAGTAATAAATATAGCTTAGAAATATCGTGCATAGCATAATATCCACTAATTATAGACCATCTAGGATGAGTATTAACTAAATCTTTACAAGCTTTAATATTATCCTTGTATGTATACTCTAAAAATTGAGCAATATATTTTTTCTCAACAAGAGAAATTGAAGAAATAGTTCCACTCTCAACATAATCATTATAATCCATAATATTACTATAAAACTCTCATTTATAAATTTTCTTAAAAATAAAAAAAAAAAGAAATTTATTTATAAATAATTTCTTAAAAAAAGAAAAAACTAAGTAAATACATCTTCATACTCATGAAAATTTCCAGACTTCATTTCCTTTTTAATTTGTAATAGTTCCTCTTTTTCTTCTTGTTCTAACATTTCAAAACCTAAAAAATTATCCATTTTAGATTCAATCCTTTTTAAAAATTCTTCAATATTATACAATCTATCATCAAGTGAAGTTACCATATTAACTATAGTAATTTAAAATTTAAAAAACTTTCTACTTTATTAAAACCTAAAAACTACTTAAATAATGAACTATCTTCAGCTCTAATAACTTCTCCTCTTTTTAATTCTTCTAAACCTTTTCTAAATTGTTCAACTAACTCCCAATCAACATCTTTAGCATGTAATTTTAAGTATTCATATTCAGCCTTAGGTATAGTAACTGTTTCCATATATTTAATATGAATAGAGAATTTATAAAATTTCCTAATCTCCATAAAATGATTAAGTAATCACTTTAAAGAAAAAAGATAAATATAATTAAAATATAAAATAAAGATTAATATGTATCAAGTTTTTTTGCTCCCCCAAATTGAAAAAGAATTAAAAAAACTATTAACTAAAAAAGAAACACTTGAGTTAAAAAAATTCATTTTAGAAGATTTAACCCAAAAAGGAGATAAAGTAGGTAATCAATTAACTTATCCATTTTTAAGAGAGAAAAAAATAGTAGGAAAAAGAATATACTATCTAGTCTATAAAGAAATTGCAATCATATTAATAGTTGGTTCAAGTGATAAAAAAATGCGAAACAATCAAAGATTCTTAGCACCAAAGGTCTCAACAAGAAACTATAAATTATATCAAAACATATCTTAATGAATATAAAGAATATGCCAATCAACTATATATAAAAATAAAGAAAGAAAAATAGCATAATATTTTAGTAATCTCTTCTTTTTTAACCATACTTCATTTAAAAAATAATCTTTTAAATATATTTGGATAAATTCACACCTTAATCATATTTAAAAATATATATTTCATATATACATTACATATATATAAAAATGGTTCAAGCAGTAGTAAATATAGAAAACAAAACCAATCAAATGCTCAACATCATAAAAGCAAAATATGGACTCAAAGACAAATCTCAAGCAATTGATAAAATGGCCAAAGAATATGAAGAACATATCTTAGAACCACAATTAAGGCCTGAATTTGTTAAAGAAGTAAAAAAAATTGAAAAAGAAAAAGGCATATCATTTAATTCTATTGATGAATTAGACTCATTAGTTGAAAATGCATAAGTATATTATAAAACCCTCTCTTTTAAAAATTCTTCAAAAAATTAAAAAAAAGGATATTCAATCTTATAATAATATTAAACAAAAAATTGAAGAAGTAATACACAGTGAAAATATAGAACATTATAAGAACTAATACAAGTTTTGTTCTATTATTTACATATAATTCAAATGATAACATAATAGAATTCATAACATATAAACATCATGATAAAGCTTACTTAGTTTAAATCAAAATATTACAACTAAACACCAATCTTTTAACCATAATTTTTTTAGATAGATTAGTCTTTACAATTGTAAGAGTAGTGCCTGAGCCTGAAAATGTATCATCCCAACCACATCTCTTTTTTGAGCATATTATTCAACTTAAAATTTCTACTCATATATATTTCCTCTATAATCTACTGCTCTAATATATATAATTTTTTTATCTTCAAATATCTGAAAAATAATTCTAATAGTTCCAACTCTAATTCTATATAAAATTAAATTCTTTTTTTGACCCTTTAATTTTTTAACATCCAAATCTAGTTTTCTTTGAGATTTGAAATATTTTAATAATTTAATTTTAAGTAGAATTTCTTGTGAATTTTGTAAAGATATAATAAATTTATATGCCCTATTATTAATATCAATTTCATACATTTTTTTATAATCTAATACAATCTTTAGAGTTATAATTTTGAGTATTTAAAGAGTCTTTATACAAATCATCAATTTCCTTTTGTTCTTCATCAGATACATACTCAATTGAATCTAATTCATCTCTTATAGCTTTTCTAATTAAAGAGTATAATTCATCTTTATTAAGTGTAATCATTTCACTTTCCATACTCAATATAAGAATTCCAGATTTATAAATATATTCATCTTTAATAATAGAATATTAATTACTTAACAAAAATCATCTCAACCACATCTTCTTTTTAACCATACTATTCAACTTAAAATTTCTACTCCTCTAAGAAGATATCTTTAAAAACTCTATTTTTAAAAATTAATTATGTATAGAGTATTTATATTTCCAACATTTAAAGAAAAAATAAAAAAATTATTTTCTAAACAAGAAATTGTTGAAATTGAGAATTTCATTGAAAATCAACTCAAAATTAAAGGAGAATATATTGGAAAACCTCTAAACTCAACACATCTTAGAGAAAAAAAGATTAAAGGGAAAAGAATTTATTATCTAATTTACAAAGAAATTGCAGTTATCTTACTAGTAAATGCAAGTAACAAAAAATGCGAAACAATCAAAGATTCTTAGCACCAAAGGTTACAACAACAAACAATTGATGAAATTAAAAAATTACTTCCTCAATACAAAAAATATGTATATGAATTATATAAATCATTACTCTAATAGAGAACCTTTTCTAAACTCTTCAACTTTTCCTTGTTTTAACTCTTCTAATCCTTGCTTAAAATCATTAACTAATTCCCAATCAACATTCTCTATATTTTTTTTAGTAGAAGTTAAAGTCATTTGAGTTACCATAAAATTAGTATAAGTTCCAGATTTATAAATATATTCATCTTTAATGATAGAACTTCAATCACCACATCCTCCTCCTTTTTGTTCTCAATTAAAATATTTTCAGGGTGAAAATCTCCATGTACAAATACTTCTTCTTTTTGTGAATTCCAATGAATTGAATGAATTGAACTCAAAGCCTTTGCAATACTTT
>JAIUMM010000035.1 GCA_022565615.1 Nanobdellota archaeon | reverse complement strand
TATTGTTAATCAAAATTTAGTTTCTCAAAATAAAAATTTAAAAAATCAATTTAGTAAAGATTGGAATTTAATTTTTGATAGGAATGTGTCTAATTATAGATTACATCCAGAAATTGATTTAAGTTATAGATTTCCAACTCCAAATTATCCCTCTGGAAAACGGTATTCAAGATTTCAATTAAATGCTCAGATGTTATGTGAAATTATTCCTAGAAATAATGGATTGTCAAAAAATGAGGTTTTAGAGTTATTTAAGAAAAAAAATTTAAAAACAGAAATTGAAAAATTTAATGAAAAAAGTTTTATTAAAGATAAATCTTTTTATATTTTAGGAATAGATAGAGGAGAAAAAAGTTTAGCAACTTTATGTGTTTTAAATCAAGATGGAGAGATACAAGGAAATTATGATATTTATACGAGAAATTTTAATGTTGAAAAAAAAATATGGGAACATATATTTTTGGAAAAAAGAAGTATTTTAGATTTAACAAATTTAAGAGTTGAAACAACGATTAAAGGAGAAAAAGTTTTAGTTGATTTAAGTAAAATAAAAGTTAAAAGAGATAGATTTAAAGGATTTGAAGAAGATAATTTAAAAGAAAATAATCAAAATATCAAATTAAAACAATTAGCATATAGAAGGAAATTACAATATCAAATGCAAGACAAAAAAAATAAAGATTTAATTTTAAGAATTGCAAATAGTAATGATGATTGTGAAAAAATTAAACAATTAAAAGAAAGTACTTTAATATCTGCTTATGGAGTAGGAGAAAAATATGAAAATTTAAATCATAAAGAAATTTTAGATTTATTAAATAACTTCAAAGAAGTTATGATTAGTAAAACTATTTCAGAAAAAAATAGAGAAAAAGAAATTAATCGTATAATAGAATTAGATTCTGCTGATGGATTAAAAAAAGGTATTACTGCAAATATGGTAGGTGTAATTAACTACTTTATTGAAAAATACAATTATAATATTTATATTTCAATTGAGAACTTATCAAGATGTTGGGCGAGTTGTATTGATGGTTTAAATGGAATTAGATTGGAGAAGAGTTTTAAAGATAATTCTAAAGAAAATATTATTGATTATAAAAAAATTGCAAATTCAAAATTAGCAGGTCTTGGAACGTATCATTACTTTGAGATGCAATTATTAAAAAAATTATTCAAAATTCAATTTGAAAATAAAGACATTTTACATTTAGTTCCACCTTTTAGAAATGTGGGGAATTATGAGGATATAGGTATTGAAAAAGCAAAATTACAATATAAACAATTTGGGAGAGTTTTTTTTGTAGACCCAAAAAATACTTCTAAGAAATGTCCTAATTGTAATAGCTTAAAAGTTAAGAGAGAAACCAAAAAAAATGATGAGATTGTTTGCAACAATTGTAATTATAATTCAAATTATGAAAATTCAATTACTAAGACTAATCTAAATTTAGAATTTATTAAAAATGGGGATGATAATGGAGCTTATCATATAGTTCTTAAAACATTAGAAAATTTAAGAGAACTAAATAATTTAAATTAAAATGGAAGAGAAAAATAAAATTATTGTTTTTGAAGATACAAGAATTAGAAGAACTTGGTTCAATGATGAATGGTGGTATGTGGCAGTTGATATTATAGAAGTATTAACTCAAAGTAAAAATCCAACAAATTACTTAAAAGATATGAGAAGAAGAGATGAAAGTTTTGCTCAAGGGTGGGGGCAAATTGCCACCCCCCTTTCAATTGAAACTACAGGAGGAGTTCAAAAGTTAAATTGTGTCTCAACAAGAGGAGCATTTAGACTTATACAATCAGTACCATCATTAAAAGCAGAACCTTTTAAGATGTGGCTTGCACAATTAGGGCAGGAGAGAATTCAAGAAATAGAAAATCCAGAACTTGCTCAAGATAGGGTAAAAGAATATTATGAATTAAAAGGATATCCTAAGGATTGGATTGATAAAAGATTTAGAGGAATTGCAATTAGACAAGAATTAACCGAAGAGTGGCAGAAAAGAGGAATTGAAGAAAAAAGAGAGTTTGCAATTTTGACTAATGAAATTCACAATGCTACGTTTGAAACATCTATAAAAAAACATAAATCAATAAAACATCTTCCTGAAAAATCTAAAATAAACTTAAGAGATCATATGACTGATTTAGAATTAATTTTTTCAATGTTAGGAGAGAGAGCAACTACTGAAATTACTCAAGTAAATGACTCTAAAGGATTTGAAAAATTAAGTGAAGATGCTAGAAAAGGTGGAACTATTGCAAAAAATGCACGAGTTGAATTAGAAAAAGAAACAAAACAAAAAGTAGTTTCAAAGGAGAATTATTTTGATAAAGTTGATAATAGTAAATTAAAATAAAAATGGAGGAAAATATTATCATCTCTAATTTAAATGATTTTATTTTTTGTCCTCGTTCAATTTACTTTCATAACTTGTATTATCAATTTGATGAAAAATTATTTCACTCTACATATCAACAAAAAGGAAAAGAGGCTCATAAAAATGTAGATTCTCAAACTTATTCATCAAAAAAGAATATATTACAAGGAATTGATATTTATAATGAAGAATTAGGAGTTATTGGAAAAATTGATTTGTTAGATTTGGATAATAAAGAACTCATTGAGAGAAAGAATTTTATTAAAACTATTTATGAGGGTTATTATTTACAAATTTGGAGTCAGTATTTTTGTTTAATTGAAATGGGTTATGATGTTGAGAAATTGAGTTTTTACTCTATGAAAAATAATAAAAAAATTTCAATTGACTTACCAACTGATGAAAATAAAAGACGATTGAAAGAAGTTATTCTACAAATGAGGAGTTTTGATTTATTTGATACCTCTTTTTCTCAAAATCCTAGAAAATGTGAGATGTGTATTTACAAGGAATTGTGTGATTATTATAAAAAATGATGTCAAGACCCGATTTTATGTCAAAACAACTATTATTTATTGATAGTGATTCTTCAAAGAAAATTAAATTTAGAAATTCTAATTTAGTTGTAGTTGATGAGAATAATAAAACGATTTTACAGCATTCTTGTCATAAGATATTTTTAGTATTTATTTATGGAGAATTTTCAATTACTTCTGTATTGATTAAACAAGCTAAGAGATTTTCTTTTCCAATTATTTTTTTAAATTTTAATTTAAAAATGTATTATAGTGTTATTCCTGAAAATAAAGGTAATTTTTTACTCAGAAAAAAGCAGTACTTAGATCTTAATAAATTAGAGATTTCTAAATTTTTAATTTCAAATAAAGCTGAAAATCAATTATATTTAATGAAATCTTTGCGTTATAAAACAACTCAAGAGAAAATATGTATTGATAAAATGAAATTTCTAATTTCTCAAATTAATAATTGTTCTTCTAATCAAGAGATGTTAGGAATTGAGGGGAATGCTTCAAAGTTATTTTTTAAAGTATATTTTAAGAATCTAGATTTTAGAGGAAGAAGACCAAGAGCAAAAGAGGACATTTTTAATTTACTCTTAGATATAGGATATCATTATTTATTTAATTTTATTGAAGCAAATTTGGAATTGTATGGATTTGATACGTATTATGGAGTTCATCACACATTATTTTATCAACGTAAATCACTAGTATGTGATGTTATTGAACCTTTTAGATGTATTATTGATAGAAAAATTAGAAAAGGTTTTAATTTAAAACAAATTGATAGAAATGACTTTTATGAGAAAAATGGTCAATATTTTATTAAAAAAGAATGTAATAAGAAATATTCTCAGTTTTTCTTAAAAGAGATTTTAAGTTTTAAAGAAGAGATATTTTTATTTATTCAGTCATATTATAGAAACTTCATTAAAGAAAATGATATTTCAAAGTATTCTAAATTTACTTTGGAGGAGAAAAAATGATTATTTTAACGTATGATATTAAAGATGATAAGTTACGAACTCAATTTTCTAAATTTATTTTAGAATATGGAAGAAGATTACAATATTCAGTATATGAGATTAATAATAGTAAAAGATTACTTGAAATTGTAAAGAGTGAAATCAAATCTAAATTTGAGAAGAGATTTAAACAAAGTGATAGTGTATTAATTTTCGAATTAAGTGGTAATTGTAAGATTTATAGATATGGATATGCTAAAAATGAAGAGGAGGATTTAGTAATGTTTTAATTATATTTATATATAAATTGCAAACCTTAGTCTTTATTTGTATTAACTTTTTAGAGTAATTTCATCATTTTCACTATTTTCTATTACTTTTAAGGCAAATATTTAAAAATTAGAATAATATAATATGTATATCTTAACTAGGCAAAGAGGAGTTTTAGAGATTTTTCTAAAATGATAGAAGAACCTTTGAAATAGTAAAATCCTCCACATTCATAATTTAGATATAAAATTTGACCTATTTATGAAAATTAAAAAATTTCTACTATTGTAGATATCTGTTTTATCTGCCAATTTTATTACTGTAAATTTAAGAAAATTAAAAAATTTCTAC
>JAIUMM010000034.1 GCA_022565615.1 Nanobdellota archaeon | reverse complement strand
ATTTACAACTCAATATTTAGTAGATGTTAATACAACACTAACTAATTTAATTGGTAAAACAGTTAATGAACAAGAAGTTACTCTTGCTTCATTAAATGAAGGAAGTGCTGTTATTGATAGATTAAATACTTTAGAAGCAGGAAGATTTACAGCATTAGTTAATGATTTAGAAGATAATGGAGATTATTCTTCATTTACTCAAATGAGTATTACTCTATACCAATTATTACAATTTAGAGAAGCAATACAAACTACTGTTAATGCAGCTAACTCAGGTAGTTTAGAAGTAAGTATGTTACAGGATGTAGCAGATAATTTAACTGCTCTTGGTACATTAAATGTAAGTGGTGTTCCTGCTAATTTAATTGCAACTGATGCACAAACAGGAGTTGCTGTAATTAATACATTAGATGCTGGAAGAATTACAGCTCTAATTAATGATGTACATTCAAATGCACAATACAGTTCATTTACTCAATTAAGTGAAGTATTAGATCAATTAGTACAATTTAGACTTGCTGTACAAACAGCAGTAAATAGTGCTAACTCTAATAGCTTAGAAGTAAGTATGTTACAAGATGTAGCAGATAATTTAACTGCTCTTGGTACATTAAATGTAAGTGGTGTTCCTGCTAATTTAATTGAAGAAGATGCACAAGCTGGTGTAGCTCTAATTAATACATTAGACTCTCAAAGAATTACAGCTCTAATTAATGATGTACATGCAAATGAACAATATAGTTCATTTGAAGAATTATCATTATTATTAAATGATTTAGTACAATTTAGATTTGCTACACAAGAATTTGTTAATACAGTTAATAATAATCAAACTTTCATTGATGAGTTAAATAATGTACTCTCAAATTATTCAAATTTAGAGGGATTAATAGTTAATGGAAATAATGTAAATGATATAGTTGGAAAATTAACACAACAAATTGATTTCATCAATTTAGTTTCAACAAAACCAAGATTTATTGAAATTCAAGAAGATTTATTCAATAATTCATACTCAAGTTTTACACAAGCATATACTCAATTGTGGAATTTAGTTAATACCTCAACATCTCCTCAAATTGTGGATAATTCAACTTCAAATATCAATCAAGTTAAAATTAATGGATTATCAAATAATTCATTTGCTGCAATTATTGAAATAACACAAAATGAAATTACAGAATTAGGGATTCCAACTCCTATTAATTTAATTCAATACTTTGAGATTATTGGAAGTATCGAGAATGGACAAAATGCAACAATTACTTATAATTTAAGTGGAATTACAAATAGAAGAAACTTTGATATTCAAAGATTTAATGGAAGTGAATGGGTTTCATGTTCAGTATTTGGAAACTTAACTATTGAAAACAATATTGCTTCATGTACAACTGGTACTTTCTCAAATTGGGCTTTAACTGGTGAAACAATTCCATCCTCCTCAGGAGGAGGTGGTGGTGGAAGTACTTGGACTACTCCAATTACAACTACTGATGATAATGTTACTCAAACACAAGATTCAAATGTAACACAAGAAGAAACTCAGACTGGAAGTGGAATTGATACAACTATTGAAGAGGAAGAAGAACAAGATTCAACTTCTCAAACTGGAAGTCAAACTGATACTACAGCTTCACAAGAAACAACTAGTGAAGATGTAAGTCAAGAGAGTACTCAAGTTACACAAGAAGAACAAACTCCTGGTTTAGGAGGATTTATTACTGCTAATGCTCCTACTATTGCAGGAATTATTGCAGGATTATTTATTATATTAGCAGTTGTAGGATATTTCCTATTTGCTAAAAATTAAAATTAAATTTTACTTTTAATTTTTATATTAAAAAAATTTAAATACTCTTCTAATTAATTTAAACATATGAATAATAAAATACAGTTATTTTTTCAAATTTTAACTATAATATTACTTTCAATAACAAGTGTATTTAGTTCACAAAGTTTAACTCTTGAAGAAGAAATTCTTCAAGCAACTCATTTTAATGGAGGAGTATTAAATATTCCTCCTCTTGGAAATGTAGTAGTAATTAGTATAAACTACTCTTTGAGTGAATTTGTAGATAATAAATCACAAAGAGATGTAAGTGAATTACTTCTAAATTTAAAAAATAATGAAAATTCAACAATTACTCAAATTGTATATAGTTCAGATATATACACGTGGGTTGAGAGTGTAAATACTTGGTTTAATACTCAAAATGGATTTCTAAATGCTTCTATTGAAGATGAATTAAAAGATAATAAAATAATTACTCTTGATATATATAGAAATCAACAAAGAGTTTTTTTATATATAATTTTAAATATAAACTACTTTGAAGGAATTGATAATTTTTCAACTCAAACCCTTCAAGATTTAAATGATAATAATGCTCTAAATACAACTCTTCTTCAAAACTTTCAAAATAATTTAGAAGAAAATTATACTCAATTATTTCTAGATTCATTAACTCAAAATTTACTCTACTCATCAGTTGAAGAATTTGAAGATGTATTTAATAAAACACTACAATTAACACTTGCAATTCAAGAATTTGATTCTCTAAGCAATGAAAATAATTTAATTAATTTAATTAATTCTCTAAATAATATTGAAAATTTAAGTTTTGAAAATCAAATCTTTACAACTCAACTAATCAATGAGTACAATACTAGTTTATCTTGTTATAAAGAATTAAATTCAAATAAGAAAGAAGATTTTTTTAATACTTTAAATAGTAATACTACTTACCTTACTTTATCAAATATTAAAAATACTTCCAAAGTTTTATGTAATATTAAATTTGAAATTCAAGAAATATTAATAATTTCAAATAATCAAAATACTAGTAAACAACTAACTTTAAATAATTTTGAATCCCTTGATACATATTATAACCGATTAAATATTTTAACTAATAATTCTAATTTTATAATTATTAAAAATAATGAACAAATTTATTTATCTGAGTTAATTAATCAAACTAATAATTTTCTAACTAATCTCTCATCTTTAAATACAACTCATCAAGAACAATTATTTATAGATATTAAGGCAAATTCACAATATAATAATCTAACTCAAATTATGGAATTAAGTACGTTAATCTCTTCTTATTACTCAAGTTTAGAAAATATTGTAAAAAATTCAAGAATTGGTAATTTTACAACTTCAAAATTAAATGAAATTCAAATCAATTATATTAATTTAGAAACTAAAAATATTTCAAGTCATATCCACACAGTCTCAAATGAAAATAGTACTAATAATTTAAATGAAGAAATTGAACAAATAAAAATTAAAATAACTCAATTAAATACTTCAGTAGATATAATTTCAAATTTAAACATTAATTTAATAAATAGTGTGACTCAAAATTCAACTTTATTTAATTCTCATAACGAATTATTTGAAATAATTAACATATTACTGAATTTTGAAAAAAAAATTATTGATTTAATTAATGACTCTAAAGAAAATCAATTTAGTATAAATAAACTTATAATTTTCAATAACTCTCTAATTGAATTTGAAAATTTATCTATTTATAATACATCTATTAATAATTTCAAGATTCTTGAAATAATTTCAAAGTTAAGTAAATTTGATAATTCAAATATTTCTTCAAATAATACAATTGAGATAATTATACAAAAAGATTTATTTAAGAATAAAGATCTGTTATCATATAACTATATTGAATTTGAAAATACTCTTTTAAGTTTACTTAATTTTAGAATACTTGAGAATAAATTACTTGAAAGTGTAAATCAAGAAAATGAAAATATTTCATTTAATTTAACTATAATTCAAGAAATTATAAATGAATTACAAAATATCGTAAATAGTTCTCTAAATTCTCAAAATATGAGTTCAGAAAACCTATTAGATTTGCAATTAAAACTTGATTTTATTAATGAAGTTAGTAAAAAACCAAGATTTCAAAGTACAATTAGTTCATTAAATCATAGTATCGAGGCAAATTTTCATGAATTGTTTTCAAATATTTGGAATACTATTGAACAAAATTTAAACCCTACATTAATTAATAACTCAAACTATGTATATAATAATGTTGAAATTAAAGGAATCTCTAATAATACTTATTTTTCAATTATTGAAATTAGTGAAAATCAGCTATTAGAGTATAATGTTTCAACTTATTCAAACTCATTACAATATTTTGAAATTATTGGATTTGTCCCAATAAATTCAACAGTTAAAATTATATTTGAAATTAGTAGTTTTAATAATTTTGAAAATTTTTCAATTTTATATTATAATCTAACTCAAAAACAATGGATAGAATGTTCAACATTTGCAACTCAAAACATAAATCAAACTCATATTAATTGTAAAACATCTCACTTCTCTTTTTGGACACTTCAAGGAGATGAAATAATAGCGCCAAGTCCTCCATCAAATAGTGGAAGTTCTGGAGGAGGAGGAGGAGGATCTTCATCTTCTAGCAATAACAATTGGAATACTCCTCTTAGTACTAATAATGAAAATAATTTAGAAAATATAACTAATGAAGGTCAGTTTGAAAATTCAAATCCATCTTCAAATTTTAATAGTCAAATTAATAGTCAAGTAAATCAAACTAATAATATAGTAAGAGAAGAAAATGAAACTAATTTAACTTTAAATCAAGATAATTTTGAAGAATTTTATGAAGAATTAATTGTAATTGATTTAGGAAATAGTTCAAATAATCAAGGAAATAACATTCAAAATAATAATCCTTCAAGTCTTGCAGGTTACTTATCATTAAATGCGCCTTCCATCATAAGTTTTTTAATTGGAACTGTAGTAATAGGTATAATACTTGTATTTTTTGTTATTAAAAAATAAATAAAATTAACACGAATAATATATTAAGCTTTAAAAAAAAAATATTATTTAAAATAATATAAAGTTGTATTAATTATATAATACAAAAATTCCTGTATTCTTCAAAGAATCCCCAATAATTTTAATCTCTTGAATTGTATGACCCTGAGTTTCTAATGCTTTAATTTCAGAATTAATTTTATCTTCCATTTGTTCAAAACGAACATTAAATAAATCTATTAATTTAATTTGTACCATTTTTTATGACAATTGTCATGACTATTATGTTCATGATACAATTACAACATAACTATGTTTTATAAAATTTTTTCATTATACAACTATCTTATTATGTTTTAGTTTTAATATTACAAATATTTATAAAAATTATTTATTAAATTACAAATATGTTTGAAACATTTCTATATAAATCTATTGAAAAACACAATTATATTAACGTATTTATTTTAACATTAATTATAACTCTTCTCTTAGCAATTTTAAATTATTATATTGGAGCTAATGCAATGTTTTTAGTTGCATTCATATCTCTTGCACTTTCTTTTCCAATGATTAGATATTTTAGAAAATTAAATAATTTAGAAATTAAAAGGATTTATTCCTCTAATAAATTACTATATAATCATATTGAAGAAATAATCATGTGTTGGGTCGTATTTATTGCAGTAGGAATTGGATTTTTCATTGCAACAACAACAGGACTTATTACTCAATTTACATATCATGAAGCATTTGTTGGAAAACTTATTGGAATGATTACAAATTATCAAGATTTATTTACAATTATTTTACTCAACAATTTAATTGTAGGACTATTTACTTTTTTACTTTCATTTTTAGTATTCTCAGGAATGATATTTGTACTAGTTTGGAATGCATCACTAGTTGCCTATTATTTATATTCTCTGCAAAGTTCACAAACAGCATTAATTACATCTTTACTCATTCTCCCTCATGGACTCTTAGAAGTAGGAGGATATGTGCTTGCAGGGATTGCAGGAGGACTTTTAGCATATAGATTTGAAGTTTGGAATTCACTAAACAAAGAAGAACAAAAAGAATTTAGAAAAGATTTATTTTTACTAGTTAGTTTTTCAATTTGCTTAATAGTAATTGGAGCAGTAATAGAATCATTTTAATTTTATATTTAAATTTTCAACTGAAATTTATTTATTACCCCATCTCCAACACCAAGAGCCTTGAGTTCTACAATAGGATAATAGAATTAAAATTATAGTTGCTATTAATAATAAAAATATATAAACAAATATATTTTGTAAAAAATAAGTAAAATAAACAACACACACCAAATATGAAATAATTAATGCCCAACCTTCCCAACTAGTAGGTGTTGCTCCAATTCCATATTTTTTTGGCCTAAACCAATAAGTATTAAATATCATATAATATATATAAATTTAAACTTTATATAATTTACGTTCAAAAATGTATTAAAATTATGAAAAATATAATAAAAATTACTAAAATTTAACAAATTATTTTCTTTTCTTTAACGGTTTTACTTCAACTTTATCAGATAAGATCATTGAATTTCCAGTATCATCTTTTAATTTTAAAACCATTGATTTTTCTCCAGCACATACTTCATCAAGTCCTTTTAAAATATTTTTAATTTTTTTTCTCTGTGTTTTATCTAAATCATCATCCTCTTTAAGAAATAATATTTGTTGTCTAAATCTATTTAAAACTCCTTCAATATTTGTTATAAATCCTTCTGAACCCATTGAAGAATCAACTGAGATTCTAAAGGTTGGAATTTTAATTTCACAAGAACCTGATTTAATAACTCTAATATTTAAATCCTCTTTTGAAGAAATCTCAATAGAATACTCAGCTGGTGTTCCTTCTTCTAAAAACTCCAAATCTGAATTTTTATATCCACAAGCATTACATTTAATTGAAAATATTGCAATTGGACCTGCAAGAGGATCTTCAATTTCATATTCACTAAATGTGGATTCATGCTTTCCACAGACTGGACATTGCTGTTTTTCTACAATGAAAATATCTGGATTATCTGAACTTTGACTCATAGAAAATATAATATCACAATCCTTTAAAAATGTATTGATTGAATTTAAAAAATGATGAATTGAGGATTTAATATTTCAACACTATTTCCTAGTAATTATAAATCCTTCTTCTATTTTCTTATCATCTTTAATCTCAAATCCTCTTTCTTGTATTTGCTCTCTTAATTCATCTGCTAAATCAAAATTTTTATTCTCTTTTGCTTCTTTTCTTTTAATGGCAAGTTCATAAATCTCTTTTGGAATTTTGTCTTCTAGGTTTAAATTTTCTAAAATACCAAGTACTTTATTTATTGTATTGAAAAATTCAAATACATAATTTTTATCCTCTTTTGAAATTTCTTCTAGTGAATTTATATATGAAATGATAAAATATACATTTTTTAGAGCCTTTGCTGTATTTAGATCATCACTAATTGCATCATTAAATTCTTTTAAATTCTCATCAATTTTGTCTCTTAATTCGACATTTAATAAATTTGAAGTATTTTCTTTTCTAAGCTTTAATTCTCTTAAAAAAGTATGAATTTTTTCAATATTGTGTTGTGCTGAGTTTAATAATTCAAATGTAAAATCACTAGTTTTACGATAATTAGATTGTAAAAATAATAATCGCAGTGCAAGAGGAGAATATCCTTGTTTTACTAAATCTTCAACTAGATACACATTTCCAAGAGATTTAGACATTTTCTCCCCATTTACAGTCAAGTGTCCATTATGCATCCAAAAACTCACATTTTTAATACATCCTGAACATACATTTTGAGCAATTTCATTTTCATGATGAATTGGAATATGATCTATTCCTCCTGTATGAATATCAATATTCTCTCCTAAATACTTATGTCCCATAGCAGAACATTCAATATGCCAACCTGGAAATCCAACTCCCCATTTAGAATCCCATTTCATTAAATGATGTTCATTTTTTCCCGTTGTAAATTTCCAAAGTGCAAAATCTTGAGGATTAACTTTTTCACTATTTACTTCAACTCTTGCTCCTGCTTCTTTTTCTTCTAACTTTTGACCACTCAATGATCCATAATCAGGAAATTTAGCTACATTAAAATACACTCCATCACTTGTAGTATATGTAACTTCATTTTGTTCTAATTTTTCAATCATATCAAGTTGTTCTTTAATATGCTCAGTTGCTTTTGGCATAATATCTGGTAATTAAACATTCAAACTCTCTAAATCTTTAAT
>JAIUMM010000033.1 GCA_022565615.1 Nanobdellota archaeon | reverse complement strand
TGAGTTTCTAAAATTTACAAATTCAATAAAACCTTGTGGAAGAAGTTTATAATAATTAGAACATACTATCAAATCTGGTTCATAATCTAATAATTGCATAGCTAAAATATCAAAATACTGATTTTTGTTTTTATCATAGATTTTATCTTTATCAAAATACATTATATAAAAATTTCCAAGCATCTCCTCTTCAACATCTAGAGGAATTTTTCTATCTAATATTAAAAAAACTTCAAACTCAGGACATCTTTGTGCTACTTCAAATGCAACATTAGTAGCAGAAGAAGATAAAAAAACAATTACAGGTTTTTGAAGCTCTTTTAAGTTCATTAATTAAAACAATATAGGTGTATTTTTAAAATTACTTAATTATATCTAACTTAATTAAATATTAATTTAAGTAATTCTTCTTCTTTAATTTGTGTAAAAGAACCTTGTTTTAAATTTTTAAAATCTAAAAGTTCTAATCTCCCAATTTGACTTCTATGTAATACTTCAACTCGATATCTAAAATGTTCAAAAAACTTTCTAATAATATGTTTTTTTCCTTCACTAACTTGAATTTCATACCAAAATAACTTTTGAGCAGTGTATTGAACTCTTATTTGTTCTTTAATTATAGAATTAAGTTTTGAATATTCAATGGTATTAATTTGACGAGGTTTTGAAATTGACTCTTCAATATATACTCCTTTACTTAAGAGTTGAATTTTATGTTTTTCATCTAATTTTCTATTAATTCCTACAATATATGTTTTTAAAATATTTGAACTTGGATGAATAATTTTCTGAATTAGCTCTGAATTGGTTGTAATAATGATGAGTCCACTTGTTAAAACATCTAATCTTCCAACACACTTTAATGAATTGAAGTATTTTTGTTTAGAATCAAATCTTGAAAAAATACTCTTATTGATATTCTTAAACGTTTTTCTTGAACATTCATCTCCTATTCTTTTATTCATAATAAAGGTAAAATGTTCCAATACTTCATCTTTTACATATTTTTTTGAATCAATTATAATTTCAATATCATCTCTTACTAACTCACCAATTTGAGCTACTCTTCCTTCTATTTTAACTCTTCCTTGTTTAATTAACTCTTCTGCTTTTCTATTTGAAGTAATTCCCCTTCTTGCTATAATTTTGTGAATTTTAATTAATTGCTCCTCATTAGAGTTATTTGTTGAACATTTGTTGGAATTAGAATCAAATTTAACAGTATATTTATTCATCTATATACTAGCAATTCAATATATTTATTAAATGTTAGTGTTTTTAAGTTTAATTAATATTAATTTAATTATTTTCATTGTTTTTTTATGATATTATTAGAGTATTTTTAAGTTAAAAAGAATATTAATAAACATCAATATAATAACTAATGTATGAGTCAGATATCTCAATTTCAACACTATTTAGAACAAGCAAATATTCAAGTTAATTCATATCTTGAACTTATCAAACAAGAAAATATTGAATTAGAACTTGAACAATGTAGTGATATTGAAGAAAAACAAGTATGTGAATTATATCAATTTAATGCATCAAAACCAATCGTATATATTTTTTCTTCTTCTAAATATATTCAAGAAATTGAAGAACACAGATTTAAACATTTATTATCCACAAGTGCTAAAACATTTAAACTTATGCAAGCTATAAAAAATGCTAAAGAAAAGCATAATACAATTAAACTTACAATTTCTCAAATTATTCAAGAACTAGATTTACACTCAATTCAAGAAAAACACAACTACATTTCACATCTACTCTCACTGAGTTATTATTTTAATTGGGACTTAGAAAAAAAAAGTAATGAAGTTGACACTCAATCTTACTTACTAGCACCACATTCATTTATGAATATTTTAAATGAAAGATATAATTTAACAAATATATTAGCATTGTATGAAGATGAGAGTATCTGCATATATTTAAATTCAAAACATGAATTAATATGTTTTTTTAAAGTTCAAAATAATTTTACTAAAAAAGATATTGAATTAAAAATACTTCCTGCTCTTAAGGAAATATTAGCTCTAAAATTAGTAACTATTAAATAACATTTTAATTTAACTATCTGTATAGTTAATTATATTAATAGTAAATAATAATAAAAATGAGCTTACTTAATTTTTTTTCTAAAAAAAATACTCCATTTGAGGACTCCCCTTCATCAATTTCAAAAGACACATCGAGAATTATTTCAAATAATAATAATAATTTAAGATTAAATAGTAAAAAAGAATTTGTTAAAGAATTAGAAAATAAATTAAATAAAAAACTTCAGTTAGAGTCATTAAATAAAAATATAAAACAAGAAAATACAATTAATAATAAAATTTTAGTTAAATTAATGCTCTGTGATAAAAAGAACTCCTCAGCTAGATATAAGCACCCATATATTGAACTTAGACTCCCAAAACATGTTTCTAAAAAAATTCTAGAAGAACATTCTAATACATTAGTTGTAAAGTTATACGATAAAATTAATAAAAAGAATCAAAAACCAAATGTAGTTTATAAAAATTCAACTCAAGAACTTCTCAACTCAATTCAGAGAGGTTATTTTTATATCGAATCTTTTAGAGTAAATTTAATTTTAAATAAAACTAAAACAATAACTAAAGTTGAAAATGATAATTTTTCTCAAAAAATAATCACTATTTCTCTTCCAAAGATTGAGCTTGTTCAAAATCTATTTAATTCTAATAATTATAACTACTCAGAGAATTCTAATTATTATAATTGTTCATTTCAATCAAATTCAGAAAAAATATTGATAAATGAGTATGATGAACTTGAAATTAAAAAAATTAAAAAAATTGAACAACAAATAGCAAAAATATTATGTGTATACTTTAAAGAATTAGTAGAAGTAAAAGTAAACTCTCTTAATTTAACCACTCTACAATCTACATTAAAATCTATTGATTTAAATTATGTGAACTCCAAATGGGGACATTGTTCTTCAAAAAATGATATTATGATACATATTTCTCTACTTAATGCTCCAAAAGAAGTGTTTGAGTACGTTATTTATCATGAATTAGCACACACAATTCATAAAAATCACTCCTCCTCTTATTGGAGAGTTTGCAACTCTTTAACACCATATACTAAACACTCAAAATCATATTTAAAAAATTCCCCTCCAATATTATTTAATGAACATCCAAATACTCAATCCCTTTTTTAATATTATATTTATAAAAAAAATTAAATTATAATCTTAAAAATTGAATTTTGCTACAAAACTATTTAAATTTATATCAATTAAATACTATTATAATGATTGATATTAACCAAAAAGCTCCAAAACTTGAAAAAAAAAAGTTTAAAGAGTTAATTACAGATTCAAAATATATTAAAATTAATAACTTTGTAAAACAAAATTCTTCAAAAGAAGTATTAGTATTTGATACCAATTTTTTATTTGTCCCATTTGAATTTAGAGTTGAGATTATTTCTGAAATTATCAAAATACTTGGAACAGATGTTTCATTTGTAATTTTAAGAGAAACTCTTGATGAACTTGAAAGAATTGAACAAAAAAAAACAAAAAATAAAAAGTTTTTACCTCTTATTGCAACATTATTAAAAAAATACAATGTTTCTATTTTAATTACACAAGAGAAGATGGAAAAATCTTCTATTTATGTGGATGCAATTCTTCACAAATTACCAAAAAATTGGGTCATTGCAACAAATGATAAAGAATTAAAACAAAGTTTGTGGAAAATTCCAAGAAGAGTCATATTTATGAGACAAAAATCATATCTAGACATTAAATAAAGTCTAAGAATATGTTTTTAAATTTAAACTTACTTCTCAATATATGACCTCACTTTCTCAAATTAAGAGTTCTCAACATACAAAAAATGATTTAGAACAGAAAATAACAAGTATTTCTAAACAATTAATTGAACAATTATCTCAAAGTAATGGACTTTTTTCTTGCGATTCATTTGGAACATTATTTACTAATTCAAGAAGGAATGAAGGAAAACGATTATTTGAAAAAATTGCTCAAAGAGCAGAAGAATTAACAACAAACTCACCAAAACCAATTATTTATATCCCTTCAGATTCAATTTCAAATCAAAAAGAAGGAATTAAAAGAGTCATTAAAAGATTTAAAGCAAGAGATGAAGATAGCATAAGAGAAAAAATAAAGCCTTGGATTGATGCAATGAACAATGATTTTAGAGCAGTTTATATGACTCAAGAAGAATTTGATGAAGATGACCCAATTTTTAATCAAAAAAATTACCAAGGATTTTCAGCTAAAGACACATATTTAGGTCCTGATTATTTTACTATTTCAACTATTTTTAATCAATTAAGATTAAAGTCAGAAGTTCAATTTCATCCCGTATATGATTTTTCAGGATTAAGTAAAAAAAGATTTATGGAACAATTCTACTCAACTATGCTTCAATGGGATGGTTCTGCATTAGTTGATAAACATTTAATTAAGTCTGATGATGTTTTAAATTATGGAGGAGAATATAAAATTAAAGATTTATTACCTCAAAGACAAATTGAATTATAGTAATAAAAAAATAAACCTATTATTTTATTAAAGTAAATTTTAATATTATAAAGTTGATTAGAATTTATTTGAAAAAAATTGATCCGAAATGATCCGCCCCAGACTCGAACTGGGGACCACACGATTATCAGTCGTGCATTCTAACCAACTGAACTAGCGGATCATCTAAATTGATAATCACAAATAAAATCTTCCAAATACTTCAAAAAGAAGTATAGAATGCGTTGAAAGATTAAATGTTAACTTAAAAACGCCTCATGCAGGACTCGAACCTGCGACAACATGGTTAACAGCCATGTGCTCTACCTACTGAGCTAATGAGGCATACTAAATATAATTTTACATCGGTTTATAAATATTTTGGTAAAACTTTCTCAAATCGAGAAGATTGTGAGTACTTAAAAGAAGTGAAAATAAAGAAACATTTATAAATATACAAAACTTATATCTAAACATGAGTCAAGAATTTGCAAAATCAATTGATAAAGAGGCTTCTATTGCTTTTAAAAAAGTTAAGTATGATATAGAAGAATTAAGAAGGCTTGTTAATACAAAACAAGATAAACAAGATAATGTTTTATTAGAATTAAACAAAACTAAATCTGAATTAAGAATTGAGTTTAAAGAAGATATGTTAGAACTTCAAAAAACTATGGACAAAGAAATTAATACCCTTAGAAAAGAAGTGTTATATTACAGAGAATTATGTGAAAATTATAGAAAAGAAGTAATTTCAAGAGATAATTCAATTAAAGAATATGTTCACAAACAAACAGTCGTACATTCTTCTTCTCCTTCTAATTCAAGTTCAAATCTTAATAGAACTCAAGAAAGAGAAAATATGAATGTATCAGATTCAAGTAACTCAACTACATCCCAAAGAGAATTTCATTATAAAAGAATTGTAGCTCAAAATCCTGAATTTCAGCCAACTCCTTCTCCCCAAGAATTTGATTCAGTTCATTCAGATTCAAATTTAGTAACTAATGATGATTTAGATTCTCAAAACAGAAAAACATATCTAAAGTGGATAACTGTTGGAGATTCAGACTTAGACTCAATTGATGAGGTGTATGTACGATGAATACAGCAAAAATAGTATTTTTCTATATCTTCCTTCTAATTACAATAGTAAATACTATTTTAATGTATGTTGGAGCTTTATCAGTTAGTAATATGCAAACTGCACTAATGTTTTTAATTACACTAAGTATTTTATTATTTAATGGATTACTAATGACTATTGCAGCATCAAGTTCAAGAAGAAAAGTAATTAAAAATTCATTTAGAATTCAACTAGTATTAATTATTGCACTTGTTATTGCAAGTATCGTACTTAGAGTTCTTGAATCAATTGCTGGAAGTTTAGATATAATGTTCATATGGAGATTACTTGCAACAGGACTATACTTTGTATTATTTCTATTTACAATTGGACTCTCAAGAGATGTATTTAAAGTATTAGTTAAAAAATATGAAGCATCTCAAATTAAAGAATACTAAATTATTTTACAATATATTTTTAACAAATATTTTTACACTAACTTAGTTCAAATCTATAAATTATAATAATATTAAATTAAAGGATACTCTTATTTTAGTTTTTAAAAATTATATGAAATTATAAATCATCGTCTAAATCAATCTCTTCTATATCTAAATCATCATCTAAATAAGAATCAACAGAAGCAGTAGAACCATTTTTTTTATTTTTATCCTCCTCTAATTCTTTCTTTAAATCTTCTTGATTACTAGACTCATTAGTTTTTTCTTCTTTTACATCTTCTTCAATCATATCTGCAATTTCTTCTTCAGATTTTTTAACAAATACAACATCATTTACAATTAATTGAAGTTCACCAGTCATTTGATTTTCACCAACATTTCCAACAACTTCAATCATTGAACCTACTAGATTTTTAGAAACTTCTCTATAAGATTCTAAATCTTCTGCTAATTTTACAATATCTTCACTTGATTTTGAGAATAACTGCTCAGCTCTATCTCTAAACGCTACAATACTCATTGTACCACTTGAATCATTAACAACAACATTTGTAATTGGAATTTTAATAGGATCAACTTCTCCATGCTCAGGAGAAATGTATTTTCCTTCATCTACAAAGACTTTTTTAAATGTATGAGGACAACCTAAATAAAATCTAGGAATATCTATATCAACTATTGTAGCTTTAATTGAAATATTTCTATCCTCAAGTTCAATTTCTTCAATTAATTTAGGTGTACTTTGAGGTCTTACATTTTTAACTTCAATATCTTCTACATATTGAGGGTTTACAACTACATCACTATAATTTGAAAAGTGCAATTCCATTCTTGAAGTAGTTGTATTTTCTCTTACATACACATTTTTAATATCTAAAATTGTATCTCTTTCAACTTCTTTAAGTAATTCTGATTTATCTCCCCAAAATGCAACTCTAATAATTCCAGTCTCATCTCCAACTAATACTGACTGAATTTTACCTTTATCACCTGATTTCATAGTAAATTCAACTAAATCATATTTTTTAAGAACTTTAGCAATAACATTTAATGATACATTAGGTTGATTAATTTTCTCAATTTTCATATAATCTTGAGATGAAGAACTTGAAGCTGCTCCTTGTGGTTTACTCTCAAGCTTAACTCCTAATTCATTTGCAACTATATAAATTGCTCCCTCTTCTGACACTAATCCTGACAAATCTTTAACTTTTTTCTCAACTAAACTCTTCAAATAAGGTATTTCTTGTGATGATTTAGAAGAAAGAGTTTGATACAACTGATCTAATGATTCCATACATATAATTGGTAAATTAATTTTATAAAGTTTTGCATTATACTAAATTGAAAAATCACTACATTCCCAAATTAAAGTAGAATTATTAAAATACAACAAAAATATTTAAACTTAAAAAATTCAAATATATTAAATATAGACAAATTTAACTCAAAATGGTATTTGGAAGAAACAAACATCCTCATTATTCAAATAATTATGGACATAATAATTATAATTCTCACTCCAATAGAAAATACACTAATTATCACAACAATCATCATAGAAACTTTTCATTTTTTAGAAATAACCCTTATACAATATTACTCATTTCAACATTAATAATTCTCTACATTGCCCAGTTACTTGGACATATTCCTTTTGAAAAAGTAGTTTTAGACACTCAAAAAATTATAGAATTTAATATTATCTCAGCTTTCACTTCTTTATTTTTTCATGCAAATTTTTTACATCTTCTCTCAAATGTAATTGCAATATTAATTTTTTCAAGAAAAGTTGAACATGAAATTGGAGTTGGTACAATATTTCTATTCATAATAGGGGGAATTATTGCAAATATTATTGCATCTTTTTATGCTGCATTTATAGTTGGTGAACATTACTTAAGTATTGGAGCAAGTGCAGGAGCAGCCCCTCTTATTTTTTTTACAATAATTGCAAGACCGCTATCATTACTCACTCCAATTGCATGGTTTTTAATATTAATTGATATATTAAATTTAACTAATCAAAATACAACTACTAATCATGCAGTACATGTAACAGGATACATTGCATCTTTATTATTAATTAGTATTATTAATTTTAGAAATAAAAGATATGTATACTATTCAATTGGTTTTAATTTACTTGGACTAATAGGTTTATATTTTGGACTTTCTTATTATGGATATTTAATATAATACACTAATATATTTTTTAAGCCTTGTAGTTAAAAAATTAAAAAAATAATAGACTATAAATAATAATTATACATTAATTAGATCCTTGTAAAATTGCTTCATGCTCTGCAATATTTCTTCTAAGCATTTCAATTTTTCTAGTTTTATTCTCCTCATTCATTAATGAACCACAAACTGGACATGTGAAATTTTTATCAAGAGCTTGTTCAAAGGGTGCTCTTATACAATAATTAGGGCATAAATAAAATGTTGTTTCCTCTTCTTTTTGTAATCTATCTCTAAACATTTCAAGATTTTTCTTTTTCTCATTAATATAAACTCTCTCAAAGTTCTCATGAACAACTCTCCAATAATATAAATACCACCCCTTCTCTTTATCTTTACGTCTATCATAATCAATTAAATTTTTAGCTTTTAATTCATATAATACACTTCTAACCTGACTCACAGGAAATCCTAAATTTTCATTAATTTCAAATTCACTCACACCGGGATGAGAGTGTAAAAATTCAACTACTTGAGATGCTTCTTCTCCAACTAATTCTAATGTAATATCTATTATTTGATCTAATTCCATTTTTTGTTGCGTTTATATTGTACAATCTCATCATTTATAAACCTTGCGAATATTTTATTTGAAAATTTATACTTAATTTAAATCTCTAATACATAGTGAACGAAAAGAACTAAATTTACTTCCTGAACGAATTACACCTTGCTCATAATAATTAGCATCATTTGAATTAACTTCTGTACTGCTCCAATATTGAGTAAAAAAATTAAAATCTGTAAGTCCTGAAGACTCTGACTCAATTTCATCTAATTGGTCAATTGCAGGCAAATACCAATCATC
>JAIUMM010000032.1 GCA_022565615.1 Nanobdellota archaeon | reverse complement strand
TAAAAAATCATTAACTGAAAAACAATCATCTCCTGTACTATCACAATACTCATTAGTTCTAATTCTATTTGAAATAATATCAGCTTGAACATTTAAATTTCCTGACATTGTATCTCCTGCTTTATTTACATATCTTTCATCAACACTGCTTGTATCCAATTCATCAATTCGAACACTATTTGAAGCAATTTTTGCACTCGTAACTGCATTATTTTGAATCATTGAAGTACTAATTGAATTTTCCTGTCCTTCTTGTACAAATCGACTATCATATGCTGAACCATCTAAAATATTTGAATTTAAATTAATTGTTCGATCTTCATTTAAAACTCCTCCTCCAACTAATCCTGCTCCTGCAACAATTGAGGGATATCCACTTAATCTTGACCATGGGACTTCTCCACTTACTAAAGTTCCTCCTAAATTAATATCACCATCAACTTGTAAATCATTAATTCGAGAGAGTTGAGCGGGTCGTAAATAAAAATAATTTCCAAATCCTCTTGTATAATATGCATCTGCAAAGACTCCTGCTAAAGTACTACTTCCACTTGGATTTAATAAATAACCTGTATTGGTTCTTGAACGAAATCTGTTTGCATTAACATCCCCTTCAACTGTTAAACTTCCACTCATGGTATCACCTGCTCTGTTCACAAATCTGGAGTCATAATGACTTCCATCTAAGATTGTTGAATTTAGTGATAATGTTCTATCTTCATTTAATGCTCCTCCTCCTACTAAACCTGCTCCTGCAAGAACACTTCTGTGATTACTTAATCGAGCCCATGGAACTTCTCCACTAACCAACGTTCCACCCATAGCAATATTATTTGCCACATCTATATTTAAAGATTCCAAACCAACATTGAAATATACTATATTATTAAATGTATAATTTTGACTTGGAGTTAATCCTTCATCCGCTCCAAAAACTCCTGCTCTAATATCTTCTGGGTACGTCCAAATACCATTATTATCTCCAAAACTTAAGGAAAAACTAAATATAAACAGCACTAATAATGTAAAAAAATTATTCATAAGTAATAATTCAAGTTAACACTTTAAAAATGTATAGATTTGCCAAGCAGTAGTAGTCTAAAATATTATATTATTTTAAAAGTGATAATTAATAAATACTTTTATTAAATCTAATTAATTTATAGTACTTATGAATATTAATCCTCCTCCTGTTCCTTGTCAAATTCCAGAATTAAATATATCCTGTTATGGATGCTGTGGAAGAGATTTTAAAAGTAAAGAAGAAGTTCAAAAAGATTTAAAATTAAATACTCAAGACTTCAAGTCAATACAATATCCAACTCAATATAAAATGCTTCTTTTTAGAGATAGACTCAGTCCGGATCCAGATATTGTAACTCCAAGTGGACTTTGTTCAAATGTAGTAGAATTTAACTCAGGCTGTACAGCATGTCCTCTTCATCCTTTAATCAATACATTAATTGAAAAGAAAAAATACAATTATCCTTTTAATAAAAAAAAACATACTTCACAACAAAGAGACCCTCGTTTTGGATATTGTGATGTGAATTATGAATGTGCCACATTTAAGTATTATAATCATTTTAGTAACAAACAAAAAATTGAATTTGTACAATGGGTAAAACAAAAAGACTATGATAATTATACATATTCAATGAAAAATGGAGATAACATATTAATTGAAGAATTTATGCAAGAAATGGGTTGGAGAGTTTAGTTTTAATAATTTATTAAACTTCTTCTTATAGTTGTTGCAAGTTCAATAGGACGTTTATATAATAAGTTACCAATTTCAAAATCAATATCTTTTGGAATAATTGCAGCTCTTCCTGAAGTAGAATTATCTAACATATTTGAAGTTAACTCAATACCTCTTTTTTTAAATAATTCTTGTACCTTCCTATTCGTATATAAACACTCACAATAAATAGAATGTATATTTAATTCTCTTGCTCTTTGAAATATTACATCTTCAAGTAATATTGAACCTATCCCTCTTTTTCTATGAAAAGTTGAAACACTCAACGCTAACTCAGCTTTATTTAAGTCTTTTTCTTTGTATTGAGCTAAGTGTGCAAGTGCAATAAGAGAAGATTTTAAATGAGGAATAAATACTGGAATTTCAAATGAAGTTCTTAAAACTTTAAGAGAACCTTCTTCTTCAAAAATTCCAAAAATATAATCACCTCTTTGAGAGTTTAATTCAGAGATGTACTTTTTAATATATTCATCACCAATATTTCCACAAAATCTATTATTTCTTGAATCAATATCTAAATTAAGTAAATGTTCTAATATCAATTCCCTATTTTTTTGAGAAGTTAATGAAATTTTCTCAACAATTTGAGTATGAGGAACTATAAAAGAAGAATCATGATATGTCATACAAGACATTTAATTAAACATAATATAAAAACCTATCTATTATTTAAGTGTGTAATTATAAATAATTCCTCTTTTTTTATCAAGTTCTTTTGATTGACTCTCCTCCAATACTTCTCTAAATGAACGCTCATTAATACTTACTTCAAGAGCACATCTAATACTTTCATGACCAATTACCAACACTTTTTTTAATTTATATTCATCTCTTAAAAAATCTAAAAATTTATCAACTCTATATCCAACATCTAAATAACTCTCTCCATTTTCATAACTAGTTGTAATATAATTTTCTTTTTTCCAATAACTCAATGTTGAATGATTAAAATCTCCAAAATCACATTCTTTAAGTAAACTATCTTCAATAATCTCTAAATCTCTTACAAATAATAAATTAGCAGTTTCCTTAGAATGTGTCAGAGGAGATGTGAATATAGCACTAATATCTATACCAGTTAATTTTTCAGACAATTCTTTAGTTTGCAATTTCCCTATATTACTCAAAGTTGTATCAAAATTCCCAACAATTTCCCCTTGCTCTTCATGAATTGTAAGAGGAGTATTAATATATATAATTTCAACTGGTGTCATATATATATTATAATATAAAAATATATAGAACTTTAACATCATTGTAAAGTGTACAATTAAATTTAAAAAAATGTTAAAAAATTAGATTTTAAAAAGTTAAAATGACTCAATAATTATAACAAAATCGTAATATAATATAATATAATTAATTTTTTAACATTTTTTTAAAAATAAAAATTAAATTATGAAGATACATGAATACTATCTTCATTAAATCCTTCTTGAACTAAGATTTTGATAAGTTCTTTATGTTTATCAGTTTTTCCTAAAAGAATTTCAATTTCTCTTCCCTTAGTTGTTCCACCACACGCCATTCTATTTTTAATAGTTTTCATCAAATCCTTTAATTCTGAATCTGATAAATCAAGTCCTGAGATAATTGCCCAAAACTTTCCATATTTTTTTCTCTCAATCTTAATTTCAACAGTAGTTGATGCTTTATCAACATCATTCATTAACTCCTGTAATTCGTCAGGTAATCCTCCCATTAAATCTTTTGACATGTTTTTATATTATTTTAGTCCTCTTTTTGATTTAAAAGTGTTTTTATTCTTGCAATAGTGATTTTAACACTTTTTCTTTTTGCTTTTTTTTGAATAAAATCTTCTCCTGTAAGAGTTACAGAACTTAAATTAAACATTTGTTTTTTATGTTCAACTAATTTTTTCTCAAGTTCTTCTCTATTTAATTTTTGTAAATCTGCTAATTTCATTTTCTACTCTCCTCAACTGCAATTTCATCAGCTACTGCTTCAATATCTCCTTCTTTTGGAACTGCTTTTTGAACCATCTCTTTTACTTCATCAGGTAATACTTGTTCAACAAATTGAACTTTATCTGGAAGAGGAGTATCTGGTTTCATAATTTTAACTTTAATTCCAACAACTCCTGATTTTAATGTTACACTATCAACTGCTGAGTCAATTACAAAATCACTCACATATCCTGTTTTCTTCAAATACCCTTTAAAGAATCTCCAAGATTTTGCACGAGCTGATGGAATTTTTCCAGTAATTCTAATTTCACAACCCATAGCCCCTGAAATCATTATATTTTGAATTGCTTTAAATGCTGTTAATTTGAACTTTTGAGGACCAAAACTTGCCAAATTATTACAAATGATTTTTGCAACAATTGGAGCAGATAAATATCTTTGATCAACTTCTCCTATTTTAATTTGTGGATTTTCAAGTCCAAATACTTCTTTTAAATCTCTAGTTAATTGTTTAATATTACTTCCTTCTCTTCCAATAACTAAACCTGGAGCAGTTGTAAATACAGTTACTTTTTCTCCTTGTGGAACTTTTTCATAACTTACAGTTGAAATTGGAACATCTCTTAGAGTCTCTCTAATATACGTATCAATTTTAAACTCTAAAAATCTATCTCCTACAATTTTTCTCTCAATCATTTGTTATCTCCTCCTTTCTTTGAAGTTTTAGCAGGTGAATTTTTTCCTGCTTGTTTTTTCCTTGTATCTTGAGTTACAATAATTTCAACATGTGTAGCTTTCATTTTTCGACCACTAAGTCTACTCATTTTATATCTTGAAGCCCCTTGTCTAACTGATGCTGATTTAATTCTTAACTCATCAGCTTCACCCAATCCTAAATTTTCAGCATTTTTTTGAACATTATGTAAAATTAACAAAAATTCTTTTGCAACATTTACAGGATATCCTCCAGCCATCATACCTTTACCCCTTTTATGAGGCATCTCTGTATTAAATCTTCTATATGGAACTAATTCCTCTTGTTTTGAAACAGCTTCTAAATATTGTTTAGCTCTAGATACTTTCATACCTTTAATTGCTCTACTTAATTCAACTGATTTTTTTAATGAAATTCTGGAATTAACTCTTGAAGCTCTTGCCATAGTTTGCGGATTAAATCCTTCAAATGCGTAATTATATGCCATTTTACTTCTTACCTCCTGCGTGTTTCACACCAATTTTTCTTGAAGGTGCTAATTCTCCAAGTCTCATTCCAAATGTTTCAATAGTTGGATGAATTTGAATAAATTCCTTACCATTATATACTGAGATTTTAATATCTAAAAGTTCAGGAATAATTACCATATCTCTACAATGAGTTTTAATATTTTTTTCATTATTTCTAACTTTTTTTAATAATTTTTCTTCTTGCTCAGTAAATCCTCTTACAATTTTTCTTCTCTGAGATGAAGGTAAAAATTGAAGATATTCTTCTTTTTCCATTGCTTTTAGCTCAGTGAGTGATTTTCCTCTATACAATACTTCGTTTTCCATTTTTATTTATTCCTCCCCGTATGTTTAGGTCTAAGCATACCAACTTTTCTACCAGGTGGTGCATTCTTAGGTGAAATTGTAGGTCTTCCTTTTCTCAAGGATCTTGTACCACCGTGTGGGTGATCAAAAGCACTCATTGCAACTCCACTTACAACTGGGAACAATTTATTAGTTTTAGCTTTATACATTGCTTTAAGTCCAGCTTTCAAAAATGGTTTTTCAAGTCTTCCAGCTCCACCAATTTCTCCTACAATTGCTCTACAAGATGAGTTAAATAATTTCTCTTTTTTTGAAGGTAATAGAACTTTAGTCATACTTTTAATTTGTCCAACAACAACAGCATATGAACCTCCAGCTTTTACTATTTTTCCACTATCTCCTGGTTTTAATTCAATATTATAAATTGAAGTTCCATTTGGAATATTTTTTAGCATATATGCTGAACCTTTTTTAACATCTTCAGCTTCAACTTTTTGCTCATGATTAATTGAAAAACTATCTCCAATTTTAGCTCCTTCATATGCTGGAACTAATGCTTCTCTTCCATTTTCATACTTAATTTTCATAAGTGGTGCACTATGTCCTCTTGAGTGAACTAAATCAATAATAGTTCCATTAAGAGTTGCATCTTTTTCATATGCATTATATGCAGATCTTCCTGCAAATCTAAAAGAGTGAGCTCTATATGTAGAAGTTCCTCTTCCTCTTCTTTGTTGAATAATTCTCTTTCCCATTTTTTAATGTACTACACCTAGTTACCTCCTAATTCAGCTGATAAATCACTTGCAACATTTTCATCTTTAAATGTAACTATTGCTCTTTTTTTACCATTATGATCATTAATCATATTTACAGATTTTACAGATTTTTTATATTCATTTTCAATTAATACCTTAACAAGTGGTTTAGTTGCCTGTTTTGCTACTTCAAATGTTAACTTATTTTCAAATTCTGTAAGTCTTGTTGCTTTTTCAGTCATAATTACTGATTTCACAACATCATAAAATTGTTTTGATAATTCTTCTTGAAATAATTTTTCTTCATTTGATTGAACTTTTTTAGCCATTTTTAATTCATAACCTCCATAAATTCATCATGAGCTGCTTTAGTAAAAATAACCATCCTACCTGGTTGATGAGCCATTGCAAAATCTTGAACCATTAAAAATTCTGGAGTTACAACTTCAAAACCTTTAATATTTCTAATTGCTTTTAGTAATGGAGCATCCATATTTGATACAACAAATAAAGGTCCTCTTTTAATAGTATATCTTCTATTTCTCATAGTTCCCTTACCTGCTCTAATTTTTACAATTGAAGTTCTCTCAATTTCTTCACTTAATCCTAACTTAGAACACATTTCTTTTGCATCTTTTGTTTTTAAAATTGAAGTTTCAACTGAATTATCTAATACGAATGGATATAACTGCGGAACTCTTTGACCTAGTGCACTAATTCTCTTTGAATCAAGACTAGCCATAAATCCAGTTTGTAGTGCTTTTTGCCACTCTTTATTATTCATTTGTTTAATCCAGTTTTTTTGTGAAGTTGGAGCATGTGCTTTTCTTCCACCAACTGTCATTGCTGCAAAAGCTCCTTTAAAACTAAATTGAGTTCCTCTTGACCACATTACTTTTCTAGGAATTCTTGACATTGAACGACCATAAGAAGTTCTTGATTTTCTTCTTCTTCTGGACATATGAATTACTTGTTTTTTACCTGCTTGAGGATCAGCTCCATAACCTTGTCTTCCCCAAGAGCTCTCTGCTTGTGTAGCTTTTTTGAAAATATCATCTCTAATATAACCAAAACTAGCCACTTCTACATCACCAGTTTTTTTACCTGATGCATCTAAAATTGGAATTTTTATTGTTTCTTGTGCCATTTTTATTACCATTAGTTATTGATATATGTAATTTGAGGTGCTACTTTTGGATATCTCTTATTAGGTCTTGTAGCTCTTACAAGTGTAACTAATCTCTTAACAGGACCTTGAACACTTCCTTTAATAAGTAAGTATTCTCCTTTTACGAGTCCATAATGTCTAAATCCTGCTTTAGTGTTAATCTCATCAACATTATCTCCTACTTTTAAAAGCCACTTATTCCACTCAGTTCTCTCATGAGTTCCATGCTGTCCTGGAAGTGGTACTGTATGCGGAACTCTTGATGGAGTCCAAGCACCTACATTACCTGCGTGTCTTCTTTTCTTCTCTGATTTATGTGAAGTTAATTTTACTCCAAATCTTTTAACAGCTCCTTGATGTCCTTTACCAATTGTGATACCGTGTACATCAAATAACTCTCCTCCTTGGAATAAATCACTTGCTTTAATCTCTTTTCCTAAAATTGAATGAGCATATGTAATTGCTTCTTCAACTGACCCATTGATTCCAATTTCAAGAATTTCTGGTTTTTTCTTACCAATTGTAGTTTGAGATGGTTGAGTCATAACTTTTACTCTCACTTCTTGTGCAACTACATCTTTTGCTTGAGAAATAATCTCATCAACACTTGGAATTGAAGCTGTTTTTTTAGAAACATCAACTTTTCTTGATAAAAATTTATCTTTAATAGGAGCTGAAAATTCTTTTGCAACTTGCATATTTTCATATTCATCAGGAGCAAATAATCTCATTGATAATACTTTTACAGGAGGTACTTCAATAATTGTAACTGGTACATTTACTTCTAATCCTTTTGTTTTAGTATGTGAGAAATTATCAATTACTCCAATATTTGTCATACCTACTTTATACCCCGGAAAACCGAGTAAACTTGTCTCTTTTGGAAGTTGCTTTGAAGCCCAACTATTAACCACTGCAGTGAGTTTTTTAGCTCTCACTCTTGGCCAGAATTGTTTACTTCCTCTTTTTCTTGTACTAGGGCTTGCCATTTTTTTACATTAAGTATTATACTTCAATTGTGTTCAACTCAACACTTGAGTACAATTAAATGCATGAATTCTACAATTTATGTACACCAAACAATTAACCATAAATTATAGGAATTGTCATTGCCCTTGGGGTTTCTAATTATAATTAAATAATTACATTGCCCGATATTTTCAAGGGATCACTACGTTCATGCTAGCATAGTAATACATAAAACAAACAAATATGTCTTTATAAAAGTTTATGAAAATATAATTTTTAAGCATAATACATTTAACTTAATATAAATACAATACAATCATCATTTATTTTTAATTTATTTACTTATAATTCACTTTTTTGTAATTTACTTCTTTCTAATTTACTTCTAATATAGCCCTAGTAAAAATTCAATAATTATCTTTGCTGAATTAGCACCCAATATAGTTATTATTACAATTTTAAATAATCTTGCACTAACATATTTTCTCATCATCACACCTGCATAAAATCCAACAAGTACTACAACTAATATCTGCATTGAGAGAATTAACCCACTTAATGTAAATAAATTTGCAAATAAATATACACTTACTAAAATGATATCTGAGAGGAGTAGAAATGTAACTAATGTAGCCATATATTTTTCTTTAGGATATTGATGATAGAGAAGATAAATTGTAGCAACAATACCATTTAGTGTGAAAAGTCCAGTCATTAGTCCTGCAAAACTTCCAAATGCTAAATTCTGTCTCTCATCTGGAATTTTAATTTGATGCTTATCAACTTTATATATAAGTAGAGTTAAAATTATCAATACACTTATTGCAAAGAAGAGCTTTAATATTTCTACATCAAAACTTAAGAGTAAATATGTTCCTAATAATACTCCTACAAATGTAGTCATTAATGTAGTTGGATGAAGAGCAAAGTTAGTTTTATAATCAAGTTGAATATGTTTTCTATTTTCTAAATATAATAAGATGTCTAATATTACAAAAAGTGGTACTAAAATTGGCATAAGTTCAGTTTGTTTTACTCCCATATCCAATAAAACTACTATTAAAATCATTGAAAAACCAAATCCTACAAATCCCTTGATAAATCCTGAGAGTAGCATTAAAAATATTATAATAATTGAGAGTTCAAACATAATCTATAACTTTTTTAAAAGTAATAGTATATAAAATCATCTCACCTTTGAAGAGTTGAAAAAACTATGAAAATAGTAAATCACCATATATATAATATTAAATATCTAAAATAAAAATAAAAATTCCATACAAAACTTAAAAGAAGTAAAAGTTGATAATAATAAAAATTAATTTAGTTTTTTAATTTGATTTTCATCAAATCGTTTAAATCCTTCTAAACTTAGTGTTGCAACATCAAATCTATTTACATCAAAATCACTCTCTAGTGCATATTTAAATGCTTTAACTGCCAGTTCCACTCCTTTTTCAAGAGTTAAATTATCTTTAAACTCTTTTTCTAGATACTCATTTACTTTTAGAGCATGAGAACCAACACTTCTTGCTAAAAATTTCATATACATTCCACTTGGTGTTGTTTGATATAAGTGAGCAGTTTCTTGTTCAAATCCTCCTACTAATAGAGATACTCCAAAAGGTCTAAGTCCTCCACTTTGAGAATAATGTTGTTGAATATTTGCAATCTCTTTAACCATTACTAATGTATCAATTGGCATTTGATATTTAGTGTGATGGTCATGAGCAATATATTGAGCATGTTCAATTAATCTTCTTCCATCACTCATAGCACCAGCACCAGTTACAGCAATATGATCTTCAATTTGAAATACCTTTTTTAATGATTCTTTAACTAAGAGTTTAGACGTAATTTTTCTATCTCCCATAAATACAATTCCTTGTTTTGTTGTAATTCCTAAAACTGTTGAACCAAGTTGTACTGCTTTTTCAGCATACTCTACTTGTAAGATTAATCCATCAGGTGAAAACATTCCAACTGATCTATCATATCCCATCTCTTGATGTTGTTTAATTGTTGACATAACAAGAATAAAAGGAGGAAGTTTTTAAAATTTACTATTAATAACAACCTATTTGAGTAACAATAGAACTACAAAATAAATTATTTTGAACTGAACCACAGCTATCTTCTCCACCTAAATAACCTCTATACCAACATGAAGGAATTGGTGTTGAAGACCATGAATGACCACCAGTATTACATTGACCACAATCTGAGGCACAATACACAGATGTCACAGAAGACCAATCTTCATATTGTGCCCATCCAGATGGACACGAGTTTTGATCAAACCTACAAAATAAATTGTCCTCTGAGTCAGTTATTACTTCTCCTCCTAAATTTTCACATTGAGTTGAAGAATGTAACCCATTAACTAAATCAAATTCAGTACCACCTCCACCACTACTCTCTATTGTATTACAAACCCAATTACTACCATCCCAGCCTAAAGCTTGATTATCTTCATTACATAAAGGAGGAGTTGATACAAAATTTGAATCAACATACACTTTATTCACAGCATCAGTATTTTGAATTGGATTTGAAACTCCTGTTATTCTATTCCCATTCATTTCCAAATTCCCATCAAAATTAACATTGCCTCCTACATGAAGCTTTGATTGTGGGTCCATAATTCCAATACCAACATTTCCTGGTCCTGTAGGATTAATAGTTGTTGGACCAGCACCATAAGGTCGAATTGATAAAGTTCTATCCCCTGAGGTTTGAAGAGAAGGTCCTAAAACGCCAGGGCTAAATTCATATTCTTTGATAGATAAACCATTTCCAGTTCCCAATAAAAATCTAACTTCTCCTGATGAACTTATACGATTGATATTTGTTATATTTCCACTTCCTCCCAAATCAAGATTTCCTCCATCAATAGTCATTCCCGAACCTACAATTCCTAACCAACCTACATTCCACACATTATTTCCACCCATGTTTAAATTTCCTGACATCGTATCTCCTCCAACATTAACAAATCGTGAATCAAAAGCACTTCCATCTAAAATATTTGAATTTAAATTAATTGTTCTATCTTCATTTAAAACTCCTCCTCCAACTAATCCTGCTCCTGCAATAACACTTGGATGATTACTTAATCGAACCCATGGAACTTCTCCACTTACTAAAGTTCCTCCTAAATTAATATCTCCATCAACTTGTAAATCATTAATTCGAGAGAGTTGAGCGGGTCGTAAATAAAAATAATTTCCAAATCCTCTTGTATAATATGCATCTGCGAAGACTCCTGCTAAAGTACTACTTCCACTTGGATTTAGTAAATAGCCAGTATTGGTTCTTGAACGAAATCTGTTTGCATTAATATCTCCTTCAACTGTTAAACTTCCAGTCATTGTATCTCCTGCTTGATTTACAAATCGAGAATCATATACTGAACCATCTAAATAAGAACTCTCTAAACTTAATGTTCTATTTTCATTTAATACTCCTCCTCCCATTAATCCTGCTCCTGCAAGAACACTTCTGTGATTACTTAATCGAGCCCATGGAACTTCTCCACTTATTAATCTTCCACTCATATTAATATTTGTTGTGAAAATATCAGTGTTAAAATAAACTCTATTATTAAAAGTATAGCTATCTGCTGAAGTTAAACTCTCATCTGCTCCAAATACTCCTGAACGAATGTCT
>JAIUMM010000031.1 GCA_022565615.1 Nanobdellota archaeon | reverse complement strand
GAACAATTTAGAATGAGATATAACCATTTTAGACCACATCAAAGTTTAAAAGGTAAAACTCCAGCAACAGAGTTTTACAATTTTCAAAGAAAATTGAGGTGGTGACATATGTCATCCGACTACACAAAAAAATTGTTTTAATAATTATTATAAATATGCTATTAATATGTTATTTAATTACAATTTTATTAGTATTTCCATAACTAAGCCTTTGAATTACTCCTCTTCTCTCAAGTTTATCTAAAATCCGTGTAACTTTAACCTTACTAAGTCCAAGTTCTAAAACAATATCTTTTTGTAATACACTTCCTCTTTGAATAATAAATAAATAAATTTCTCTCTCTTCTTTATCAAGTAATTGAAGTTGAACTTTTTGCTTAGAATTGAGTTCAATATTTTTTGATAAGTCTAAGAGAAAATAAAATCCTGAAATAGTTGTAAGAATCGTAAAAAAGATAATACTTAAAACACTAATTAGAGAATAATTAGGTGCAATAGATTCTATAATTTGATTTTCTTCATCAATAATTATAACTATTTCATTTTGAAGTTGAGAAATAATAAGAGTAAATACTAAAAATAAAGATACTATAAAAATACTCAAACTAAGTATATCTTTTTTACTCAAATTAATTCTTGAATAATTCTGCCTTTTAGAAGTATTTTGCACAGTATCTATATTATTGTCTAATCCCATTTTTTAATATTTAAATATATATTCTCCTTATTTACCCCTCTTTAATTTTCACCACCTCCTTCTCTTATTTCATTTTCTATTAAAGGTTGGTTATTGTTGGTATAAGAATCTAAATGAGAATTAGAATTTTTTACAACTAATTTTTCATACATATAATGGGTTTGATTAAAGCTCATAATTGTTATTTTCTCACAAACATTTAATTGAAAAAAAATTGAATCATAACAAGAATGTTTAAGTTGAATAAAAAATGATTCTTGTAAATTAGTTTGATTATAATAATTATTTTCATAAGAATTATATTCAAATGAATGATTTGTACTTCTCTTTTCAAAAAGTTGAGATAATGAGATATTTAACTCTTGAACTAATTGCTCTAATTGTAAAAAATTTACATATAATCGTTGTTCTTCAAGAATAGAATTAACATTAAACTCTTCAGTTGACATCATAACTGTTGAAGATTCATCTCTAGACATTACATTCATATCTTCTGGAGGTATTTGATTATACTTGTCATATTCTTCCAATACTTCATTATTTTGATTTTGTATTGTCATAGTTCTTGTATTTACAAGATTATGTTCAAGTGGATTTGAAGTAAGTTCAATAGTTTTTTGCTCAAATGAAAATGATGAAAAATTTGAAAACAAAAATGAAGATAATATAGAACTAAATCCAATACTCATCACAACTACTAACACAGAGGATAGGAGAAGGATTGTAGACTTTGAAAGTTTAGTATTATCTGATTTCATTTTTATATAAGTTATGATGTTACTATTTGTATTAATAAATGTAATAATTTATTAAGTATAATTAATATAATAATAATTGCTAAGTTTAATTTTATAAATTATACTATTTTGAATTCAAAATCAAATTTGAACTCTTTTAAATTATTTTAAAATTACACACTTTATTTTAAAATTAAATATTAATTAATTTAATTTGTAAATAATGAAGTAAAGAAACTTCTAATTCTTTTAAATATTCCTCTATCTTCTTTTTCTTCAAGTCCTATTTTATTATCATCATTATTTAAAACAGGTTCTTGAGTATTACTATCTTCTCTTGAAATAACATTTTTCAAATCACAATATGGAACACATTGCATAGTACAAATCTCAGCATTAGGGTCATTTCTACAAGCCGAACCACACTCAATAAATTCTCCTCCCATTTGTTCACATACTGCCTTATTACTAAATTCACATTGAGAAAATTCCTCTAACCAATTTCCACCATTATTTTCACAAGTTGATTTATAATTTAATCCTTGTGAAGTTGTTTGAATATTCATCTCTCTTGGAATTGCTGAACCTGTAATATCTAATCTATCATCTCCTCTATTAAATTCACTCATTTCAGATGAGGGAACTTCTATACCATCCATCCCAGCATCTCTTGCATACATTATCGGATAACCATAATAATTTTGAGTTCCAGTTAATTCTTGAATTTCTTTAAAGATATCTTCTCTTTCTTCTCTAATTTGTTTTAAACCTGATGATTGTTCTAATTGTTCAATTTCCTCTCTTTGATTTTCCCAAATTGAATTAAAATCTTGTGCATTTTCATTTCTAATTGAATTAATCTGTTGTTGTAACTCTCTAATTTGTTCTTGAAGTTGAGTTATTCCTAAACTTTCTTCTAGTCTTTGACTCTCATCTCTTGATTCTTGATAAATTCTATCATAATCTCTAGCATTTCCTTGATACAATGTATTTTCCTCCTCATAAGATTGAGTTAAAGCATCTTGAAGTTCTTGGTATCTTTCTTTTTCATCATCACTTAATTTAAATACAATCCACTCTTCATTGTATGGATTATAACATCCATCAAAATAATCTTGAAGTTCTTCTTGAATTTGTTCAATTTGTTCATATCTTTGAGTAAGTCCTAATCTTAATTCTAACTCTTCAATTTGTTCATAATATTGATTCCATTTTTCCTCTGAAAACTCATTGAAATAATCTAAATCATTTCTATTATCATCAATTCTAAATATTGATTCATAAATCTCATTATATCTATCTTGTGCATTTGTTCTAATATCATTTGCTTGATTAGATAACTCTTGAGATTCTTTTTCTAAAGCTCTTATTTTCTCAACATCATTTTGACTTAATGTTGTAAAATCAAATGAACATCCCCAAAATCCAGGCATAATTCTTGAATCTTCAACTCCCTGACTTCCCATATTATCTGCAACCATTGGTTCAACTGCAGGTTCACTATAAGCCATATCTACATCTCCCATACTTCTTGTAAGTCCTGTTGAACCTACTTGGGCATAAATTGTTGAAATTGTAAGTAATAATAAAAAACTTACAATTAAAACATTTGAACTTGATTTAATTAAATTTATTAGTTTCATTTTTTATGATTTTTTATATTTATTAATATTTAACTAACAACACTTATATATTATATAATTTCATAAATTATAAAAGTATCTTAATTAATAATAACTTTAATAATTTATAATTTTAATGTGTTTATAATTAGAAAACAATAAAGTTTAATTTAATATGCTTAAAGTTATCTAATTAATACATATTTATAATATGAAACAGTATATATTAATTTACTGAAACTGGTTTCAAAAGTACTTAAATATTAAGATATTGCTTAAAATACTTCAAGATTTTAGTTAAATTTATCATAATATATGAAAATATATATATATTAAAGTAAATTTAAGATATGTAAGTATGAATAATTTAAATAATTCAAGCACAGTTATTTTTGATCAACATTTATTAAATAATCCTAAGATTATATCAACAATTATATCAGAACTTACTTCTAAAATTGAATCTGAAAATAATAAAAATAGTGTGATTAATTCTTCTAACAATACTCAAGTAATAAATATATTAGAAATTGGAGGAGGAGAAGGAGTACTTACAAAAGAGTTATTAAAATTAAAACCTAATTCATTTACTTGTCTTGAAATTGATGACAAAATGGTTGATAAATTAAAACCTTTATTTTGTAATTCTAATCTAAATTCATCTTCAAATATTTATTCTACAAATATAATATCTCCTTCTTACTCCCTTATCCATACTAATGCCATTTCATATCTTCAAAGTTTAAATATACACACATTTAAGTACAATATTTTAATTGGAAATATTCCATACTCAATAACTCAACCTCTATACATACAACTACTCTTTTTAAATCCAAAAATTGTGCTATTTTTACAATCTCACAAAACTTCAAGAACTCTTTTAGAAAAAGAAACTAAACTCTCTTTTCTTCTAAACTCAATTTATGAAATTAAAATCACACAAATTATAAAAGGTGAGAATTTCACACCTCCTGCTAAAACTCTAAGTTCAACAATATTACTTACACTTAAAAGTGAATCTGATAAATGTGAATTTGATAAATTTTTGACATTTTTAACAAAAAGATACAATCAACAATTTAACAATTCAGTTGTGTACTCTCTTGCACAATTATTTGACGTAGGTAAAAAAGAAATTAAATTAAAACTAAAAGAAGAAAATATTAAACTTTCATTAGAAAAACTAAATGTTATATCCAATGAAGAATTTGTTAAACGTATTAAAGAAATTAAAAAAATATTTTTTGTAGATTAAAAATTAAAGTTAAAGAAGTAGTAAAGATTTTTAAATTACTAAATCATTAGTAAATATATGAACAATTTAACTTTAAATAATTCTGCTAAAAAAATCATCAAAGACCCTCTTTATAAACAAATTTTAATTGATGAAAAACATTTACAATATCTCAATTCTCCTGAATTTCAACGATTAAGATATATCAAGCAAACAACTTCTGCTGATTTAGTATATCCAAATGCAAATCATACTAGATTTTCACACAGCATTGGAGCATATCATTTAATGAAAAAAGTAATTAGTAATGGACATATGCAACTAACTTCAAAAGAAAAAAATGATTTACAACTAGCAGCTCTTCTTCATGATATTGGACATGGGCCATTTTCACATTTGTGGGAGAGAGTATTTCCTCACTTTGACCATGAAAAAGCTACAATTCAAATATTAAAAAAATTTAAACTTAATGATGTTGCAAGCATTATTGATAAAAAATCTCCTCTTAGTCCTTTAATTACTTCAACATTAGATGTTGATAAACTTGATTACATGGCAAGAGATTCATATTTTGCAGGTGTGAGTTATGGAGTTATGGAAGTTGATTTTATTACACAAAGAATGTATCTAAAAGACAATAAATTAGTGATTCGTCCAAGTTCAATTTCATCAGTTGAAGACTTAATTACACAAAGAGTTAATTTATTTAAAACTGTATATTTTCATAAAGCAGTTGAAATGTTTGAACATATGCTCTATTTAATTTTTACAAGAGTAGGAGAATTGCTCAAAAAAAAGATTTCAATTGAAGTTCAAAAAGATATTTTAGCATTTTATCAAAAAAAAAATACTATTGAAAATTTATTAAATTTAAATGATAGTATTGTAATTAGTCAAATAATGTCTTGGCTAAATCATAGTGATGAAATTCTCTCAATGTTGTGTAAAAAATATATAAATAGAGAAACAATTCATGCAATAAATTTAGAACATACTTCAAAAACTATTAAAAACTTTGAAGAAGAATTTAATTTAAATCTTCCTCCTCCATACAAATATCATATCTCCAATCAAAAAATTACAATTCTACAAACTCCTGTGTATGTTGAATTTGAAGATGGAACACTTACTCCATTAGAAGAAGTTTCTAAAATAATTAAATTTTACACTACAATAGATTTTGAAGTTAAGTATTTATTTTATATTTAATTTAACTCAATTTAGTTTAATAATTGAAATATTAATGATTAAAAATATATTTGTAGAAACATTAATAAACTCTTATATTCTAAAACAATAAATGTCTCAAAAACTTGAAAAAATAACACAAGAAATAATTTCTAATCACCCTTCTTATGGGTTTGTGCCTGAGTCAAATATAGTAGATTTATCTCAAATTCCACCAGTATTTGCATTTGAAGCAACATTTAGACAATATGGACAAAAAGATATTGTAGGTGTTGATGTTTTTTATCCCGAAAATGGATTTTTGAAATCTTGTTTAGGATTATTTAACGTTGAAAAATCATCAATTCCAGACTTAATTGAAAATTCTCCTAAAACAATCCCTAAAAATTCTAGAAATGATCAAACTCTTTACTTTCTAACAGGAATACTTCCTCAAGGTTTTCGTGGTATTGCTAGAAATTATATGTTTCAAGACTTTGAAGCATCTCTTCATTTCAATCCATTAAGAAATAAAGAATTTATTAGAGCATTTCAAAAAGATGCAGGAATTACAATTATAGATATTGGAGATTTTCCAAATGGATATGTTCAATAAAAATGTCACTTGAGACTAAATTAAAAAGTAAATTATTCTCCTCCACTGCACTAGAAACTATTCTTAAAGTATATCCTAATTTAATTTCTCAAACACCATCTCAACTACCTTTAAATAAAGAGGAGAGGAGAAGAATGAAAAGACTTAATAAAATTGACTCTAATGAGAGATATTCAAAATTGGGTAAAATACAAAATCAACAAACTGCATTTTATATTTTTAATGAACTTGTAGTAAATGAAGAAGGAAGTTTTAAAAATTTATTATATTTCACTAATCCTAATTGTGACTATGAAATTTATATTGATTATTATATTGCAGAATTAGAACCTCCAATTGAAGAATTTGAAACTCTTGAAGAGTGTGTTAGAGAATTATCTAAAGATATAAAAAAACTTGGAGTTAATAGAATTTTCACAGGAGAATTACCTAAAGAAGAATTAAATCAAAGATTTTTCAATATATTTGAATATTATGATGGAAGAGAAGATGCTAATTGTAGAGTTGAATTATATAGAAAAGCAGTTAATTCATACATAAGAGGAGAGTTTAAAAAACACGGAATTGAAGTAATTGATTGTAGAAAACTTCCTGATACAATGAGTAAAAATAAAAGATATCTACATTAAAAAATATTATTTAAGAATAAGAAATTAATATGTTATTTCTCTTCTCTCTCTTTCTTCTTCAATTTTTGTGATAAAATCTTCAAGTGTTGTTGTGAATTCTTCATTTTTTCCATCAACAAATTTACGTGTTCTCACAGAAATTGTATTATTTTTAATATCCTCATCCCCTAAAATAAGCATATAATTTGGCATCTCACTCTCTCTTGCCATTGCAATTTTTTTACCAACTCCTTCATGTGAATAATCTTTTTCAACTCTGAATTTTCGTTTAAATAATTCATCATAAATTTGATTACAATACTCTTGATGCCTATCAGCTACTGGAATTATTTTAATTTGATTTGGACTTAACCAAAGAGGGAACTTTCCTGCAAAATGTTCAATCATAATAGCCATAAATCTCTCAACACTTCCTAATACTGCTCTGTGAATCATCACAGGTCTTTCACTGTGCCCTTCTTTATTTTCAAATGTTAAATCAAAACGCTCAGGTAAATTAAAATCAAGCTGAATCGTTGCAGTTTGATGAATTCTTCCTAAACAATCTCTAATTCTAAAATCAATTTTTGGACCATAAAAAGCACCATCTCCTGCGCATATTTGATATTCTTTTCCATTTCTTTTTATTGCATCTTCAAGTGCTTTTTCTGCTAAATCCCAAATTCCATCACTTCCTAATTTACCCTCAGGCCTAGTTGAGAGTTCAATTTCATACTCCATTTTAAATGTATCTTTGTAAATAAAATCAACTAGTTGAAGAGCTTTGTCAATTTCATCTACAATTTGTTCTTGTGTACAAAAAATATGAGCATCATCTTGACAAAATTTTCTCACTCTTATAAGTCCACTTAAAGCACCTGAGAGTTCATTTCTATGCAGTGCTCCAAAATCTGCAATTCTAATTGGTAAATCTCTATATGATTTAAATTCATTTTTAAAAATTAAACAATGAGAAGGACAATTCATTGGTTTTAAGGAGAATTGAGTCTCATCTACATTTACAATAAACATATCATCTTTATAATGCTCCCAATGTCCTGATGTTTCCCATAATTTTTTATTAAACATATTTGGAGTCATTACTTCTTTAAAATCATGTTTTCTGTATTGCTCTCTTACAAAATATTGAAGTTCTTTGTAAATAGTAAATCCTTTTGGTAGAAAAAATGCCATCCCTGGTGCATATTCATGAGTCATAAATAGTTTTAATTTTTTACCAACAATTCTATGATCTCTTTTTTTAGCTTCTTCAAGCATTGCATAATATTCATCCATTTCACTTTTTTTCCAAAATGCAGCCCCATATACTCTATTTAATTGCTTATTTTCACTATTTCCCCTCCAGTACGCTTTAGTCATTTTCTCAAGTTTAAACGCTTTTATTAAACCAGTTCGTGGAAGATGTGGTCCTTTACATAAATCTGAGAACTCTTTTTGTGTGTAAAATTGTAATTTCCCATGTTCTACACTTCCTTCTAATTGTTCATCTTCATTTAAAGAGTGAGAGACAATTCCTTGTATAATTTCAAGTTTATACTCATTGTCTTTGAAAAAATCTCGAGCTTCATCAATTGTTTTAAATTCTCTTTTAATTTCTAAGTCCTCTTTAATAATTTTTCGCATCTCCTCTTCAATTATAGGTAAATCACTTTCTTGTAAGTCATCACAATCTACATCATACCAAAATCCATTTTCAACAGGAGGTCCAATTGTAATTTTAGCATTAGAAAATAATCTCATAACTGCTTGAGCAAATACATGAGCTGTTGTATGATTTAAAATATCTTTTGCTTGCGTATCTTTAGAAGTAATAATTTGAAGTGTTGAATCACTTGTAATGGTGGTCGTTAAGTCAATTAATTCTTCATTATTTAACTTACCTGCAATAGCTTGTCTTGCAAGACCTTCACTAATTTTTTGAGCTACATCAAACACACTAGGAGCATGTTCAAATTGTAGTACTTTACCATCACTAAGTGTAATATCAACCATAGTAATAGTATTAATATAAAACCCTTTTATATAATTTTGTATAAAGAGGAGGAGAAGAATTTATTTATAAATATTTGAAGGTAATGGATTAGGATGTAATAAATAATCAATTTTTGGAGCATACATTATTCTCTTATATTCACTATTTGCTGCTGCTAATGCCTCATAAGTTCTGTAATCTTGACCATCTTTTCCTATAAATAATAAATTATCTCTTTCCGTTTTTCTTTGTCTCCTATAATCATCTAAAACCATCCTATTAGTATCAATAAAAGGAAGTTCAACTTTTCCTACATCAATAAAAGGAAGTTCAACTCTTCCTACATCAATAAAAGGCAATATTTTTTCTAAATTTCCAATTCCAATTTTTCTAACCATAATATATATATTATGTTTTCTACATTTATAAAGTTATTGTTTCTGTTAGTGACAACAATTAAAAAATCAAATTTTATAGTTGGATTAACAATATTCCTCCTATAATTATTACAATAGCAACTTCTTTTCTACATAATTGATATCTTGATATGTCTTCTTTGACAAATTTTGGAACTAGTAATGTAAGAATAATTCCAAATATATATAGAAAGAGATTACATTACTCATTATCTAAAGAAATTATTACTAATAATTTCAATTTTTCTCAAATTTATTAAAATTTCTCCCATAGATTTCTCTGTATGTTCTTTTTAAATTTTCTATCATATATGTATGATACTTTATTTTATGTCCATCTCTATATTTATTCATAACTTTGTTCATTTTGTTTGAATCAGATTTAAATACAACCATTGGTAAATAATTATAATCAATTAATATTTTATTCATTAGTAATCTTCCAGTCCTTCCATTTCCATCTAAAAATGGGTGAATTATTAAATACTTCATATTAAACTCAAAAGCAAGTTCAATAGGATGTATCACTTTTTTATTTTCTCTGTACCAACTAAATAAGTTTTTAATTTCTTCTTTTACTTTTTCAGGGGGTGTTGTAGTATTAGCCAAACCTGTAGCTTCATTAAATCCTACTTCATTTGCTTTTTTTTTATAACCATTAGGATATTTTTCTCCATTTTCCATAATTAAATCCTTAGTTAAAATAGAATATAATTTTTTTAAAGAAGTTTCATTAAATATAAATTTCTCTTTTAAAAATTCCCAGGCTCTAAGAGAATTTATAACCTCTTGAACTTCATTCTTATTTTTGTGAGAAGATTTTTTTTTATCGACTAACTTTACAACTTCATTGAAAGTTATTTTACTTCCTTCAATTGCATTTGAGTTATGGATAAAATATTTTAAAAATAATAATTCAAATAGTTTTTCTTTTTTCTTATCTTTAACAAAGATTAATTGAAATCTGGAATTTAGTTCTTCTAATTCTTTAAAAAAATAATAATTATAACCAATTTTTAATTTATTAATTTGTTCTAATCTTATCTCTAACTCTTTTTCATTAAAAAAATCTGTGTACTGATAAATTAATTTATTGGTATTATTTCTATTAATATTTTCAATAGCTCCTATGTACTTAGTTATCTTCTTATTTTTTCCAGAAAATAATCTCACGTTATGAACTAAGTATATATACTCTCTTCCATTTACTTTTTTTATTAATTCATAAACCATAACATATTTAGGTAGCACAAATATATAAAACTTTGTTTTATTTTTAGGTCTCAAAAACTCTAAATTTTAAAAATATCTACATTTATTTTAAATGATTCTCAATAAGTAAAATCTCAAATCTCCTTAAAGTTAATTTTATTATACTTTAAAGAGTTTATATGAAAATATTTTTAGGTAGCACAATATGAGCATGAATAATGCGTAAAATTTAGAAAAAAATATTGAAGTATTTAAAGTTAATTTATAATTGTATTAATATTACCCCTCCCACTATTCCTATTACACATATAGCTTTTATTATAAGTTGTTTTAGTTCTATATTTTCATAAATAAAACTTGGAAATAATTTAGTAAATAATATTCCAAATATAAATAAAAAAATATATTGTATATTTGCAACAACTGATACTAATGCAACACTTGGAGCAATTGAGATTACATAATTATAAACAATGTCTGGAAGAACTGTTAAAATATTTACAACTGTGATTAAAAAAATAAATATGTATCTTGAAGAAATTCTCTTCCCTGATGTTATAATTTCTTTTCTAGAATTTGAATTTAATAGTAAAAGAATTAAAAATATTAATTCTCCTACAAAAATCCAAAATAAGATTCCAAAAAGTGAATATAATTCTAGAAAATATTTCATTAATGTAAAATAAAAAGCAATAATTAATGTGTTTAAAATCATAAATAAAAAAACTTTGTTAAATTTAAATATTGAAAATATTGAAGTTAATTGAGAACTATTAATCATTATTAATGAAAATATAATAATTAAAAAACTTGAAATATATTGAAGTAGGGTTAAACTGACGTCAAGCATTAAAAATTCTATAATTAATATAAATATTGTTACAAATACAAATAATGAACCAACTTTTGAACTCTCCTCCAACTCTAAAGCTTTTGCATATAATATAAAACTTGCAAGAAATATAAATCCCATACTCATTAATATCAAAATATGAATAAAACTAAAAATTTCATACATATTAAATAAAATAAGTATTAAAATTGCAAATGGAATAAATAAATTTGAAAAAAATAAGAAAGAATATACACTAGAAAATAATTTTGAAACTAAAACTTTATCATAAAAATTTGCAAGAGCCCAAATAAAAGGAGGAATAATTATTAAAATTAGCCACAAATCAATCACAAAATAAAAAAAGTTAAAATCAGTTTATAAAGTGTATCTTTTACAAATATTAAATTTTTACAATTAAATTATTTAGTCTTAAATTTATTTTAATAATTCTTGTAATTTTAAAACTAACACTTCAAGTACTTTTGATTGTTCATGATAGTGTAAAATAACATTACAAACTCTTAAACTCTCAATTTCTGTAATTGATGAAATTAACTCTAAGTCTTGTAGTTCTTGAAGAGTTGTTGAATTAGAATATGCAATTTGTTCTCCAGTATCTATCTCTTCATTTTCAATATAATGAATTGTTGATGAAAATTTTTGAGTATCACTAAATTCTCTCTTCCATGCATGTAGTCCAGTATATTTCATTTCATTTGAGTTCTCATCAATAATTCTCAAATCTGCATGATGAATATTTATAATTTTTGTAAGTGAGTTT
>JAIUMM010000030.1 GCA_022565615.1 Nanobdellota archaeon | reverse complement strand
GATATAAGATTAAATTTTTAGAGACTAATTAAATAAAAGATATTGTGATGAAATTTATTAGGATGTCAAAGAAAAATGACCAACAAGAAGTTATCAATGAAATTAAAGAATTACTTAAAAAAATTGGATTTGAAAAAATTTAATTATGGATTATAAATAAAATATTTTAAAAAAAACTTAACGTTTAAGAAATAACTAGCTACATAATATTATTTAATCCTCTTTCTCTTCTTCTCTTAAAACCTTTGTAATATCTTTTTTATTGTATCCAACTTTTAATAATTCTTCTTTTAAAATTTCTTGTGAAAATAATGTTTTATGTTTTTGTATATATTTTTTAATTTGCTCAATATCTTCTACATTACTCTCATGCTTAGTAAGAGGAGCTCTTAAATGATGTTCTTTAGAAATTAATATTAATATAGTTATAATAATTATTACAACAACAATCCCAATTAAACCACTAATCATAAGTTGTTGACTAGAAATAGGATTAGATGAAATAACTTCAATATTCTCTTCAATAATAATAGATTCTTCTTTTTCTACAAATTCAATAACTCCACTATGTCTTAATCCATCAATTTGGAAAAATTCATTTACAAGTGTACATGAATATTTATCTTGTATTATTTGAGAATCACAAGAGAGAATAAATTCAAATTCTCCTGTACAATCTTGAGAAATTTGAGTAATTGAAGAAATAGGAGCATCTTTAATACAAACTTCTTTAATATTAGATGAACTTTGCTCAATAATTAAAGATTTGGACTTAGAATGTGCTTCATCTAAAAAGATATTATTTACAAGCATATAATTTCTACCATTAAACACATTCTCAATAATTTCTATTTGTTCAAAATTAATTTGTGAAATATCAAACTCATCTACTAAAATAACTACTCCTGCTCTTCTATTTTGAGAATTGAGAATAGAAATACGTGAATTTGTAGATTCATCAATAGAGGACATTGATATTTCTAAGTCTGAACTTTGAGAATTTACACTAAATCGTTCTTGAATTACATTTAAACTTACAAAATTCTCACTATTAAAAGTCACAACTCTCTCTTCATTTATAGAAGAATTTCTATTTCTATTCTCAAGAGAATGATTCTCTTCTGGAGTAGATGAAGAAGTATTTACTTGTTCAATAATACTATTTAAAGGAGGAGAAGACGAAGAACTACTTCTTCCACTAGGTGCAGAAGGAGATGATGAAGAACTCTCTTTCTCTACTAAAATAGTAAGTGTTCTCAAATCACTATCTTGAAATTCATTATTACATACAAGTTCAAATTCAAAAGAATTAATTGAGTTTATATTAATACTAGTTAAAGAGATATCAACTAATATCTGCCCTTGAGTTTGAAGAGAAGAATTAATAGTTTCTCTCTCTTCTTCATACAATACATTTAATGAACAAAATTGTGTATAAGAAGAATTCCAATTTAATTCAAGAGTTGCAGACTCACTAATTGAAGTTATATTTGATTCAAAGCTCTCAATTTGAGGAAGAGTAATAACGCTTTGAGAAATTCCTGAATTAGAATAATTAACTAATACATTAAATACTAATTCTTGCATCCATTGTGCTTCTTCAAGAGTTGGAATTTGAGAAGTTTGACCAATATCATTTGGAAGTCCAAGAGGAGATTTCCCATATAATACACTATAGTGAGCAAGCGTTACTAAATATGAACCTAATTCATTTAAATGAATAGTATCTTCAAAAAAATCACTAATATTAGTAAATGATGAAGGAGCAGTCCCATTTTCAATTTCATCATATACTTTTGCTAAAATTAGTGTTGCAGGAATCATTGTAATATTTGAAGCATTTTCAATTTTATTTTCATTAACATAATTAAAAATACTCTCCCACATCTCAAATTCTAAATCTAATCGTTCTCTAAAAGGAATATTTCCTTGAGGGTCTGAAAATTCATTTTCATAATCAGGACCACTTGTAATATCCACCCATGTAGCATATAATATCATTTCAGCTCCACTGCCATTATTTCCATTCTCAACACTATGATTATACCAAATTAATGCTTGCTCTAAACTATTATGATATGGAAGTGTATTTGATAAAGAGACTCTCTCTGTCATTACTAAAACTTTATATTCAGAGATATTTAATCGAGCATCAGGAAGATGAGAAGGATTATTCCATCTCCAATCCATTGGACTTCCAGGAATTGTAGATTTATCAATTCTAATCTCTTCTTGAGATAAATTACTAACATTTGAAATTAATAAATTAAGCATTGAATGAATTGGGTCAGTTAGACTATGTCCAGACATTATTAGAGGTGTGGAATAATTTCTTTGATTTTCAAATATAAGTTGAGTTCTAGTAATTGGAGAAAGATAAAACATATCAAATAATTCTTGACTAAAAAGAGGAGCAAAATCAACAACATTATTTTCAAGATTTATGGTATAATTATTAGGTTCTTGACATAAAGAAATATTATTAAATTCATCCAAACTAATGTTCTCAATTACCTCACAACTCAATATCTGTTCAATCCAATAATTTCCAACTGAAATATTTAGAGTTGAATTAACTAAAATTGTAGTATTAAAAAAATTAAATTCATTTAAATCCCAATTACTTGAATTAATTGAAGTATTTGACATAAAACTATTTTGATAAAATGTATTATTACTATTAGAATTATTTAAATATAGAGCAAGAGATAAATTTAAATTTAAGTTTAAAAAATTGTTATGAGAAATAATTGAATTAGTAACTTCATTTAACTCTAGGTGTATTTCAAGAACATTTGAAAATGAATTATTTGAAATTGTAACTACAGAACTATTAACTCCAAGTATTCCTTTTGAAAAAGAGTCAAAATTACAATTAATAACACTCACATTAGAAGCATTTTCAATTAATATTGCTAACGATGATGTGTTGGAGGAGTTTGAATTAAAGAGTATAGTATTTTCTTGACATTGAATTTTAACATTTGAACTTTTAATATTAATACAAGGTTTATCAAACTCAGAAGTTGAAATATTTGTATTTAATATGAATACCCCTTCTCTGTAAATATTTACACAATGAGAAATCTCTTCAAATGGTTGAAGTGTTTGGTTAATACGAGTTGAAGTAAATAACATATCATTATTAGATTTTAGTACTAATTCTTCTTCATTAAAAGATTCATAATAACTCTCAAGTCTTAATAGAGCAAAATCAGAGATAATCGAACTTCTATTAATTACTAATTCTAAATCTCCTTGCTGAGTTCCATTTTGTAATTTATATGTTGAAATAATGCTTCCAGTATTATTTAATACATCTAAAAATATATTATAATGGGTAAAATTATTACAATTAATAAGAGCAGGAATTTCAAACTCAGAAATATTAATAGTTGATTCTAATTGAGTTGTATTAAATTCAACAATACAACTCTCACCTGCCTTTTCAATAGCTCTAAGTGGTTGAATTCTTCCCCATCCTTGAATAGTAGGTGAGATTCCAATATCAAGAGCAGTTTCTCTTAAAATAGATTTAACTTGACGTGTTGTAAGAGAAGTATTTTGTTGAAGCATTAAAGCAACAGTTCCTGAAACAATTGGTGTTGCCATTGAAGTTCCAGAATTAAAATAATGTTGAGTTGAGCCTTGACAATTTAAAAAAGAACTAATTGAAGCATAAGAAGATTTAGCAGCACAAATATTAACACCAGGAGCTAAAATATCAGGTTTTAATGTTCCAATTTCAGTGGGTCCTCTTGAACTAAATGGAGCAATTTCATCATTAATAGTAGTTGCACCAACTGTAATTACTCCTCTTGAACTTCCAGGAGATGCAACAGAATAAAATCCTTGAGAACCATTATTTCCAGCAGCTACAATAGGGATTGAGATTTGAGCAATTTCATCTAGTTCTAAATCAACTAAAAAATTAGGGTCATTTATCATAGGAATTCCTAAACTCATACTAATAATATCTGCTCTATTTGAGTAGTTCATGTTCCCAGTTGGATCTAATGCTCTCTCTAAACTTTCAATAATCCAGTCAATACTACCAAAACCAGTTATATCTTGAAATACTTTATATATGTAAAAATTAACTTCAGGAGCTACTCCTTTAAATTGAGGATTTGAATTATTTGAACCAATAGTGGATGCAACATGAGTTCCATGTCCTTGCCTATCCATAATATCTAAGGGATTTGAAGATGAAAAATCATAAAAATCTAGAATTCTTTGACAATCTTGAGGAGTTGAACAGCTTCCAAAGTCAGGATGCGTGTAATCAATTCCAGTATCTAATACAGCAACAGTAATTCCTCTTCCTGTTAAGTTTGTATTATTAATTTGTAAATTATATATCTCATTGAGTTCCAATAACTCTCTAGTTTGTTCAGAAATGAATAACTCAACTTTATAATTTGGTATAATTTTAAAATCTGGAAATTCATTCATAAGAAATTCAATTATTTCAATATTTGCTTGAATTGTAATTCCTGAAAATAAATGTTTATGTTCTTTTAAAATTGAAAATTCTTCTTTAGAATTAGAATTAAAATTTAAATTATTTTTAGGAGTTTCAAGAGATTTTTTGGAATTTTTATACACATTTCTGGACTCAAATAGTTCAGAGTTTATTTGTTGAGATGAATTTTTGTATGTAATTTTTTCTTCAATTAGTTTTTCAATTATGTCTATAGTATGAGTAAAGTTTTCTAAAAATTTTTGAGCAATTTGTTTTGTATCAACTAAGTTATTACTATTATTAGTATTATCATTATCTTCATCAACTCTTAGATTAGTAAATTTATTTTGAGAATTGAAAGTTTGAGTTTGAAAGAATTCTGTTCTTGTTTCCAGTCCACTTAAATTTTCTTCAATTGAATTATAAGTATGTAAAAATCCTTTATTATCAAATATGATGATAAATTCATTTTCAACTATAAATTTAGAATTTTCAACTATAAATTCTTGTAATTTTAAAAATTGTAAATTAGTGTTATCTAAATTTGAAGAATTATTATTTACTTCTAAAAATGTTGTATTTGTAAGTGTACTATGAGAGTTTGAAACAAATATGATAATTAAAAATTGTAAAAAAATTATTTTATATAAAAAAAGACTTTTTAATATAGAACTCAAATGTAAATTCATTACATAAATATAAATTAACTTATTTTATTAAATTATTCAATAATAATTAGTAGTAATAATTTAAACTCAAAAATTTAAACTGGAAATTTGAATTAATATCTATTCAATACTTTTTCACAAGAAGTTTAAAGTATTTTATTTTTAGGTGAATAAAATATTTAAACTCTTTTTTTAACATAAAAATTATGATTATAAATATACTAGCTCTTCTCCCATTCATCCTCATTATATATTTTTTAGTTATTAAAGGAGTGAAATCGTATAAAGTAATGATTGGTGTGTATTTCACAACTCTTTTACTTCTTCTATTTATTTGGAACATGGAATTAATGACTGCTCTATTTGCAACTCTAAGAGGAGTGCTTGTAAGCTTAGAGGTATTTTTGATTATAATTAGTGTTCTTATGTTATTTAGCTTACTTGAAAAAAGAGGGAAATTAGAGATTATTAAAAATTTTCTAAAGGAATATTCTTCAAATAAGCATGTACAAATTATAATTATTGGTTGGTTTGTTGTAAGTTTTTTTGAAGGAATTGCAGGATTTGGAACACCTGCAGCAATTGCAGCTCCTTTACTTGTTTTTTTAGGATTTAGAGCTTTAACTGCTATTGTAATTACACTTGTAGCAGATTCAGTATCCGTAGTATTTGGAGCATTTGGAACTCCTATAATTATTGGAATTGCAAGTTCTATTTCTTCAAATATTTCTCTTCAACAAGTCTCAATTATTGCAGCTCTACTTAATGCAGTTATTGCTTTAATTATGCCTTTAGTATTATTAGTATTATATCATCTTCTTGAAAAAATTCCTCTTAAAGAACTCAAACCAAGTATATTTTTTGCACTATTGAGTGGATTTTTTTTTGCAATTCCATTTGTACTTACAGCAATATTTGTAGGGCCTGAACTTCCTTCAGTAATTGCAGCTGTGGTAGGACTTGTTGCAACAATTTTAATGGTGAGCTTTGGAGTTGGAATTGAAAGAGCAAATAAAACAAAAACACCTATTTCTCATATTCTTTTAGGTGTGAGTCCATATTTTGTATTAATAGGATTTCTACTTATTACAAGACTTGACTTATTTAATGTATCAATATTAATTAATTTACTCACTATCGAATTTACATTTTTACAAACAGGAATTCAATTATTTATATTTAGAGCAAGTTCTCCAGGGATATTAATCATGCTTACATTTATGTTATTTTCAATTATATATCTAAAAACTCAATCTTTGAAAAAAGAGGAGATTACTTCAATTTTTTCAGAGTCTTTTGATAAGGTGAAATTTGTATTTATTACTCTTCTCTTTACTTTGAGTTTTGTTCAACTTATTTTAAATTCAAATCTTAATCTTTCAGTATATGATGGAATTCCACAAATTATTGGAGCAATGTTTTCAAATTTAGGTCCTTTGTATATTTTAGTTGCTCCACTAATTGGAGCCTTTGGTTCATTTATTGCAGGTTCAGCCACAGTTTCAAACTTAATTTTTTCATCTTTACAAGTTGAAGCAGCTCTGAGTAATGGAATTTCACAAGAATTAATTTTAGCTTTGCAAGCATCAGGTGCAGCAGCTGGAAATATGATCGCAATTCATAATATTTTAGCAGTGAGTGCATTAGTTGGAGTGTATGATAAAGAGTCTCAAATTATTAAGATTAATTTAATAATTGTTGGAATTTATTGTTTGATAATATCACTACTTGGGTTTATATTAATGGGAGGAGGATTTGTATAATTTTTACCAACTCTTGAATTATAAAAAGAGTATTTAAATAAAATTATATAAAAAATAGTATAATGTTACATGTTGAAAAATTAAATGAAAAAGTTACGTTTGTAGGTGCAAAAGACCCAGATTTGAGAATTTTTGATGTATTCATGAAAACACCTTTTGGAACTACATATAATTCCTATATTATTAATGGAGGAGAAGAGTATGCTCTAATTGATTCTGCAAAAGAATATTTTATAGAGGAATATATTGAAATGCTCAAAAAAGAGGTTGGAGATTTAAGAAAAATTAAATATTTAATTTCAAATCATATGGAGCCAGATCATAGTGGAGAGATTGGAAGATTACTTCAAGAGATGCCACATTTAACTATTGTAGCAACACCTTCTGCTCAAGGTTTTTTAAAAGATATTGCAAATAATGATTCATTTAATTTTTTAGAAGTAAAAGAGGGTACAACTCTTCAAGTGGGAAGTGAACAAATTAGTTTTGAACTTGTTCCAAATATGCACTGGCCTGAGACTATGGTTACATATTTACATTCAACTAAGCAATTGTTTACATGTGATATTTTTGGAGCTCATTATTGTAGTGATCATGTGTATGCTGATCAAGTTGAAGAAGAACATAGACAACAATATTTAGGTGCTCAAAAATATTATTATACGTGTATTTTCAAACCATTTTATGAATATGTACTAAGTGCTACTAAAAAACTTGCAAGATTTGAAATTAAAGAATTGTGTCCAGCTCATGGATGTGCTCTAAGAGTTACAAAGGAGAAGAATTGGATTAGAGAAGTAATTGAAAATTATAATACATGGTCAAGTGATCATGCAGTAATTGAGGAGGATAAAATTGCTATTTGTTATACATCAGCATATGGATACACAGCAACTATTGCACATGAAATTGCAAGAGCTATTGAGGCTCAAAATTTAAGACCTGTTCTTATTGATTTAGTGACTCAAAAACCACAAGATGCTATTCGTGAAATTTTAACATCTCAAGCATTTTTAGTAGGTTCTCCTACAATTAATGCAGATACACAACCTCAAATTTGGGAAACTCTTCATAGTCTCTCTCCTATGCAAGTTGAAGGAAGACTTGCAGGGAGTTTTGGAAGTTTTGGTTGGTCTGGAGAAGCTGTGAGAAATATTGAGAGCAGACTTTCTCAATTAAAGTGTGAAGTATATAGACCTTCACTTAGAATTAAATTTAACCCTAATACTGAAGAGAAATTAAAAAAAGCGTTTGTATTTGGTGAACAATTTGCAAAAAAAGTATTATCTTTAAAAACTCTACCTAAAACTAATTGGGCAAAAATTAAAACTGGAAAGTGGAAGTGTTTAGTGTGTGGAGAAGTCTTTGAAGGAGAGTATCCTCCTGAAGAATGTCCAGTATGTGGGGCACCAGCAGATCAATTTGTTGAAATATTAGATAAGCAAAGTGAGTATAGTAGTGAAGATGAGAGGAGAATTGTTATTGTAGGAGGAGGGGTTGCAGCAATTTCAGCAATTGAGAGTATAAGAGAGAGAAACACACATGCTCCTATTGTAATGTGTAGTGATGAGAAGATGTTACCTTATTATAGAATTTTACTTTCAAAAAAATTATGTACTGAACTTGAGTGTGAAATTAAATCTCAAAAGTGGTTTGAAGAAAACAATGTAGAATTAAAGCTTAATTCAAAAATAGTACAAATAAATCGTGAGCATAAATATGTTGAAACATTAAGTGGTGAGCATATTGGATATGATAAACTCATTATTGCAACTGGTGCAAGAGCAAATTGTGTACCTGTTCATGGAAGAGATAAAAGAGGAGTATTTTGTTTAAGATCAAGAGATGATTTTAATAGAATTGATGAGTTTGTGAAATCAAAAGGAGTTAAAAAAGCAGTTGTTCAAGGAGGAGGAATTTTAGGAATTGAAGTGGCATGTTCTTTGATGAAAAAAGGAATTGAGGTTACAGTTGTTGAGTTTTCAAATAGAATTATGCTCAGACAACTTGATACAGATGGTTCTGAGTTATTACAAAAACATTTGGAAGATAATGGAATGAACATTTTAACTAGTGAGAGTATTGAAGAAATCTATGGAACAGGTCATGATTTAATGGAGGTGTGTGGAGTTGAGTTACAAAATGCTCAAAAGAGAATAGATTGTGATTTAGTAATTCAAAATACAGGAATTGTTGCAAATACTGAACTTGCTGCACAAGCTGGTCTTACTGTAAATCGTGGAATTGTGGTAAATGCTAGTATGCAAACTGACGATTTAGATATTTTTGCGTGTGGGGATTGTATTGAATTTGGAAAAAATATAGGAGGATTGTGGGCTATTGCAATTGAGCAAGGAGAAGTTGCAGGTGCTCAAGCTATTGGAGATAACAGTGTTCAATATTTCCCTAAACCAATTTCTACAAGTTTTAATGAATTTGGATATAAAACATTTTCAATTGGAGATTATGGTTATAGAGAAGATGCTAAGGAGTATCAAGTATTGGAACTTAAGGATCCTAAAACTGAAGTGTATAGAAAATTCTACTTTTTAAATAACTTATTTGTAGGAGGAATTCTAATGGGAGATACTAAAAAAGCAGTACATTTAAGAAAAGCAATAGATAGGGGAAGCCAAATTCAAACATTTTTGGATGCTCACTTCTTAGATGAATAATTAGGATAATCTTCATAGATTATAGAGGAGTACTTTACTTGAAGTACTCATCAGCGTAGATTCCAAAGACCGTTTAGGGTCTTTGAATTCAGACCTTTTTGGATGCTCATTTCCTAGATGAATAAAAAATCGCTCTAAGTTTTGTTTCACAAAACTTGAATATTTTTTAAAGTTTACATTTCATTAGTTTTAATTTTTATTTACTTTTAATTATACATTCATCAAGTTTTTCTGAATTTTTATAAACTCCTCCTTCATACCAAATATATGAATCAAAATTATGCTCCAAATAATAAATTTCTGTGGGATAGTTGGTTTATTAAAGAAGAGGACACATATCATGTATTTTATCTTCAAGCAAATAAAACTCAAGATTCAGAATTAAGACACAATAATAATGTTTCAATTGGACATGCTATCTCAAAAGATTTGATTAATTGGGAAGAATTGCCTGTTGCTCTTGAACCTGGTGTGTTAGATGAGGATTGGGATAACTTATCTTTATGGACTGGATGTGTATATAAAAAAGATAATCTCTATTATATGTTTTATACTGGAAGATCAAAAAATGAACATGAAATGTGGATTCAAAAAATAGGACTTGCAACTTCACAAGATTTAATTAATTGGACTAAATATGAACACAATCCTCTTTTAGAAGCAAAGGAGTATTATTATATAGATAATGAAAAAAATACTCTTGGAAAAATTGGTGCATTTAGAGACCCAGATATTTTTTATGATAAAACATATCAAAAATATTTTATGCTTATCTCAGCAAGAGAGAATTCAATTGATTTAGAAAATAAAACAAGAGAATATAATGGTTGTATTGCACTATTATAATCTCAAGATTTACTCAATTGGAAATTTCATATACAAATTTTAAGTCCAAAAGTATACGATGAGATGGAAACAGCTCAAATGATAATTCATAATGGTATATATTATTTATTCTTTTCAACTTTAAGTTCAAATTATTCGCCTAAGTTTACATCAAAAATTGAGGGAAGTTATACAGGACTTCATTGTTATTATTCAACTAGTTTAGTTGAAGAGTTTAAACCAGTTAATAACACAGGAATTGTAGTTGATTGTAAAGAGGAGATGTATGTAATTAGAATTATTGAGCAAATTAATGAAAATGAATTTAGAGCAATGGGTTGGCTTAATAAAAATGAAAGAGGAGAATTCATTGGAGCATTATCAAAACCATTTATATTAAGATTTGAAGGAGATAAAATTTATAAACTCTAAATTTTTAGTATTGTGTAGTGACATATAAAATAAATTCAATTTCAAGTTTAATAAATGTTGGAATAGAGCAAAACTGGGAATCTTTTTTGATAGTTAATTTAAAATATATAACTAAAAGTTTTAATAATTTAATTTAAAAATGGTAATACCTATATATTCATCAAATCCTCTAAATTTAAAAGAAGATAAACTTAAAGGGACCCAAATGACACAAGAACTAGAGAGTCAGTTGATTCTTTTATCAAAATACTTAGGAATTCCTGATAAATCTTCGATGTCAAATCCTTTCATTTATTTTAATGAATATTACGATGAATTTGGAGAAAATCCTATAATTCCAAAACAACTTTTAAGTGATATTGGAAAATATATTTCTTCATTTAATGGTAAGAGATATGATTTAGAATTAGATGTAATTGATTGGGATGTAATTAATAGGTTTAGAAAAAATGAAGGAATTCAAAGCGGACTTGAAATTTTAGTTAGTAGTTATTTTGTAGTTCAAGATTTTGTGAGTCATTTGAATGGAAGAGAAACAGTATTTGAGTATCCTTCTCTTGATTATGCATGTTTACAACTCAGACAAAGAGGAGATGAAACATCATTATATTTAGCAGATTTTTTTAAAGATATGGAAGTGATTTTTCCATCACCTAATTTTAAAAATTCAAAATAAAAATGACACAGATAATTGATTTAGAAGAGAAAATAATTCAAGCTCAACAATAAGATATTATTTTATCTCCTACAACTCAGGAGATAAGGGAACTAACAAGAATATTAAGTATTTGTATGAGTTATGATCCAATAAAAATGCCTGATGAATTAATTTCAGTATCATTTGCAGATTTAGTGCTTGAACAATTAGAAGATTTAGAATCATTTTTAAGTTATGATTTATATCAAGAAACAGGAAATTATTTTTTACAATTTCAGGCAAGAAATGAACTTGATTTAACTCCTCTTCATCAAAATCAATAATTCTAAAATATTTTATGTGAATTTACATTCATTTCTTTCAACTCCTCCTTTAATTTATAAATGAGTAATAACTGAATTATTGTATGATAAGTGAAGAAATTAAAACATACAAACACGTTCTAAAACAAGTTGAAAAGAAAGGATTAATTTTAAGAGAAGAAACTTCAACTCTTCATCACCCAAATAAAATAACTCAAGTTTATTTTCCAATTAGAAGAGATACTGGAGAGCTAGAATATCTAGAAGGAATTAGAGTTCAATACAATAATGCTCTTGGACCATATAAGGGAGGAATTCGATTTCATCAAGACATAAATATTGAAGAAGTAAGTGAACTTGCCTTTTTAATGAGTTTAAAGACTGCTCTTGTAAATATTCCATTTGGAGGAGCAAAAGGAGGAATTGCTTTTAATCAAAAAGAATACTCTAAAGCTGAAATTGAGCGAATTTAAAGAAAATATGTGGAAGAGATGTTTTCAATT
>JAIUMM010000029.1 GCA_022565615.1 Nanobdellota archaeon | reverse complement strand
TTAAAAAGTATTATAATTATTAATCCAATTATTATTCCTAATATTTGAAAAATCATTTGAATTATACTTATAATAAAACTTGGAGGAGGGATTGCATAAATTTGAGGAATTGTGAGAATAATTGAAATTACTAAAAAAATTAATTGAATGGACTTACTTGCAAATTTCATATATTTTTAATTTTATTAACATAAGTTTTATAAAATTTACTCATTGTTTATTTTTAGATGTTAAATCATATTGGTTTTATTATGGACGGTAATAGACGATATTCTAAGAGAAATAACTTAGAATATAAAGATGGATATAAATTGGGTATGCTTCAATTTTTTAATATATTAAAATGGCAAGTAACTACAGATATTCAAACAACTTCTTTTTTTGCTCTTTCCTTAGATAATTCAAAAAAAAGAGCTTCAAAAGAACTTGAAACTATTAAAGATTTGATAATTACTCTTCTTGAAGATCCTCAATTTGAAGAGTTTTGTATTGAAAATGGTGTATTTGTTCAAATGAGGGGGAGATATTTTATAGATAATAGAATTAATACTCAGCTTGTTGAATTAGATAGAACTAAAGAAGAAAAAAATCTTAATTCAATTAGTAAAAATCTAATTTTAAAAAAAGCAGATAAAGAATTATCAACGTTAGGTTTTGAAAGTGAAAATGATTTGTTACAATCTGTTGAGAAAAAAATAATTGAATTTGAAGAAAAATTATTTAAAAAATTTGAAAAACCAAAATATTATGTCAATATTGCACTATTTTATGATGGTGTTGATGAAATTATTACAACTACACAAAGAATTGCTAAGAAAGTTAAAGAGGAAGATTTGAATATTGAAGAAATTAATTCAGAACTATTTGTTCAGGAAAGTTATTTTTCAAATACTCCTCCTCCTCAAGTAATTGTAAGAACAGGAGATGCTCCAAGAATTTCAGGATTTATGTTATTTTTATCAGCATATAGTGAATTATATTTGACTAAAAAATTATGGCCTGAATTAAATGTAGAAGATTTAAATAAAATTATTAATTGGTTTACATCAATTCAGAGAAATTTTGGTAAATAATAATTTCTATGCTTTTACTTATTTCTATTTTTATAAAAATTTTAGTCAATTATTTCAAAATATATTAAATTTCTAATACATTCTTCAAATCTATGTTCATCTCTTATAAATCCACAGAAATTTTCTTGAGAGTGTATACTTACGGATACAATACATTCAAATTCTTGTGTAGTTGAATAACATAATTCTGGCTCAGCCATAAAAATTGCAAAATTTGTGTAACAATTACTTATATTTGAACTTTGAGTACATAATTGAGTTTGATTTGAAACTTTAATTAATTCATATAAACAACTTTCTTGAGAAATACAATTTTCAAATTCTTGTATGTCTACTTCACTTTGAGAATTAAATGAGAATATGAATATAATTAGCAGTATGATGCTAATGACTGTTGATTGTATGAGTTGTTCTTCTTCAAATGCCATTTTTTTATAACTCCTCCATTATTTCTTCTCTCATTTTCAAGTAACTATATGAATAAACAATACAAGAAACTCCAATTATAATATCAACTATGAAATATGTAAATATTGTATCTACTTGAATAAATAAACCTGTAAGTAAAAGGGTTCCAAATGTTGCAATTAAAAGAGCATAAAATCTACTTCTCAAATTTGAATTAACCAATACTCCAACTCCTAATCCAACTAAAAATCCAAATAAGTGAGAATAATGAGCTACAGTTTGAATACTTTGTTGCATAGAAATTAATGTAAATATATATAGTCCAATTGTTATAAATAAAATTGGAATTTTAAGTTTAAATATTGGAATTGGAATTGATAAAAGAGGACTTTTTAGAAGAATAATTGCTAAAAAACCAAAAATTGAACCACTCATTCCAACTACTGCATTAAATTCTGAGATGAGCAATACTTGTAACATATTTCCTAATAATCCTGCTCCAAAAAATATTGTTAGATATTGTAGTTTTGACAAAAATTTTTCTAAAAAACTTCCTAATAATAAAAATATTAAAATATTTGAAAATAAATGTAAATATGAGGAATGGAAAAAAAATGATGTAATTATTCCACTAATTTTAAGAGTATCATGATGCAGAGAATAATAAAATAAATCTAAACTTGAATAATTATTAAAAAATAAAAAATAAATTACTAGAAATAGTAATGATATAGTAATTGTTAAATAGGGAGGAGATGAATTTAAAGAGAGTTTTTCATATAATGAAAATGCTTTTATATTATTAAAATATTTTAATTCTAATTTTAGATGAGTAAGAGCAAGAGAAATATTTTCAAGTTTATATGCACACATTGCAAGATTGTAGTGTAAATTTGGAATTATTACATTTTTAAGTTCAATGTAGTGTAAAATTTCATATGCTTTTTGAAACTCATTTTGAGAATAATAATGTGAAGAGATATTAAAAAGTTCTTCATTAGATGCTAAAGAAAGAGTCTGATTATTTCTAAATAAAAATTCTTGATTGTTGAGTTCCATTGTATCTATAAAATTGTAGGTATGAAAGTTATTTTTTAACTATGTCTTATTTTATCTTTAGAGTTTATAAAGTATTTTTTTCTTGACTCAATAAGAACAATAAAAATACATATAGTATTGAATTTAATGAATGTAATATATGGATTTACACACAATTATTTCAAATTTACATTCTGGAAAAAGAAGTATTGAACAAAAAGAATTGAAAACAATTTTGAAATTTAATGAAATTAGTTTTAATGATTCTAATTTAGTTGGAGATTATTTTGCTCTAAAAAGTGTTGTGAGTAGTATGTATGATAATTCAAATTCTCTAAATGCTTCTTACAAATTAAAAAATGAGCATAGAAGAGGATTTATTTTAACTCATCAAGGAATTTTACTTCTTTTGCAAGAGAACTTAGTTCTTCAAAATATTTCAAATATTATTTCAAAGTTAAAAAAACCAACTAGCAATTTTTCTTCTTCTTCTTCTTCTTCTTCTTCAAATAATAATCAAAATATAAATTCTATTTCAAATGAGAAAGAAATTTCTAAAGCTTCTCATCAAATTCAATCAATACTTGAGAGTATTAGAATTTCAGATTTATTAAAAGTTCAATTATCAAGAGTTTATAATTCAATGACTCAAGATGTTAGAGCAGAAGTTCAAAGAGGTTCAGAAATTATTCTAAAACCTAAGTTAAGTTTTACTTCTAATATTTCTAAATTTGAGAATTATTCATCAACTCCTTTGTACATTTCAAATAATGTAAAGTTACAATCTTTAGAGGATGTTTTTAACTCAATTAAGTCTATATTACTTGAATTTTATAGTGAATATAATATGCAATTACGATATGATTTAGGAATTATTGAGACTCAGATTAGTTTAGCAGTTGGTTTTGAAGAAGTACTTGATGCACAAGTGAGTGGGATTAGTTCAAGCATTGAATATACAACAGGGCATGAGTTAATTAGTGTAATTTATTCAGGTTTTGGAGAAGAAGTATATAATTCAATTAATCTCACTCAAGTAGATGTGTTTGAGATATTTAAATATGGATTTAAAAATAATTTTCAAGGAATTTTTACATCAAAAATTGCTCAAGATAAACAGACATTATCAAATTCACAAATAAGAGCAATTACTTCTCTAACTCTAGATTTAGAAGAGAAATTAACTAAATATTTTAAAAATTATACTCCTTTAAAAATATATTTTTCACTTACAAACTCAGGAAAAATTATTATTGAAGAAATTTTTTTAGAATCAAAATATTTGAATTTAGAAAAGAAAGAATTAGTTTCATATGAAATTATTGAATCAGCATCAAAACCAATTTTACAAGGAGTAGGTCTTGGTAATTGTATTGTTCATGGAAAAGCTTTAATTGTTTCATCATATCAAGATTTACAACACATTACTTCCCAGACAATTGTAATCACAAAAGATACAAATCCTCAATGGCAACATTATTTATTAAAAGCAAAAGCACTTGTTGTTCAAAGAGGTAATGAATTTTCTCACTGTGCTCAAATGTGTTATGAACATTCAATTCCTGTGATTTTACAAGTAGGTCAATTTGATCATTTAATTTCAACAGGAGATTTTTTAACGCTTGATTGTTCAGATATTAATGGATTTGTATATTTGGGATTAGAAAAATATAAAATTAAACATTTATCTAAAGAAGAAATTAAACAGATGCAAAAAAATGTTTCATTTAATAGAATCACTTTTGATAAAAAATTATTAGTTCATTCATCTTCAAAGCATATTCTTGAAAAATCTCATTTTCCAAGTTCAAGTGAATGTATTGAAAATGCATTTGATTTAATTCCTCAATATTTAAAAAATCAAATTTCTTTAAGTTTTGAAGACACTAAAAAAGAAGAATTTAAATTGATAATTAAAAATGAATTAGTTTCAATAATTAGTAAAATTGCTATATCTAAATATCCAAATGTAGTGTATATTAATATTGATAGTTTTTGTAATAATTTATATTTATTATTAATTTCAGAAAAAGATTATTTGTTTTTAAATAATCAAATTGGGATTAGTAGAACAATTCATCCTTTATATGAAAAAGTATTAGAGTTTATAATTGAATTAATTAAAGAGATAAAAACTAGTGTTGGTTGTACAAATATTTCTATGTATTCTACTCATATTCAAGAAATTAAACAGTTACATAGTTTAAATGCATTACTTAAAAAATATTCATTTGAACAAAAAATAGGAGGAGTATTAGGAGTTGGTGGAATTATGAATTCAAATGATATAGTTAACTTGCTCTCTTTTGTTGCTTGTGATTTACAAGAATTAAAACAAGTATGTAAGAAGAATAATTATGAAGCAATTTCTAAATTAATTCATTATGCTGCACCTCATACATCTAAAAAAAATTCTTACGAATTTGGTTTATATAATGTAACTGCTCAAGATGTTGAGATTTTGGAACATTTAATGGTTGATTCTTATTCTTTTTTGACATGTCAATTTGAGGAATTTATACCTTTATACTCTTTTATTCTATTTTCTAAAAAAAATATTAAAACTACAAATTTAAAATTTAATGAAACTACTCATTTGAAAAAATAATTTTAGAATTTAATTGTTAAAATAATGATTATTAATTAATTAATTAATTAATTTTTTATTAATTAAAGTATAAAGAATACACAAATTTATAAAATTATAATTTCATTTCTAAGTATGATTACTCAATTGGAGGAGTTAGTTTTTGGACTTGAAACGTATGAAAAAGTTAAAATAGAGGATAGATATTTAGAAATTTATTCTCTTATTCAACATTCAAAAAATTTAGAAGTTTCAAATATTGAGGAATATGAAATTTTGGAAAAGTGTTTATTTAAAATTAAAGAATTATTACGAGTTAAAAGTTCAAATTTAAATTCAATTATAAAAAAAAAAAATAAATTAACATTTGAAATTATTTCAACAATTATTCAAACATTAGAACTAAAGAGAAAAGATGTTTTGAAGAATGCATTTTTTTCAATTTCATCAATTAATCCTTCAAATGATAACATTTTAGAAAATGTTTCAAATAATAATAATTATAATTTGAATGGTTCTTCAACAAATACAACAATAATTCCAAATTTACAATCTTCTCCTATTCAAGAAGAGAATTTAGAAGTTCAAGAAGAGAATGTTAATAATAAAAATGTAGATAATAACACAATACTGGAATTACATAATTTACAATTTTCAAAAGTGGGAAAAGTAAGTGTTAAATATAATTATAATGATTTAAATTTTCAATTTTCAAAAAAAATTTTAGATTATATGTTTCAAACTTCAAAATTTCAAGCAACAATGTTATATATTCACTCTGTTATTAATTATATTAGTAATTTGAATTCATCACAACATTTTAAAAATCATAATTTGGTTCAAGAACATATAGGTATAATTAATTCTAAAGAAATTTATAATCCAATTCTTGCTCCAAGAAATGAAAAAGGAGAAATTGATAATGAACAAGTATTTTCTCAAATTATGGGTTTTAAGTCTTTTAATGATGATATTAAGTTTAATTCTATTCAAGAATCTTCTTCTAAAAATTCTTTAAAAGATGAAATTAAAGAGCATTTACATTCTTCAAAAAGTGAATATGTTAATATTAATCATAGTATTGAAGGGATTAATACTCACAGAGATGAAGAGGAGAATTTGGAAAAATTAATTTCTTCACAAACTTCAACACATACGAAACATAATTTTAAAGAATTTGAAGAAGATACAAAAAATCATTTAAAAATTAATGATGAAATTCCTATTGAAATTGAAGTTGAAAAAAATAATGGTATTGAGGTTGAAAAAAAATCTAAAGACGAGTTAGCAAAAGAATTAAAATTATCTCAAGTAGTTGCATCAAATTTAGAAGATGATGGGGAAAAAATTGAAGTTTACAAAGAAGAAAAACATAATGGAGGGATTGATAATAAAAATAATTTTGAAGATAATAATAATATACAAAAAGATACAAAGCTATATAATAATACTTTTGAAGTTGAAACGTTTGAAGAAAATAAGGATATTTTAAAAATATTTGATGATGAAGAAATTATGATCTCTCTTCTTGAATATTCAAAAAATATTGGAACTCTACAAATTGATTTAAAAAATAAAAATCCAACTATTAATTCATATGCACATTCTTTTTTATTTTCAAAATATTTTCTTCAAGCAATATTTGAAGCAGTTCAACCTCAAGCAACAATGTTTGTAACATCTCATTATAATTCTAATTCATTTTTAATTCCACGTTTTTTAGAGGATGGAGTCTTTGAATTTCAAGGTAGTCCTGCTTCAAATGAAAATTTAGATTTAATTCAAACTCAAATTTATCAAACAATGGCTGATGAGTTACAGAATTTAGAAAAGATAGAATCTACAAGTAATATTAATTCTTCTTCTAATCAAAATCTTCAAAGAAGTTCAACAGATATAAAAGAACATGAAATTTTAGAAAAAAAAGATATTTCCAGTGAGAATGATTTAACTAAAAAAAGGGCAAAGTATTTATTATCGTCATTAAGAAGATATGCTTAATATAAAACATCTCAAAAGTATAAAAATTATTTATTCATCAAATTTTTTATTTGCATTTGATACACTCTTTAATTCTTTTGCAATTCTTCCAAGTTCAGTCACATTATTTACAAGCGTTGGTGTAACTTTTTGAAATACTTTGTCTAGTGCTTTAATTTCTGAACCAACATCTAAAATACTTTTATCATAGTTATTTAATTTTGAGATTAACCTTTTCTCAAGTGTGGAAAATGCATCTTGAAGTGAAACTATATCTTCTTTTACAAGTGTTATTTGACTCTCAACTTTATCTTTCCACTCAACTACTTTTCTAACATTTTTAGTAATATCTTCCCACTTATCTTCAAGTACACTCTCAACTGTTTGGACTATTATTTCTTCAGCTTGTTCTTTTGAGATAAAATCTCCTGAATTCAAATTACTCAAACTTGATTGTACATAAGTTCCTGTTTGTCCCATATTCATAGAATCTTGAGGATTTGAAGAAGAATTAAATGTAGGTGTTTGTTGATCATAAGAAGGAGGCTGATAAGAGTTCATATTTCCCGGATTATTATTATTATTGGAGTCATAAAAACCATTTTGATTATTTCCCATATTATTACCATTATTAGAATTAAAAGGGTTTACAAATTCATCTTGTCTAGAATTATTTGTAGTATTTGGGTTTGAGTTAAAAGATGGCAGTTGAGAAGTATTATTGTTATTTACAGAGTTAGGATTAGATGCTTGTTTAATATTAGATAAATCAGGATTAGAAGATTGTTGTTTATTTTTGTCAAATAATGTCATTTAAATTATTAGTATATTGTACTATTAAGAATATTTTTCATAACTATTAAGGGAGAATTTTACAATATTAAATTTTATAAATAATTAGACTTATTAGTCTTAAGTTTATTTTGAGTTAATTATGTATTTGTTATTATTTTTTACTTTATCAACTTATTGATTGGCATTATTTTCATCACTGTTTTCTCCATTACTATTCTCTCCATCAATTATTGCTCTCATCTCACAAGTATTACAAACTTTTCTCTGAGAAGGTTCCCCACATTTTGTACAATGAGTGACTAATGTACCTTCTTCTTTTACATATTGTTCTCTAAGGGTTGGCTGAATTGTTAAATAAAAATTTATTAAAGAAGATTTAATACCTGGGTGTTTATCTTCAAGTATGTTTAATGTGTCAGCTAAGTTACTTCTAAATGAATCTTTTGAATAGGGACATTCATCATATCCTACATCAAATCCTTTGATAATAGTGTAGAGTCTTACTTCTTTTTCTGTACATAAATATAGAGGTTTTACTCTTGGAATAAACATTTCATCTCCAACTACACCATTACTAGGGCCAAGTCTTGGAAGAACTTTATAATTATTTTTCATCATATTTAATAATATACTTTGTCCTTCATCATCTAAATTGTGACCAGTAATTACTTTTGTAGCACCAAGTTTTCTAGCACCTGTGTTAAGAGCTGTTCTTCTAAAAGTTCCACAAATATTACAAGGTGAAATGTTAGTTTTTTTATCTCTTAAAATTTTAATTGATGAATCTAATGTTTTATTATATTTTTCTTTATAGGATTCAATATGTAATTCAACATCTAGTTTTGCACAAAATTCTTTTAAAAATTCAAGAGTATGTTCTCTATAATCTTCAATTCCTTCATTAATTGCAAGTGCTATTAAATTTTTATGTAAATTTTTTCTTTTTAGATATTTTTGAGCTAAATAAAGAACTGTGATTGAATCCTTTCCACCACTTACAGCTACTACAAATTTATCATTTAAATCAAATAAATTAAATTTTTTAATAGTTTTAAATACTTTATTTTCAAAATAGTCTATAAATTCAAGTTTATTGAGTAACTTTCCATTTTGCATTTTATACACTGCTGGGAGTTTTTTACTCATTAAAGGGTTTGACATATGAAGAAGAGGAGTTGAAGTGAGTTTAAAAGAGTTATGAATAGATTTTTGGATAATATGAATTTAAATTGACAAGTTTTATTCTATTTTAGTTAGTACATAGTTTTATTAATAGATCTCAATTAAATTATTTATTTAAGAGTACAAAGTAAAAATTATAGTAAAAAAGTTTTTAGTTGAGTTAATTTTAATGAGTTCAATTTGACTTTGAGTAACATTTTTCTTTACGATTCTTAAATTTACATAATAAAAAATGAAAGGAACAATTAAGTGGTATAATTCAGAAAAAGGATTTGGCTTCATTAAAGGAGAAGATAATCAAGAACATTTTGTTCATTATTCTAAATTACCTCAAGGTCAAAGTAATATTAGAGAAGAAGACAATGTTGAAGTTGAATTTGATTCAGTTAAAACTGATAGAGGTCTTCAAGCTGAGAACGTAAAAGTTTTAGAATCAGCTGAAGAATAAATATATTACTATTTATTTTTGATTTTTTAATTCTAAAGTGATGAATATTTGCAAACATTTTTAAAAGAGTAATTTTCTGTGTAAGTATGAAAGTAATAATTCCAGTTGCAGGAGGAGGAACACGTTTAAAACCTCACACATTATCTACTCCTAAGCAAATGTTAAAAATTGCAGGAGTTGAGATGCTAGACTATGTTATTAATAGTACTATGAAGTTAAATCCAGATGAAGTGATTTTTATTGTTGGACATCATAAGGAACAAATTATGAATCATATTAAAGAAAATTTTTCACAAATTCCGTATTCTTTTGTTGAGCAAAAAGTGAGAAATGGAGATGGTTCTGCTGTACTTCTTGGTCTTGAGAGTATTCAAGAAGATGTTGATGATGAGTTATTTGTGTTATTTGGTGATACGTTAATTGATTTTGATATTATTGAGATGGTAAAACGAGCAAGAGGAAGATCTGGAAGTGTTGCATGTCAAAGAGTTGAAAACCCTACTCAATATGGTGTTGTTGAACTTAACTCTGAAAATAAAGTGGTTGGAATTGAAGAAAAACCTGATAATCCAAAAAGTGATTTAGCAATTATTGGTGCATATTATTTTCATTCATTTAAACAAGTGAAAACTATGCTTCAAAAACATCAAGATGAGAAAATTACTGTAAAAGGAGAGTATAGAATTGCTCAGGTGATTAGTGAACTTGCTTTGAGTAAAGATGATGAGTTAGAAGTGTATGAAGTTGATAAATGGTTTGATTGTGGAAGAGTATCTGTACTTTTGGAAGCTAATTCTTATTTTTTAGAGAAAATGTCTAAACATGATGTATCTATTAAGCATGGAGAGGATTGTATCATAATTCCTCCTTGTTATATTTCAAAAGGTGCTAAAGTGAGTAAGAGTGTAATTGGTCCTTATGTTTCAATAGAGGAAGGATGTGTTGTTGAGAGTTCTGTAATTAGTAATTCGATTATTTCAAAAAGAACTCAAATTGAGAATATGCATTTACACTTTTCTTTAATTAGTCATGATGCAAGAATTATTGGAACTCCAAAAAAAGTAAATATTGGGGAGAAGTGTGAAGTAGAATTCAAATAATTTTTTCAACATTGTGACAAAATCTCGGAGATTTTGTTTTATTTTTTATCAAAATATTTTTTATTGAGATTAATATATTTTCAAATTTTTGAAATATTTTTCATATATTTTTACTTTTTTTTCAAAAAATTCTATTCTCTATAGCAGACATATTTATAAAGACAAATCTTCTAAAATAAATTATGGAGCAGATTAATAATGAAAATATATGGAGAGGGCTAACAAATCAGTATAGTTTAAGCAAAACACTTAGATTTGGCCTTTCTCTAAATTATGAGAAAAATTATAAAAATAATAAGGAAAAAGAACATTATACTCATAAAATTTTAGAAACTGAGATTAAATTTATTTACGATAAATTAAAAAGTGAATTAGAAGATAAAAAAGATTTTAATGAAGAAGAATTACTTGAAAGAGTTAAATATTGCATAACTGAGATTGAATTTTTTTATAATGATTGGGAGAAGTTTTTTAGAAGAGGAGACCAAATCTTTATAATTAAAGATTATTATAAAATTCTTGCAAAAAAATGTTTATTTGATATTCCGAAGGAAACATATGATAAAAAAAAGAAACGATATAAGAAAAAAATTTATCCTGAAAATTCTTCTTTAAATTCATTACCAAATAAAGATAAAATTATATCATATTGGAATAAAAATCTATTTTATTTTCAAAAATTACAAAAGGAGTTGGAATTTGAGATTCAAAAATCTGAATTAGCTCTTAAAAATAATTTATCAAATCAAAAACCAAATTTAGTTGATTTTAGAAAAAAAAGTTTAGCTATATTTAATATAGCAAATGAAATTTTAAAACCTTTAAATGATAAAAGTATAAATTTTTCAAATTCGATTTTTATAGATGATAAAAATGAATCTAATTTAAAAAATTTCATTAAAATTTATGAGTCTAGAATTAAATTAGAAGAAGATATTGAAGAATTAAAAGTTTTATTTAAATCTTATGGAGGGAATTCATTTTATAAAAAAATTACATTAAATCCCTATACATTGGAGAAAAAATCCGAGAACTATGATGAACAGATTAAAAAAATTATTTCTAATTTGAAATTAATTTCTTTATTTAATGATTTGAAAAATAAGGATAATTTTGAGATTAGAGATTATTTTCTAAATAAATATAAAAAAATTGATCTTTTCAAATCTTCTGTTGAAAATTCAAATGGGAAAAATAAAGTTAGGTTATTTAGTTTAATACAATCAATTCAACTGTTTAAATTTAAAGCATTAAAACCAATAGTTAAGTATGAACTTTCAAAATTTATAGAGAAAAATTATCAAGATGAATTAAATCTAAATCAAAATGAAATTTATTCTATTTTAAACAATATTGGGGAAAATATTGAAATAGGAAAAGAGTATAATGACCAGAAAGAAACTTTTGATTTGAATTCTTATCCAATTAAATTATCTTTTGATTATGCTTGGGAAAATTTAGCTAAAAGTAAGTATTATGAAGTAAATTTTGATAAGAATCAGTGTTCATCATATTTAAAAACTAATTTTGATGTGGATGTCGAGAATAATAGTAATTTTATTTTATTCTCAAAACTTTCTTACTTAAAAGAACAGTTAAAAAATATAGATTATAATAATGATGGTAATAACAGGGAAAAAAATTTAAAAGACTATAAAGAAAGAGTAAATATAATTTTAAGTGAATTGAAATATTTTAAAATTAAACATTTTGATAAAAAATCCAAAGAATTTAAAGAAGGAAATATATTCTCTAAAAAAGAACTTGAAAAATTAGAAATCTCTATTGATTCTTGGATTAATTTAACTGATGATGAAAGAAAGAATTATAAAAAAAATAATTCTGATATTTTTAAGAATTACAATACAGCTAAACAAAAATTAGGGAGAAAAAGAGGTGAGCAAAAAAATAATATTGAAAAATATAAAAATTTAACTCAAATATTCAAAACTCTTTCACAAGATTATGGGGAAATATTTTCTGAATTAAGAGATAAATTAAGAGAAATATATGAAATCAATAAGGTTGAGGACTTGGGTTTAATTATTGAAGATATTAATAATGATAAACATTTATTTACAGTTCCAAAAATTAAGTATAAAAATCTTCTTGAAAAACTTATAAAAGAAAATAAGGGGGAATTGAAAGTTTATTATATAAAATCTTTAACTTCTAAAACTTTAAATAAAATTATTAAAAATAAAGGAGCTTATAAAGAATTTCATAATCATATTTGTTATAAAAAGTTAGAAAAAAATAAAATTAAAGAAGATTGGGATCAATATAAAAATTCTACTAAATTACTAAGTTATGTAAAATATTGTTTAGAAAATTCACAAATGGCTAAAAATCAGAAATGGGCTGAATTTAATTTTGATTTTTCAAATTGTAATACTTATGAAGATATTGAAAAATAAATTGATTCAAAATGATATATTTTTAAAAGTTTTAATATTTCAAAAGAGAAGATTGAAAACTTAGTTAAAAAAAAAAAATGTTTAATATTTCCTATTGTTAATCAAAATTTAGTTTCTCAAAATAAAAATTTAAAAAATCAATTTAGTAAAGATTGGAATTTAATTTTTGATAGGAATGTGTCTAATTATAGATTACATCCAGAAATTGATTTAAGTTAT
>JAIUMM010000028.1 GCA_022565615.1 Nanobdellota archaeon | reverse complement strand
TCCATTAACTGTTAATGAAGTTAATCCAAGAGCAGTTAAATTATCTGCTACATCTTGTAACATATCAATTGTAAATGAATTAGCATTAGCTGCATTAACAGCAATTTCTACTGCTTCTCTAAATTGTAATAATTGATATAGAGTAATACTCATTTGAGTAAATGAAGAATAATCTCCATTATCCTCTAAATCATTAACTAGTGCATTAAATCTTCCTGGTTCTAAAGCATTTAATCTATCAATAATAGCACTTCCTTCATTTAATGAAGCAAGAGTAACTTCTTGACCATTAACTGTTTTACTAATTAAATTAGTTAATGTTGTATTAACATCTACTAAATATTGAGTTGTAAATGAACCATTGTTAGCAGCTTCTACTGCATCTTCTACAACAATTCTAAATTCTACTAAATCGTTTAATAATAATGATAATTCTTCAAATGAATTATATTGTGCATTTGAATGTACATCATTAATTAGAGCTGTAATTCTTCCAGCATCTAATGTATTAATTACAGCAACACCTGCTTGTGCATCTGTTGCTAAAACTGTTGCATCAAATCCATTAACTGTTAATGAAGTTAATCCAAGAGCAGTTAAATTATCTGCTACATCTTGTAACATATCAATTGTAAATGAATTAGCATTAGCTGCATTAACAGCAATTTGTACTGCAAATCTAAATTCTGATAACTCATGAATAACTGATTCTGAAATTACTCCAAAATTTGAATTAATATCAGTTACTAATGCTTCAAATCTCCCTCCTTCTAATTCTAAATTTAAATCTTCTCCAACATAGTATAAACTATTATCAAGATCTACTAAATAAGGAATAAATGGAAATAATGAAAATGAAGGATTTTTTAATAATTGACCAGTTATATTAACAGAATTAATGTTATCATCATAAACTGCAAAATCAGTAAAATAAAATCCAACTTTATAATTTAAATCTAATTCATTTTGAGCAAATAAATCTAAATTTCCACTATTAAATATAATATTTTTCGTACTTCCAAAATCAGTAAGTTTGTAAATACTTATATTATCAAATACAAAATCTGCATTTGAAGTAATCGTAATTTCATCATCAGAAGCTACAAAAATTAATCCATTTGGACTATTTTTTAATTCAATAGTTCCTTCAAAATTAACAGTAGCTAGTGGATTAGCACCTGATGCATCAGTACCATACACTGCAATAGCTCCAAAACCAGTTCTTCCAATAGCTGCATTATCAATTACAACATTTTTAACAGTAACATCTCTTGATCTTACATTAATTCCATTTTTACCTGTATTAGTTATTGAAACATCTTCAATCAACACATTATCACTATCAAATAAATTAATTCCAGTTTTTTCACTTCCAACTGTTGGACCTTCAACATTTAAATTGATAAGTTCAACATTTTCAGCTCCACTTAATCCAATAATTGCTGTATTTGCAGCTGTAGCTCCTGCTTCTCCTCTAATTGTTAAATTTGATAAAGTTATATCATTTGAATTAATTAAAACTTCATTAACATCTCCTGCTGCTCCTTGAATAATTGTATTCTCTCTTGAAGCACCAATAATAGTCAAAGGTTTATTAATAGTAATAATTTCATTAAATGTTCCTTCTCCTAAAATAATAGTTGTATAATCATCTGCAAAATCAATTACGTATTGAATTGTAGGTTCGCTAGAAAAATTTAGTAATAAAATTTGCTGTTCATTATTATAAGAAATAGGATTATTTGTGTCATGTCTTCTATCTCTAATAGCAAAAAATTCTGAATTAAATTCATTGTTAATAAATAATTCATCAATATTAGAAACTTCAGAGTTTAAAGTTACTCCAACTCCTAAACCAATACTATTAATTTGTGTATTAAAAGTATTATCTTTAATTAATAAATCTAAAACATTTTCAGTTTGAACAACACCATAATCAGTATTAAAAGTATTATTAGTTATTTGAATTTTAGAGTCTGTACCACTTCCAACATCAAATCTAACTCCTCTGTAACCTTCTAGAATATTTCCATTAATAGTTAAGTTATCAATACCCATCACATCAATAGCAGAGTCAGAACTAGAATCACCTATTAATGTAAAACCATCAATAGTTACATCATTAGCAGAGACTTCAATTAAACCTGTTAAGGTTACACTTCCATCTGCTTTTAATGTAATTCCTGCTCTTGATATATCAAGAACACTAAAAGAAATATCGCTATCTACTAAAATAGTATCAGCAGTTCCTACACTAATATTTGATTGTAAATCATCAAAATTAGAAACTGTAACACTAGTCGCAAATGCTCCTCCTATTGTAGTGAGTACAATAGCTAAAAATACAAAGAAACGAAAAATAAAGTTTCTTTGAAAGTTACTTTTATCAAACTTATTAACTTCCATAGTTACCTTAGATAGTAGTTACAGATTTATAAAGGTAACTTTTATGATGAGTAGAATTTTCAAAAATAAATAACTAATTTGAAAATAATAACTAAATTTTAAAAAAACTAGAATTTATGCAAATGTATGAGTGAAATATTACAAGAATTTTCTAGTCTTAAAAAAACAATCTCCTCCTTTTCATTATTTGGAAGAAAAGTTCAAAATATATCTAAATTAAAAAAATCTTTTTTTGAAAAAATACTCAATTTTGAACAACAAGAAAATATAGAACAAGCACAACAATATTACTCCTATTTTATTCGAGCAGAACAATTAAGTACTCAAATCTATACAAATATGAAACAAAATTTTCAAGAACTTCAAATAATACTTAATCAAGAAACCTCAATAACAGATCAAGAAATTGAACTAATTTCTCAATTAATACAAACGCAAAGAATCCAAGAATGTATGCAAGTATTTTCAATGTTTCATATAACCAATGAACAATATACTCAATCAATTAAACAATTTTTACACGCAGTATTAGTGCAAGAAGATATTTGCTCAAAACTTATATCACTTACTCAAAGAGAAGAAGAAGACACACAAGATATAAATAATGCAAGTTCAGGATTTTTTGAAAAATTAAAAGATCAAAGAGAAATTCATCAATTACTCATACAAGAAGAGTTAGTATCTAATCAACTTCAAGTATATATTAAACAATTAATTAATCAAACAACTTTATATTCACAAAAAATAATTGAACTCTCAAAACAATTACAAAGACAATTTTTATCTTTAAGCCAAGAACTAAAAACTCATCCACAACAATTTATAGTTGAAAGATTTTTCACACCTTTTAAACAATTAATTGAAAAACATTCAAGTATAATAGCTCTAAGTGCAATTACTCTTGGAATTGTTGCAAATATTTCAGCTCTTGCAGGAACTGGAGGAATTGCAATCACAGCTAAAATAACAACAGATGCACTATCATACTCATTAAAAGGAGTAGAAGCTCTTCCTTCTCTTAGAAATATTATTGAAAAATCAAATCAAATAATTAATCAAGCAGTTCAAAGATCTCAACAGATGATTTCTCAAATTTAATAGATTTAATATACAAACACAAAAATTTATTTTTTTTTAATTATAATTACATAAAACTCTCTAAATTTTTCAATTGAATAATTATATCCTTCAAGCACTTGTTCATACTCTTTTATACTCATAAAATAACTACCAATTCTTAAGATCCAATTTTCTTGGACTTTAATAGAAAATCCTTTAAATGAATTTATTCTAGGTTCAATAATAATAACTTCATTATTTGCATGTTCAATCATCTTCAATAATCCTTTTTTAACCTCCTCAAAACCATTTTCATATCCATTAGCAAAATGATGCAAAGAATCAAAACATACAATAGTATCATATTTCAACTCACTACTGAAGTCTTGAATAGTTGAATTGATAATTGAAATATTAGTAGGATTAGTAATATGATTTGTCATCTCATCAGATGGTTCTAAAATAGTAATATCTTCAAACTTATCTTCTAAATAATGAACTAATACCCCTGAACCTCCTCCTACATCTAGTAAAGATTTAGAGTTCACACTTTTAATCTCAATAATTTTTGAAGCTACTTTTTTATGAGTCTTAGCAAAATCAAGAACTTTATTAAAAGAATCTAATTTCATAAAAGTTGTAAAAATAAGCTTTTTATAATTATATAGTTTAACTTTAAAGTTTTGTTAAGTGAACACAATATAATAAAAATAAAATAAAACTAAATATAATAATGCAACAAGAACAAAGAGTTATTTTCGTATGTGGATTACAAACACCATCATGGGCAGCAAAAAAATGGAAAAAATATTTAGAAAAAAAATTTAAAAATCACACAATTCATGTAATTGGTGATTGTAAGTATCAATTTAAAGATATAAAAACAATGAAAAAATTAATTTTAGAAATTGAAAATTTAATTCAAAATTCTACATCATCAATTTTAATAGGACACTCAATGGGAGGAATCTTAATTAGTTCATTAAATAAAGAATTATACAAATTAGATAAAATTAAAAAAATAATAACAATAAATTCTCCTCATACAATGAATGTAGTAAGACCAAACACATTTACAATTAATAATGTAAGATATGAACTTGGTTATAATACTAATTTTGATATAATTAATAAAAATATTAAAATACTAACAATAGGAGGAAATTTTGATCTCACAGTTCCAAGAAAATACTCAAAAACTCCAAATTCAAGACATATAAACTTAAATTTTGAACATTATATCTTGTTTTATGTATCAAATTATTTTAAAAGAAAAATTATATATTTAATTAAAGAATTATAACTAAAATTTATTATAATAGGAAAATTATTACAATTACAATGACAATGACAAAATTTTTACATACTATGATTAGAGTAAAAGATATAGATAAAACAAAAGATTTTTTTAAAATTTTAGGACTTGAAGAGGTTAGAAGAAAAGAAGTGCCACAAGGTAAATTCACACTTATATTTCTAGCAACACATAAAGGTGCTCCTGAAGTAGAACTTACATACAACTGGGATAGTGAAGAAGACTATACAACTGGAAGAAATTTTGGACATTTAGCATTTGAAGTTGAGAATATTTATGAAATGTGTAGTAACTTTCAAGAAGCAGGAATTGAAATTAATAGACCTCCAAGAGATGGGTATATGGCTTTTATTAAAACACCAGATAATATTTCTATAGAATTATTACAAAAAGGTGATCCATTACCTCAAAAAGAACCCTGGAAGAGTATGCAAAATCAAGGAAGTTGGTAAAATAAATTTTTATTTTAATTGAATTTAATTTTAGTTTCACTTTAATTTTGAATATTTTTTAATTAATTTAGGAAATTGAGTAAATAATAATACTAACATAATTGCTCCTACAAATACATACCAACTCTTAGTAATAGATGCTCCTAATACAATAAATACAAAACTTCCAAAAATATTTGTTATAAATGTTGCAAGTATGAAATCTCTAAATTTTAGTGTTTTAACTAATCCTGCTGCATAACTTAAAGGTATATAAGGCATAAAACTTAATCTTAATATTACAATAGTTGTAAACCCATTTTTATCACAATTCTTTTCAATTTTTTCAATTAAATTATGTAGAGCCTGATTTTTTATTTCTCCTTTAAAAAATATAGTTGAAAAATATCTAGCAATATAAAATGCAATTCCTGAAGCAAGTGTTGCAGCTATTACAACAATAACTAACCCCCATCCAATTCCAAATAACGTTCCTGCAAGAACTGTAAATACAACTGCTGAGAATCCAAAAAGAGTAATTATAATATATAATAGAGCAAAAATAATCATAGAATATGAACCAAAAGGTTCTAAAAAAGTTTCAATTATTTCAAAAGTTATTATCTCAAATATAAAATTACCAATTAATATAAGTATAAAGAGTAATATCAAACTATAAAGAATAATTTTTTTAATAAGATTTAATTTATTAGCATTAAATTTAGTATTACTTTTGTTCTGCATTAGAATTAAATATAATAAATATAGTTTTAAATATATAGATTACTAAATAAATATACATCTTTTTATAAATATTAAAATTCTAATAAATCTATGAATAAAGAAATTGAAATTATTGTATATAAATGGGAAGGTGAATTTTTTCCTTTTAAAATTAAAACTATTTGTGGTGAGTGTTCTTTGAGTATTAGAATAATTAAAAGTATAATTGAGAGAGTTGAACAAAAAGATGGAATTAAAGTTAAGCTCATTGAAAAACCTTGGCTTAATAATTGGTATAAAGTTCTTCATAAAAAAGGATGGCATGCTCCAATTATTTTAATTAATAATAGACTTATTTCACAAGGAGATGTAATTCATCAAGAACAATTACTACACGAAATTTACACCGAGTATTTTAAGAATTATTCAATTGATAGCGAGAATAATTATATATTTACACTTCCAAATTGTCAATATTGTAAAAAAGCAAAAGAATTATTGGATAATAGTAATATTTCATATATTGAATTAAATGTATTAGAAGATTCAAAAAATATGAGAAAATTGCTCTCTCTTGTTCAGCATAAAGTTCATCCCATAACACTTCCACAGATATTTTTAGAAGGAAGATGGATAAAAGGATATGAAGAACTTAAAATATTAAATGAAAAATATAAGTTGTAATAATTTAGTTTATTCTTTTATTTTTTTAAAATGAGGATTTTTAAACTTAATATATCTCATTATACTAAAAAATAAAGGACCAAGTCCTAAATATGAAATTTGCATCCAAATTGGAGCATGTAAACAATTACAAATAAATAATGGCGGGTGTGAGAGAGTCATTTGATTTCTAATTCCTAAAATATTATTAAAAAACCATTCTAAAAATAAAAGTGCTATTATATAAAATATTGAAAAAAAGAATAATTTAATTAAAAAAGAAGACTTTTCAAACAATTTTTCAAAATGCAAATAAATAATATAACTTGCAAATAAGCCTACACTCCAAGAAAAAAGTGCAAATGAATTAATTCCAAAAAAATATATAAATCCAAGACCATAATTATACATCTCTTTTGAAATTCCCATCCATGCAAGAGAAATTATTGTAGTTACTACTAATGGTTTTAATAATTGAGATCTTTTTGTAAAAATTAAATAAGGAATAATTAAAAAATATATTGTTATAATTACGATATCTTTTCTAGTACTTAAAGCAAGAACTAAAATAGATACTAAAATTAATAATTCATCTAAAATTAAAATACGTGTATTAAAGTGATACTTAAATAATTGATACAACTTTAAATACATTTTATAAATACTAGTTAATTTGAGTTTAAATATGTTTATAACTACTATTTATATTTATAAATTCATATATTTGTAATTTTTTATCGTAAAAGTATTATAAAAATAATTACACCAAAATATAAAAATATTAAGTAATTCTAAATATTATTATTTTTTTCAATTAAGTTAATAAAATATTTAAATACTAAATTATATTTTAAATGTATAGTGGAATTTATAAGAAATTATTTGTTAAATTTAGGTTTGTCATCTGAAATTGTATCTTTTGTCATGTTATTGTTATTACTTATTTTAATTTTTGTAGTTAAAATCATTGTTGATAAAATAATAATTGATATATTAAAATCAATAGTTGGAAGAGGAAAATCTATTGGTAAATTTATTTTACAAAGAAAGGTAATATATAGAGTGTCTCATATAGTTCCTGCATTAGTTATCCTTTTTTTTACTAGTTCTTTTCCAGAATATGAAGGTGCAATATTTATAGGATTAAATATATATTTCACATTAATCGGTTTATTTATTATATTTTCAATTTTAGATGTATTAGAAGATATTTATAATACCAAAGTTATTTCAAAAGATAAACCAATTAGAGGATTTATTCAAGTTAGTAAAATTATATTTTCAATTGCTTCAATTATAACTATAATTTCAAGTTTAATTGGTCAAAGTCCAATTTATATTTTAAGTGGACTTGGAGCTGCTACTGCTATTTTATTAATTGTATTTAAAGATTCTCTTTTAGGTCTTGTTGCAGGAATTCAAATTTCAACAAATGATATGCTTCGAATTGGAGATTGGATTGAGATGCCAAAATATGGTGCAGATGGAGATGTAATTGAGATTTCTCTAAATACAGTAAAAGTTAAGAATTGGGATATGACTATTACTACAATTCCAGCATATGCATTAATTTCAGATTCTTTTAAAAATTGGAGGGGGATGAGTGAGAGTGGAGGAAGAAGAATTATGAGAGAAATTTTAATTGATATTAATTCAGTTAGTTTTGTAAGTCCACAATTACTTGAAAAAATGAAAAAAGTTCAAGTTTTAAAAAATTTCATTCATGAAAAAGAGAAAGAAATTGATTCATATAATAAAAAAAATAATATAGATACAACTCTTAGTATTAATGGAAGAAGATTAACAAATCTAGGTATATTTAGAGCTTATATTTATCATTATTTAGAAAATAATTCTCATATTCATAATGATATGATTAAAATGGTGAGACAAATGCCTTCAAATTCAAAAGGAGTACCTCTTCAAGTATATGCTTTTACAAATGATATTAAATGGGTTAATTTTGAGTCAGTACAATCAGATATATTTGATCATTTATTTGCAGTTATTTCAGAATTTGATTTAAGAGTGTATCAAGAACCAACTGGACATGATTTTAAACAGTTTTTTGATAAAAACAATGTTAATAATAAATGAAATTTGCAATATTAAATGATATTCATTATGGAGAAGAGAGAATTGATAATGGAATTGTTAGAAAATTTAGCAAACAAGCTGACATTTTAGTTTCTAATTTTATTGAAGATATGAATTCTAACATAAAACCTGAATTTGTACTTATTCTTGGAGATTTGATTGAATCTAAAAATCATGATACTGATTTGAAAAGTTTAATGTACTTGAAATCAAAACTAGAAGAAAATCTTAATTCAAATCTTTTTTACTGTATTGGAAATCATGAACAAAGAGCATTAAAAAGAGAAGAAGTAAATACAATTTTAAATTTAAAAAATCAATATTATTCATTTCAAAGAGGAGAGATTTATTTTATTGTATTATATTCAATAGAAGTTAATTCTAAAAATATTGATGATTGTTATAATTATATTGATGATGAACAAGTCAGATGGCTAAGAGAAGAATTAATAAATACTTCTAAAAAAGTAATCATATTTGTTCATCATTGTTTGGCTGATCAAAAGTTAAAAGGAAATCCTTATTTTAACAATCAAGAAAGTAATTGTCTAATTAAAAATAGAGTTGAAATTAGAGAAATTATTAATAAAGCAGATAATGTTATTTGTGTATTTAATAGTCATATACATTGGAATAAATTAGATGTCCACGACAATATACCTCATATAACTCTTCAATCATTAGTTGAAAATGAAGAAAATAAAGGAATTCCTGCAGGAGCATATACTATTGTTGGAGTTGAAAATAATGAAATCAATGTAGATATTAAAGGAAATTATCCTCTAAAATACAAATTTAAATTCTAAATATTAATAATTTTTGCTAACTATTTTTAATTAAGAATATGAGAGAGTGATGAATTTTTTTGATTAAAAATATCAATTATTTATAATAATTTATAACATTTTTTAATTTTTAATAAACTAAGTATTGATGATAATATTTAATTAAGTTTATTGAAAAAAATTGTTAATTTTGATTGAAATATTTAATCATAAAATAATCTTTAAATTATTAGTATTGCTAATAAGATTTAATCAAAAAGGATTCCGTAAATTATAGTTTTTGATTAAAATATTTGAGCAATATAATTTCATTTCATTGTAAATACTACTGAATTTTATTTCACACCTTTCAACAAACAATTTTTAGAATATTACTAATTTTGATAAGAATATTTAATCATAGTTAGAATCATAAATGTATGGCATTGATAGTAATTTCTAATCATTTGAAAAACTATAAAATGTAATTTTTGACAGTATTTTTTAATAAAATGGAATAACTATAAGTAATGAAATTTAATTCACACTTTTAAACATTATTTTTGATAAATCTTACTCCAGAAGACTGATTTGAATTAGATAAACATATTATACAAAAGTAAGAACAAAAACAAAATAAAAATTTTAGTCAATTGTAAAATATTATTAATTAAAGTAGAAAATATTATAAAAAATAAAAATTGTATATTAATATGATATTATTCAACTTTGTTCTAATTTCAACATTCATAATTACAAGAATCCTAACATATTTACTTCATGACAAAAATGAGTATAATTCAAATACAATAACAGGATTTATCAGAGAAAAAACCAAATTTGAGTTTCATCACATACATATAGGAATTCTACTACTTATAGGAACATTAATTTTAAATTTTTTATTTCAAATCCCATTAGTAATTTTTTATATATTGCTTCCAATCTCACTCTCACTAATAGCAGATCAAATTTTCCCACTTCTCAAATTTTGTTGTTATTTTTCAAAAACTTCAATAATAATTGCAATATTACTCCATTTGTTTATATTACTCACATTTAATATACTATATTTTTGATAAAATTGCCCCAAATAGCTAAATTTGATAGTTTCCAGAGTTAAAATCAAATAAAGGCGATTTGAGAAGACTTTTTTTATTTTAAATACAAAAATATATCAAAAATCGTTTAAATTGATGTAAAATTGATTATTTTTAACACTAAATGTTCGTATAATGTATATTATACGAACTTATGACTTCATTTGAAGTATAGATATAAATATATTGAAAATACTAAAATATACATGCAAATTGTAAATATGGAGATGCTAAATTTAATTTTTTTAATCTTAAATAAGATCACATATTTTTTCATAAATTCTCCTCCTAAACTCTCAGCAATTGTTGCCACTATTGTAACTAGTAAAATCGTAATAATACTTGGAATTAATATGACGTATAAAATAAATTCAACTATTTGATTATTAAGTTCAAGTTCTTGTCCAACTAAAACTAATAAAAATATTAATACAATTCTAACTAACAATTTATTGTACATAATTACTCTTGAAGGTCTTTTATCATAGTTATGCTTATATTTCTTCAATTTGATTTTTGAACTCATTAAATATTTTTAGTTATATTTTTATTTAACTCTTTGTATTAAATTAATATGATAAATAATTCAATTAAAAGATGTGAACTATAGATAACATCTAGTTTTTAAAAAATGATTAAAAATTATTGGCAATTATAGGTATTTTAAGTTAAATCTAGTTTTTAAAAAATTACTTGATATTATTAACTTTGCTAATGATATTTAAGCACTATATTTTATTGAATATTTTTAGTTCTGATAACTATTTTTAGTAATTTTCTAATAAAAATTATGCTTAAAATTATCTAGTAAAAATTACACCATTTAATATAAGTTTTATTTAAGATTGTAATAATTGATTATAATGTTTAATCTTTTTTAAATAATATGTACTCAATCATTTCTTCTTTAATGGAAGTATCTATTCTTGGCTTCAAGAGGAGAAATTATCGGGCAGTTTATCCAAGGATTTATTCTATTTTCTTTATTTCAAGTTAAAACAATAAAAGTGTGAATATAAATTATCTTTAAATATTTTAGTTACTTTTCAAACATAATTTTTAATAATTTATTTAATTAAATATTGTTAGCAAAGATTAAAATAATATATATAAAATAAATTTTTAGATAGTAATGATTTATAAATCCCACATATTATTTTGATTAAATATTTTAATCTTTGATAAATTTTTGTATTATATTAATAATAAAATTATAACTTAAAAATATAATTTTTGCTAGTAATATTTAATAAAATTTTTATTTTTATGAATTATTGTGACATATCTAAAAATAGATTTAAAAATACTATTGGATAAAAATAAATATGATGAATAATAAAAAAGGGAGTTACTATTTACTTCATAAAGGACAATTAGCTATATTTATTTTATTATTACCTTTATTTTTGATGGTATGGATTGCAGTTCAAATAGGGGAGAATCTTGAAGCAGTATTTTTAATAATTTTTATATCACTACTAATAATAATTCCTCTTCGCTATATTCAAAAAAAATATTTAAATAGAAAAAAAAATCATACTAAAACTCATTTAAATTGGTATTTTCAAAAATAAACTAATTAATATTATAATTTCTCTCTAACTATTCTCTTCTTTATGTTCTTCTATTTTACGTCTAATTAATCGTTTAAAACGTAAATAAAGAGTACTTTTTATGTATTCAGGTCGATATTTTGAATGTAATTGTATTTTTGAAAAAAATTGAAGTGAAGCTGCTGAGAGTAACAAAAAAAAAGCTCCTACAAAAACTCTAACGTTTAATTCTTCACCTAATAATAAGATACTCCCAACTATTGTAATTAAAGGAGTAAATACAATACTAATAATTGACACAACACCAGCATCAGCGTATTCAAAGCTTTTATCATAATATAAATATGCAAGTCCAACTCCTACTACTCCTACCCATAATGTACCTAGCACAGCACTCATTGAAAGAGTTGAAATTGTTTCATAAAAATATAAACTTGGAAGAGTTAAAATAGTTCCAAATAAAAAAAACCAAAAAGTTGAACCAAGACTTCTTCTAGTTTTAGTTTTTCTCATGTAAATAATTAAAATTGAACTTACTAATGCAACTAATAAAGAATAAATTATTCCAGCTCCTTCTTCACCAAACTTAGAGACAGGATTCACTATTATAATACCAATTAATGCAATAATTATTGATACAAGTTTATTTTGTGTTAATTTTTCATTTAAAAATATTGCAGCTAAAACTACAGTTAATGCAGGATAAATATGAGTTATAATAGTAACTAGTGCAATTGAACTTTTTTGATATGCAATTATTAATAAAAGAGTACTAAGAGTTATTAAAAAACCAATTATGAAGTCTTCCTTAAAATTTCTCTCTTTTAAGTTAAATGTATTTGAATCCACTAATGGACAAATTATCATAAGAGTAATCGCGCCAATTAAACTTCTATAAAATGTTAATAAAAATGGATTTATCTCATCTCCAATAAATCCTATAGCAATTCCAGTAGTTCCAAATAGAATTGCTGAGACAATAATAAAAAAATATCCATTATTCACAAAATGAATAACTCGATTTAGTTTTTAAACCTTACTTAGAAAAATTATTATAAAAGTTTGTTTAAAATTATAAAAATAATAGAATTAACAAAATAATTGATATAAGTAATACAACAATTGTTCCAATAACAATAATAATTAAAGGATTTATTTTAGAAACTTCTTTTTTTTTAGTTTTTGAAGACCAATTTTTCATAATAGTTCCTTTTTTACCTTTACTAGTGCTTCTTTCTCGAGCCTCAACATATCTTCCACCTAAATTTCTTCTAATTCCCATTTTATTTATTCAACCTATATTTGCTATAGGTTCACCACTTATAAACTTAGTTATTTTATTTTATGTTGTTCTTCATAACTTTTATGACCTTTAACTTGTGCTTTTAAGTCATCTAAATTAACTTCTTTAAGGGCATTTAATGTGTAAAATTCAGTTTGTAAGCCTTTTAGTAGACTCCAACACATTAAAACTAAAATTATACTAAATGGAACTGCCATTGTAATTACAGCTGTTTGTAGTGCAATTAATCCTCCTCCTAAAAGCAATACTGAAGCAGTTAAACCTTGTAAAATTGACCAAAATGCACGTTGAGATTTAACTGAATTATTTTTACCACCAGAAGTAATTAAATCTATTACATATGAACCCGAGTCTGATGAAGTTACAAAAAAAGTAATTACCAATATTACAGCTAAAAAACTAATAATTTCTCCAAGCGGAAGTTGTTCAAGAAGTAAAAACATTGACATTGCAACATTATTTTGTATAATTGAAATTGAATCTTGATTGCCCCCTAGCAAATAAATTGAAGCATTCCCAAAAACACTAAACCATATAAATGTAAGAATTGTTGGTACAAAAAGAACTCCTCCAATAAATTCTTTAATTGTTCTACCTTTTGAAATTTTTGCAATAAACATTCCAACATATGGG
>JAIUMM010000027.1 GCA_022565615.1 Nanobdellota archaeon | reverse complement strand
TTCCTGTAAAATTAAGTAGCGTGAATGTTTCACCACTTCCTTCAAGTCTTGTTCTCCCATCTAAATCTAAATTATAATCTTGAATTGTAAGTTTAAGTGTTTGATTAAGTGTTGTTGAAAAATTAGACAATTCACCTGTTAGTTTAAAGTTACTTTGATCTTGAAATAAAAATGGAGTTACAAAAATGACATAAATTAAAAAAATTGCCCCAAAAATTAAAATTAAATGTAATATTAATACTATATTTCTGGAAATAAATCCAAAAAAAGATGAACTTCTTCCACTATTTCTATTTGAATCTGATGATTGGTTAAAATCATTTTCATATCCTCTTTGAATTGTTGAGTGAGTACTTCTATTAGCTTTTGAAAAATCTACATCAATTTTTCTTTTCTTAGGAGGAGGAGAAGGATTTGAATGTGAAGAAGAATCAGAATCATCATATGTTTCATAAACCATATTTATATTTAAAATATGAAAGTTTATAAATTTAATTAGTATTGATAATATATAATAAAAATAATGTTTCTAAAATAAATAAAATAATTAGAAAATTATATTTAAATAAAGTAAAATAAAAAGATGTATCATCATAATTCAAACTTAGCTCATAAAATTACAAAAATTCTCTTTTTTACATGTTTAATACTTTTATTATTATTTTTCTATCAGCCTATTTTAAATCTATTTATGGAATTTTTATACAAACATCCAACTTCTGCTTCTTGGTTTGCATCAATTCAAATAGAGTGGCTTACAAGATCTTTAAAAGGGTTATTTTTAATGGGATTTTTTGGTTCATTATTTTTCATATCACTTCCAACAGAATTAGTGTTTGTTCAGTATTTAGATACTTCAAATCATATTATAATAATTATTTTAGTAATTGTTCTTGCAAATGTACTAGCTATGATTTTAAATTATATTTTAGGATTTATTTTGGGAAGAACATTACTTAGATTGTGGCTTAGAGATAGATTTGATTCATATCAAGATACAATTTCATATTGGGGAGGAATTATTTTATTAATTGGAAATATTTTACCTTCTCCTATTGAGCTTGTTGCATTAGTATATGGAGCTTCTAAATTTCCATTAACTAAATATATCTATTTAGTTGCAATTGGAAGAACAATTAGATATATTATTCTTTTGTATCTTTTTTATTCGTATCCACATATAATTTCATTTCTAATATTATAAATTATGAATATTTTATTTTTATCTCTTCTCAATAGTTCTAAATATTATTAAATATTTGTTATGAAATATTAATAAAATGAGTTTTTTTAGTTCAACAAACCACAATCAAAAAGATATTGATAAAGTAATTAATACTAAGTTATCAACTAATGGAAAAGCACTTTACTTGGCACAAGACCAAGGACTTGAACATGGAGTTTATGAATTTGATAATTCTTCAATAAACCCAGAACACGTATTTACAATAGCTGAAAAAGGAGAAGTTGATGCTTTTATTTGTCAAAAAGGATTAGCAGAAAAATATGCATCTTCATATAAAACAAATATTATTTTAAAAGTAAATGGTAAAACAGCAATTAGAAAACATGATGAACCATACTCAGCAATTACATGTTCAGTTAAAAGAGCAGTTGAGTTAGGGGCAAAAGCAATTGGATTTACTAATTTTGTAGGAAGTCAACATGAGGCTAAAATATTTGATGATTTTAGAAAAATACAAGAAGAAGCACACGATTATGGATTTCCTGTAACTTCATGGATGTATCCAAGAGGAGAAGCAATTACAAGTGATACTGATGCTGAAGTTTTACAATACTCTGCAAGAGTTGGACTTGAATTAGGTGCTGATATGCTTAAGATGAAATATAATGGGAATCCTGAGGATATGAAAAAACAAATTGCATGTGGAGGAAGAGCTAAAATGTTAATGGCTGGTGGAAATAAAACTAACTCAACTGATGAATTCTTAAAACAAGTTGAAGAAGTAAACAATTGTGGAGCTTTTGGATTTGCAGTTGGAAGAAATATTTGGCAACATGAACAACCTATTGAAGTTACAAAAGCAATTAGAGATGTACAAATAAGAGGACTCTCAATTCAAGATGCTATGAAAAGATTAAAAAGTGAATTTGAAATAACTAATGTTTCAATTCCTGATTCAGTAGATTCAAATGAAGAGACTGAAAATAAAAATTTCCCTCCAATTCCTCCTCAAAATTAATTTTATGTTAATTTAAAATTATTCCAAACTATTTTTTTCAATAATATATTTTAAAATAATATTTAATAATTAAAATTCTTCCTCTTCTACAATTTCATCAAGTAATTTAACTCTTCTAATGTGTCTGTTCTCTTCACTAGGATGAGATGTAATAAATGCTTTTATAATTTCTAAATATTTAGTGGTATCAAATTCTCTTGCTCTTAAACACAATATATTACAATTATTATCAACTCTTGCCATTGTGGCTGAATATATATCATAACAAAGAGCTGCTCTAATCCTATTAAATCTATTTGCAGCAATTGCCATTCCAGTCCCACTTCCACAAATTAAGATACCAAAATCAAATTTACACTTTTCTTTAATTAATTCCTTACATACTTTTTTAGCAATTCTAGGATAATGTATAGATTCATCTGAAAATACTCCAAAGTCTTCATAATGACATTCTAATTGCTCAAGTGCTTCAAATACTTCTTGTTTAACTTTAAACCCTGCGTGATCACATCCAATTATTATGTTTACCATTTTTATTATATATTTTATTTATAGTTAATTTAAATCATCAAATACGCAATCAATGAAAATTTCTTCTAATTCTTTCTCACTAAATACATTTGTCATTTTATATTTAGTTATAAAAAATCCTAAATCTCTTACATAATTGTCTAAATTTTCAGCTGGTTTGTAGGAAAAGAACCATTGTCTTTGTAATAATTGTTCAATTTGCTTAGGTGTATTTAATGTATGTTTATTAAACTTAATTTCATTTTCTAAATTAATTAAATAATTTGAAAATCCACTAAGTCTTAATATTTCTCTAATATTTTGCTCTTTTTTAACTTCTTTTAATGAACAAATTTGACTAATTGATTTGCCTTCTTGAAGAGATTTAATTATTTCTTGCTTTAATGAGTCTAATTCAACAATTGAAAGAGAGGTTAAATTTTTTTCTTTTAATAATTTATTTTTGGATTTTTGAGTCGAGTTTGAGATTATATTCATACTAGTTTGAGATTTAGGATTTTGATTATAATATGAAGTTGAAGTTGCTTTTTTATTTGAATTATTTTTACTTCTCTTTTGCTTTAGTATAAGAATAATACTTACAATTAAAATTATTACAATTAACACAACAATAATTATGATTAAAGGATTTGAGAGGCTAAATTCAAAGAGATTATTAGATTCTTCATTTGTATCTTCTTCATCAATTACGGGTGTAGTAGTAGGAGGTGTTGGCTCTTGAGGAATTGTTGTTGTATTTTGGTTTTGAGAATCATTTTGGGTAATATTAGGTTCAACTATTATAAGTCCATTATTATTATTATTTTGAGTTGGAGGAGTAATTGGAGTAGTTATAGGAGTTTTTTCTTCTTCCTCTAATGTAGGGGGAACAATTGTAGTACTTCCACCACCAGAACCACCTCCTCCTCCTCCACCTGAACTACCTCCTCCTGAACTAGTAGTACAACTTCTAATTGTATTTGGTTTTGTAATATTACTTCCACAATTATGAGTAGCAGTTACAGTTCTATTTTGACTACCACTAGAACAACTTGACCATGAACCAACATCCCAACTTTCCAAACACACACTCTCAATAGTTGTAAAACTTAAATTTAATATTTTCCATAGTCCATTTTCCTCTACACATGAAATTGAAGAACTAATGCTTGTGTTACATGTAGTAATTAAATACTCATTATTACCACTACATTGAGAACTTACACTATTTGAATCATCATCTTGAAGACAATATACAATATCACTTGAACTTAAAAGAGGAGGGATTGAAATTGATTTATTATTTTCAAATTTAGGAAAGTTGATAACTGAAATTCTACTACCTTGTAAAGATTCATTTTCAAACGTTTTATTTTCAATTAGAATTTGAGTAAATGCAAAATTCCACTGATTTGTATTATTATCAATCCAAGAAATCAATATATTTGAATTATTAAAATGAGGTGTTGTGATATTAAAGTAACTCTCTTGAGTATTTGAAGGATTAAAGTTGTTTTGAATAAATTGTTGTCCAGATTCGTTATTAATTAAATTATCTTCAAATACGATTATACTCTCAGTTAAATCAGGTATAGAATTTTGATTAAAATCAAATTCAAAAGTTATATTTTGAGTATTTGTGAGAGTTATATTTTGAGCTAGGTAATAAGTAATATTTATTTCATAACTTGTAATTTCTTCTTCTAAATATATTTTATATAATTCATTAAGAATTTCATTTGAAAATAATATTAAATTAGTGTTAGTTGAATTTGAAAAAATTTTAGAGTTATAATTAGCTTTAATATTATCAATGTATGAGTAATTTAAATTTGAAGCAATTGATTCATTTAATTCTAATTTTTGATTAAGACTTTCATTTGAAAATTTAAACTTAATTTCTTCAATTAAATATGATGATTGGTTAATATTTATCTCAAAAGAGTTGTTTACAAAGTTTAGTAATCTTTCTTCAATAAATGGAATTTTTGATAAATTAAAATTAGTTTGATTAATACTATTTTGAGTCCAATTAATAAGAAGAGGAATTTGAATAACAGAATTAAAAGAATCTTCAACTCTTAGAGTTATATTACTTGAATTTAAGTAATTAGAATTATTATTTAAATAAAATAATATAATCTCTTCTTTAAATAAAGAACTATTGGAGGAAGAAGAATTTAAAATTTCAACAAAAAGTAATGAATCTTCAATATTTAATATTTGAGTTGAAATATTAAATTCAAAACCAATTTCATTATTAGGAGCTATAATAAAATCACTAATATTAATCATATGAAATTGAGTAGGATTTAATTCTAGTTCAAGATTTTGAGAAGTATTTAATTCAATAGGTCTTGGAGCATATGATACATTGAATATGTATTGTTTAGAAAATACGTTGAAATTACTAAAAAAAGTAAAATTAATATCATTTATTGAATTATAATCTAAACTTGCTATGACATTACTTAAATTTAATGTATAAATGTTTTCAAATTTAGGTAGAAATATAAATGAAGTAATTGAATTTAAACTCTCAAGTCCAAAATTTGTAATCATTGAATTATTATAATCTAATTTTGAACTCATTAATGAAGAATTTAATTCTATTGAAGAACTAATATTTGAATTCAAGTTTATTTCAATTTGAGTAAATAGCCTGTCTTGAATATGTTGGTTTTCAATAATATATAAGTTAAATAAATTTTGTAATTCTTCTTCTCCTATTGTTGAATTAAAATTAATTACATAATAATTAGTTAATAAACCATTATTATTTAAATTTATGAATTCAATAGTTGGTTGTGAAATCAAATTTGAGTTATTAAACACAAAATTAATATTTAAATCACTTAAATCACTAATTAAGGTTTTTTTATCTTCAAGTTCTTGGTATGTTAAATCTACTCCTCTTTGTCTAAATACGATTGAATCAAATGAACTAATTGGATTTAATAGTTCTTGTTCAAATATGAAAGTAGTTATTCCTAAATCTCCAATTATCTCTAGATTTAGCTCAATAGTTTCATTATCTAAATAATTACTTGTCAAAGAGTTTGAAGTAATATTCACATCTACATTAGAAGTTTCATTTAATGTAATAATATTAAATTCATTGGTAAAATATTGTTCAGAGGTTGCATCAGCATTATCAACAAAGCAATTTACAAACAAAGAGTTGGAAGATAGGTTTAAACTATCAATTAAATTTTGTGGAGTTGGACAATTAAGAATTGTATTATTTTGCTCTAAAGAACACTGATTTGGAAGAGTATTATTATAATTTATTGAAATGTTTGAAATTAAACATTCAAGAGGAGCTTGGTTTAAATTAGAAAATGAGATAGGAAATATTCCTGAATTTAGAAAATTTGAAGAATAAAATATGGAGTTACTATTTGCTCTAAATAATCCTTGAGGTTCAATTTCAGCCCTATTACTTAAAAATAAGAAAGTAGAACTTGAATTTAATTCAATATTTGACAAATTTGCAAAATTAGTTCCAATAATTCCAATTTTATAAAAATTCCCATCTTTAAAAGAATAATTATTTTGAGTAAAAGGAAGTGTTGATATTACTTCGTTAAATTCAAATTCTTTAACTTTATTAAATGTAGAAGCACTCTGATCTCTTTCATATAAATTAATAGTTAATTCTCTAATAGGACTTAAATCATCAAAAATATCAAAAATATACTCAAATAAAACTGTATTATTATTAATCTCCCACCTATCAAATCTCTTTGTATTATTTGCATCAATTGGTGCAATAAATAATCCTCCTCCAAGTACTGTGTTAAACTCAGGAGGCGTAGTATCAATTATAATATCAAGAGGTGTTACAACTTCTTCATTTCCTGCAAAATCGTATATTAAAAGAGAAACTCTATTGCACATATTTTGAGATAAATTTAACTCAATAATTTGATTTTGATTATCACTAATATTGTTTGAAATTCTATATTGCTCAGAAATTTTAGTATTACAATTATTGGACTGTTCATCAACAATAATTTCATAATGAGAAATACCAGCATTAAACTCATAAGATGAGAAATTATCAAATCCAGCTGTTATATTAAATTCAATATTATCTCCATTTGATAAATAAAATCTTTGTGGAGTTGTATTTTGATTAAGAGAACTTACAATTTCAATACTAGAACCAGTTGAAGGTTGATTATCTAAAAGTAGTGTTTGAGAAGGTGTATATATTCCTTCTAAATTATTATTATTTCTACTTCTAATAGATACATTATATAATACTCCTTCAATAATTGAAGCTTTATTACTTAGAGGAGTTAAGAATAGAGATGTTGTATTTGTGTCATAATTTAGTATTTGTAGTATTGATTGTTGAGTGGAATTTTGTGAATTAGTAAGAATTAATTCAGATAGTTGCATATCACTTTCTAAATCATCAACTAATATTCTAAATTCAAAGTTTTCACTATTGGTAATTTCACGCACATTAAACTCATAGACAATAGGAGGAGTCGTGTCTTGAAATATAAAAAATTCAGTAGAATCAGATACAATTTGGCAAACTCCACCAGGCACACATGATTTTACCATTGTGAAGAGTGAGATTCCTGAATTTCCTACTCTTTCATCTCTAAAAATAAAACTATCATTAATCATAAAAAAACTTCCATTTTCTAAATCAATTCTCATAGCTCTATTATTATTAACATCACTATGACTAATTGTCACCTCTTCATTTTTTCCAATATTAATCCAAGGAGTTACATTTTTAGTAATATTCCAATTTAGAGCGTTAAATTCTGCTCTTGAAACCATAACATAATACTCATTATCTGTAGTAGGATCAGTATTTTCACTTCCACTAGATGAAATTTCAATTCCTAATTCCTTAACTTGAGTTGTAAATCTTCCACTTCCTAAATTAATTGGCTCATAAATAATTTCAAATATAAAATCACTAATTGGTTGATGTGTATGATTAATTATAATTGAATTTGAAATATTTTCAAGTCCTAAAGAATTAAAACAATTAATAATTACATTTTTTTCTAAAGGTAAGTATTGGTTAAAAAATATTTCTCCTTCAAATCTATCACTTACTACATTATATGTTAAATTAGTAATATTTTGTGTGGGAGTATTTAAATTATATTCAATATTACAAATACTAGGATTAATTGGCAAATCGTCAATTCTTGATTGGTATTCAACTTCAATTGAAAAAAGTCTATTAAAATATCTTGGACTACTTGTTGTATGTGTAATTCTAGAATTATTAAAAACTTCGATAAATTCTCGAGGAGTTGGGATTATATATTCAAACCCTTGATTAGTAGGGGTTGAAATAGTGTAAGAATTGTTATTTTGAAGAATTACAGGATTTGTTTCAAATTCACTATTTCTAATTATACCTCTATGTGGATTAAAAAAACTTGATGTTGGAGGAATGTAATATGAACTTGTAGAATTAAAAAATATTTGAGTTTCATTTTCTAATATTAATACGTCTTGATTAGAATTTCTAATATCAAATTGTAATTCATTAATAATTGAAGTACTTATTAAAGGTCTAAAATGAAGAGTTGCATTTAAGTTTGAAAATCTATCATATGAATAATTATAAATTAAAACTCCTTGAGTGAAAATAGTTGGTGTTAAAATTTCAGGTCTTGTTACAATAATACTATAAGAGTTAAAATTTCCAAAAAAATCTTCATAATAAAAATCTACTTGAAAATGAGTTGATTGCGTATTAAATATATTTACGTTAAATGTATATTGATTTAAATTACTAGTTGAAAAGTCTTCAATTACTAAATTAGATTGATTTAAATCAATTATTTGAATAGATAGATTTCTCAATATTTTATCAAAAGTAAAAAATAATCTTTGATTTTGAGTATTTGCATTGTATTCAAATCTTGCTGTATTAATACGAGGTTCTTGATTATCACTAATATTAATTTGAGTGACACTTGAAAGAGTTGATGTTCCATCAAATATAAATGATTCAACAATTTGAGGAGATGAAATATTAAAATTTATTTGAAATCTTTGAGAACTTAAATCATTAACTGAATTATCTATGAATCTAGTTGGTAAATTAATGTAATACATATCACGACCATTTACAAAAACCTCACTATATAGTAATTCATTAATATAATTAAAAGCATTTGAAAAGTTTGCAATACTTCCTTGAATTTCAAAATTTCTTCTAATATCTTGAGTTCCAATAATTATCGGCTCATCATTAGGTCCTATAAACATATCAAATAAATATGGTTCAAAATACCATAAATTAGAATTAGAATCTGCTAATATTTCATCTTCAAAAGCTGTTTCAAGTGAACTAGTTTCATATATTGAATTATAAAGTGTAATATTGGAATTTTGAATAGATATATTGTTTTGTGCAATAAAGAAACTTCTAATTTCACAATTTACAAAATTAATTTGAGAATTTATAATTTTTAAACTTTTAAACATATAATAATTATTAGTTTGAGGACTTATACTGCAATAAATAGTTCCTGTTAAATTTTCTATTAAAATTCCATTATCTGATGAACAATATCTATTTTCATTTGAATTTGAATTATTAATATAACTTGAAGGATTACAAGGATTTGAATGAACTTGATTTAGTATTAAAATTTGTATTATCATAAAATAAAGAATATATAAATAAATATTTTTTGTTTGAAGTAATTTCATTACTTAATTTCTTTATTTTTATTATTTAAATTTATGTTATAACTACAAATAATAACTTTTTAATCTAAAATTATTAAATTGATTTTAAAGTGTTTAGAGACAATTTTTCTATTTTTTTGGTATAACTTAAATTGTAAAATTTATTTAATATAACTATTATAATAAAAAAGTAAAATATTTAAAGTATTTTAGTATTAAAAAAGTATGGATAATGCTACAAATCAACTTTCTTCAGATGAAATTCAAAAGAGAATGCAACTTATAAAGGAGAATTGTATATTTTGTAAAATTGTAAATGGAGAAATTCCTGCTAAAAAAATTCATGAAGATTCAGAATTTTTAGCATTTTTAGATATTAACCCAATTACAAAAGGACATACTATTTTAATTCCAAAAGAACATTATATGATGATGGCTTTTGTGCCTGATGAAGTGCTTGGAAGAATCCAAGTTTTAGCTAAACAACTTAGTGAGTTATTAATTAAAAGTCTTAATGCTAATGATGTTGCTTTAATTATTGCAAATGGACAAGCAGCAGGTCAGCAAATTCAGCATTTTGCAATTCATTTAATTCCAAGATATGAAGGAGATAATTTTAAACTTAATTTAGAAGGTGAGAAAAGAGATGAAGAAGAATTAAAAGAAATTAAAGATAAATTACTTGAAAAACTTCAAGGAGCAGTTTAATAAGTGAAAGTATAATTTATTTTTTAATTCAAAATAACTAAACATTTATTAATTATAATTAATTTAATTTTTCTAGAAATGCCAAGACTTGCTGTAATTGATAACGAAAAACTTAAACAAATGAGTGATAAACTCCATATTCAATCTCTGTGTCCTGTAAATAGACGTGGAAGTGATTGTATGTATTTTGAAGGTGAAAAACTTTTAATTGATGAAATTTTATGTATTGGATGTGGTATTTGTGTAAAAGCTGCTCCTCATGCTATTTCTATTATTAACCTTCCAGATGAAGATAAGAATCCTCCTATTCATCAGTATGGTAAAAATGGGTTTAGAGTGTTTAATTTACCATTTGTAGAAGAGAATAAAATTGTTGGAATTTTAGGTAAAAATGGAATTGGAAAATCAACTGTAATTTCAGTACTTGCCGGTCTTTTAGAAGCAAATTTTGGAAATTTAGAAAAAACATATGATTCTAAAGAAGAATATTTTAATGAATTATTTGCAAATTATAAAGGAACTGTTTTACAACAATATTTCACTTCTCTTCAAAAGCAAGATATTAAAGTTGCGTTTAAACCTCAACAAATTATTCAAATTCCTCAAAAATTTAAAGGAAGTGTGATTTCATTATTAAAAAATATTGAAAAAGATGTAACTAAGATAGAAGAAAGGGCAAAATCATTAAATATTAATCAAATACTTGAGCGTGACATTTCACACCTTTCAGGAGGAGAATTACAAAGAGTTGCTTTGTGTGCGTGTTTATTAAAAGAGAGTGCTAATTTCTTTGTTCTTGATGAAGTAACAAATTATTTGGATGTATATGAGAGATTAAATTCTGCTCAAATTATTAAAGATGTTGTAGGAGATAAATCTGCTCTTGTAGTTGAGCATGATTTAGTTATTTTAGATTTTTTAATTGATAATATTCATTTAATGTATGGAAAATCAGGAGTATATGGAAAACTTACTAATATTAAAAATGCAAGACTTGGTGTAAATGAGTATTTAGAAGGATATTCAAAAGATGAGAATGTTCAATTTAGAGATAAACCAATTACATTTCACAAAGATAGTGTCTTAGATGAACAAGTAAGAGATACATATGTGAAGTGGAGTAATGAAGTTGTTCAAAGAGGGGAGTTTAGTGTTGAAATTAAAGAAGGACATATTTCAAAAGGAGAAATCATTGGAATTATTGGAAGAAATGCTCTTGGAAAATCAACGTTTATGAATCATGTAAATGAAGTTGGACTTGAGGATAAGGTTATTTCATACAAAGAACAGTTAATTAAAAGAACTGATGATTTAGTGTTATCTGTGTTGGGAAGTTTGAACAATTATTCTGACCCATTTTTTAAATTATATATTTTAGATCCTTTAAAAATTGATGAATTAGAGGAGAAGCAAGTTGATCAACTCTCAGGAGGAGAGTTACAAAGATTTGCCATTGCTAAATGTTTGCTTGAAGATGCACATGTTTTCTTACTTGATGAGCCAACTGCGTTTTTAGATGTTGAGGATAGATTAGTTATTGCAAAAGTGATTAGAAATTTTGTAGAACTTAGGGAAAAAGCATGTTTTGTAATTGATCATGATTTAATTTTTATGGATTATATTTCACACAGACTTATGGTATTTGATGGTCAACCTAGTATTAAAGGAGTAGCACACTCTCCTACTGGAATGAGAGATGGTATGAATCACTTCTTAAGAGAAGTTGATATTACATTTAGAAGAGAAGAGCATAGTAAGAGGCCTAGAATTAACAAAAAAGGTTCAGTAAAAGATAATGAACAAAAGAAAGCAGGAGAATATTATTATTCTTGAAGTTGCCTTGTAACTTGAATATTTTAGAGATTAAAATGCCAAATTTAGAAGATTTAAAGAAAAAAATATTAAATTTACTTCAAATATTTAAAAATAATAAAGATATATCGGAGAATGAAATTTTTACCAAAAGATCTATCTGGTATAAAAGAGGTATTTTTAATTCAATATTATTAGTTTTAAAAGATAATAAAGAAATTTCACTATTCAATAATTTAATTGATGAACTTAGTCAGTATGAATCAAACTATAATAGTTACACAAGAGAAGACCTAAAAACTATGTTAAAAGACTTGTTTTTTGAATTAATGAGAAATGATGATAGTATTAATATAAGTAAAAATATAGATGATTTCTTTGGAAACTTTAAAAAATTACATAAATTAACCTATTTAGTTGAAGTAATATCTTCTTTTTTTGAAGATGAAGAAGAGTATGAGTTTTTTAACTCTCTTAAAATAAGAAGATTAAACGATACTGAGTTAAAAATATTGAAAGAAGACACTTTTATAGATAAAAATAGATTTTTTATAGTTTTTGATGTTGAATCTTCATCTAGGAATAAAGGTTTTGAAAAATTTGAACTTGAATTTTTTAAACTTAAAGGTTTATTTTATCTAGGATTTGGAATACAGTTAGATTTTAGAATTAATTGTTTGAACTTTTTTGATAATGGAGGTAGATATATGATTTATGAGAATGACACAATTTCAATACGAAATATTAGTATGGATAATATTATATTTAATTCAGTGGAATTTAGTTATGGGATAAAAAAACATAATTTGTTGAATGATAAATTATATCTTAAAGATTTGAAATTTGGCAATAAAAAAAATTCAATTTCAGATAAAATATTAGACTCTTTTTATTGGTTTTCTCAATATATTGAAGAAAAAAACATTACAAAGAAAATTTTATATGGTACTATCATTTTAGAATTGTTAGTTAAAGAAAACAGTGATAAAGAAGGAATTGCAGATAAAGTTTCAAGAAGAATTTCCTTTATTATGTCAGATTTTAAAGAGGAGAGAATTGAATATTTTTATAAAATAAAAAAAATATATAACAATAGAAGTAATGTAGTTCATAAAGGAGAAATAAGTCATAATTACTTATATATTAGTCATTTAAATTATATTATACCAACTATTATTTACTATTTTTTAAAGAATAATTCAAACTTTGATGATAATTTTTCAGACATAGTTAAATATTTAGACAAAAAAATTTTTGAATAGTTTTTACAAAAATTTATAAAAATTGAGTTTATAATTAAATTAGATGAATAATTATTTTAAGTATTTTATTTTATTTTCTACATTATTTATATTTTCAGGATGTTCTATTGATTTTAATTCTATGTCAGAAGATGAATATGTTAATTTTTTGGAGGAGGAGAATCAAAATTTGCGAAATGAAATTCAAAGAATTTCAAATGCAGTTGAAGAATTAAGAAAGGAGAATTCTCAATTTTTAAATAATTTAAGCAATGAAAATGAAATTAGTGATTTACAAATTGAATATTTGATTTATAGAAATTCTTGTTTAACTACTATTAATTCAATAAATGACAAAATCAATAGAAATCAATTAAGAGAGATTTCTCAAATTTCAACAGAGTTAAATTCAATAATTAGAAATTGTGAAACTCAAATGAATTCAGATTTTAGAAATTTAGAGAATTTTGAAGATTTAAGTCCTCAATTTAGTAGATTAATGAATAGACTTGAAAATTTAGAAGAAGATGAACTTAGAAGAATTTCGAACAATTGTATTAGGGATGCTGAAGATTTAGAATTTGATTTAAGAGATAAAGACTCTTCTCAAGATATTGATTTGAATTTTTATATTAGAGAATTTGAAAGACTTAAACTTGAATGTGATGATGCAGTTGAGTTTAACTTTAATGATTATAGAGATATCATGTTTGATATTGAAGATTTAATAGATAATGTTACTTTAACTTCTTCAAATTTTGAAACTATTGATTTAAATTCTCTTATAGAAGAAATTAAGCAAGAACTTGAAGAAGAGCGATTACAAAGAGAAGAGGAAATGAGATTACAAGAACTTCAAGAAGAATACGATGAGTATTTTAATATATGTAATTCTCATTTAACAAACATTGAAGAAGATTATGATTTTAATAATTTAAGTTTAAATGATTTAAATTGGTTAACTTCTTCAATTAATTCCTGGTGTATTTCAAGTCATAATATAAATTTTACAGATTTAAATAATTATGAAAATATTTTTTCAACTGCTAATGAAATATTTATTCAATTAACTGAATTAGAAACTCAAATGATTGAAGAATTGATTAGTTTTTGTATTCCTGAAGCTCAACAATTAAATAATCAATTAGAGGAAGTAGAAAATATAACTCAACTTCAAAATA
>JAIUMM010000026.1 GCA_022565615.1 Nanobdellota archaeon | reverse complement strand
GTATTTCATCAAACTGTTAATAGTCCAAGTGGTTCAGTTTGGGAGAGGACGGGAAACATTTTAAATTTAAATGAATGGAATTTGATTACAGTAGTGGTTGATAATTTTGATAAGAGAGTTAAGATATATCATAATGGACTTCTAGTTTTAGATAGTTTAGTTCCTACATTAGATAGAATAGATTTAATTAAAAATAATTTGCAGTTTGGAGGAACTACAGGGGCTTGGCAAAGTTTACCTGAAAGATTTTTTGAGGGTTCTATTGATGAGGTATTAGTTTTTAATAGGAGTTTGTCTTCTACTGAAGTTCAAACTTTATTTAATTCTTCATCTTCTAAATATTCTAATGAATTTTCAAAAATTGCTCCAAAAAATACTCAATATCAAGGATTTGCAGTTAATGAAGAAGGAAGATTGTTCTCAACTCCAACAAGAGGTTTTAGTTTTTTAAATCCTCTATTTTATTCATCTCAAACTCCTGGTAATAATCATCAATTAACACTTACAAATAGAGATGTATCTATTGGCTTAGATGATAATATTGCAAATGATTATTATTCGTTTGTAAATTTTGAAAATTCTCTTGTGGGGTGGTGGAGATTTGAAGATATAAATTCAAATATTGGAGGATTGGGTGCTAGTGAGAGTGATGCAGGATTTAGTTGTAAACAAATTTTACAAAATAATCCTTTTTCTAGTTCAGGAGTGTATTGGATTCAAGTAGATGAAGATTCACCCTTTCAAGTGTACTGTGATATGCAAACTGATGGAGGAGGATGGACATTAATTTCAGTTGTAACAGGAGATGCAGGAGAATTAATAGTAAATGATAATTATGTAACTTCTCTTGACTTAACTCTTGCTCAAAAAGGTAAGATGCCACCTAGTACTATAAATTATAACCCTGAAATTTTAGTTAGGGATTTGGAGTTTAATAATTGGTTAATTTATGATAATTGGGATGGGGGTGAAAATAGTGCTTTAAATTTCTTCACGTTAAAAAAAAATTTAACTCTATCTTCTTTATGTACGGGATCGGGAGATAATACTTGTATCAATATTACGATGGATCCAAATTTGAGAGTTAAAAAAACATCAGGATATGCTTTAGAATATAATGAACCTTTAATTCAATGGTGGAGATTAGGAGGTTGGTGGATTGGGGCTGATCAATTTACAACAGCTGGGAGGATTCATGCAACTTCTTATTATCCACATGGACATGATTTAAGAAGTAGGCCTGATAAAGATTTAGCAACAGTTGATTTATCAAATGGTACTCAAGGAATTTTTTGGAGAGAAGCTGATTTAACAAGAGATGAGAGTGGAAATAATAATCATGGAAGAATTGTTGGAGCAACTCCTACATCTCAAGGAAAATTTGGAGGAGCAATGGAGTTTGATAGAACTCAACAAAATGAAATTACTATATTTGGTGATATTAATTTTATGTCAAATGAAGGTTTTACAATGTCAAATTGGGTGTATCATTTAGGAGGTTCAACTTCACATCCATCTACATTTGTAAATGCTGATATAAATGGTGGAAGTACTCAGTATAATGGATTTAAATTATCAAATGGTGGGAATACTGTTAGATTTGTCTTAGGAGGTACTGATATTGGTGGTTCCTTATCAGGAAGAGATGTAAGATTAAACGATATAGATCAAGAAAGATGGTATCATTTAGTTGGAGTCTATGATAGACTAAATAATCAAATTAGATTGTATGTTGATGGTGTTTTACAAGACTCCAGAAATGTTAGTAGTTTCAATATTGAAATATTTGATTCTTTTAAAATAGGTGGACATAGTCAAGACAATCAATTTTTTAATGGTTCTATTGATGAAGTATTGATTTTTAATCGTGCTTTATCCTCTTCTGAAATTAGAGCATTATACAATTCATCTCAGCATAAATATTTTAATGAATTCACAAATTTACTTTTAAGACCTGCTACTTATCAAGGGTTTGGAGTAAATGAAGATGGTTTTAAAGTAATGACAGAAGAGAGAAATCTTCAAATTCCATCAAATCAGATTCTTAGAGAAATTGATTTTTTGTATAATGAATCAATAATTAGGGGTGTAAATGATTTAAAGATAGTAGGGGATATTGCATATGTTGTGTCTCCAGGATCTAGATCTCTTTCTTTATTTAATATCTCAAATCCAAATAATATTCAATTAATTAGTTCACTATCTAATTCAACTTTATTAAATGGAGCTCATGATTTAAGGATTCAAGATGAAGTTGTATATATAGCATCAAGAGTTTCAAATTCTATAACTCTTATAAATGTTTCAAATCCTAATTCTATTGAAATAATAAATAGTATTTCTAATTCAACTCTTTTAAGGGAAGCATATCATTTAGAAATTGATTCAAACTATATATATGTAACATTGAGGAATATTATTGATAATGGAATTAATCCTAGATTTACAATTATTGATAAATCTGATATTTCAAATCTTCAAATTATAAATTCTATTGAATTAAATGATTCTCATAGGTACTGGCATATTGTAAAAGTTGGAGACACTATTTTTCAAACTATTGATGTAAATAATGTAGATGGAGGTTTAATGTCAATTGATGTATCTGATGTAAATAATCCTCAAGTTTTAGATATTGTTTTAGATTCTCAATTATTTAAAAAATCATTTGGTTTAGAAATAATTGAAGATATTGCTTATGTTAGTTCAATTCAAAGATTGAATACTTTTGACATTAGTAATCCTTCAAATATTGTTCTATTGAATTCGTTATATATAGGTGGTGAAGAACATGAAGGAATTTCAATTAAGGATGATTATATTGCTGTTGCTGGATTTTTGGATTCAAAAATAAAAATAATACATGCACCTTCACCTTCAGAATTAAGTTTAATTATGGAGATTGAAAATGAAAACTCTTTAGAGGGAGTTTCAGGATTGCAATTTTCTGATAACTGTTTATTTGCAGTAAGCCAAAATAATCATTCAATTTCTTCTTATGCATTTTTAGATGTAATTTGTTAAAAATTAATAATTATTTTTAGGCGTTTAATTTTGTTAGTATTAAATAATTTACAATTTATTGAACTCTCTTAAATTTGAAATAATTTAATATACTCCTCCTCCAATTCGTGCATTTCTGAGGGGATAATAATGCATAAGGGTTCTTTTAAGGTTTTTTTTGAATCTTTTTCAATGAGTTTTTCAATAGTTGCATACCAAATTTGTTCATCGTCCATTCCAAGTCTTGAACAGATAAGTGCTGGAGTTTGTTCATCTATAATGTTTGCCTCTTTTTCTTCTATTTCTTCATTATCAAGCATAATTTGTGAGATGTCAAGTAAAAATTGCAGAGCTCTATGAGCTGGTAAGTATTTGTCATGTCCTTTGTATGCTATGTCATTGCTGGGGTTTAAATCAAGTAAAAATAATGAGTGTGCTCCTATTGTCATATTATCATATAATTGTAAATATGGGGTTCTTGGCATGAATTTTTCATTAAAAAATGGAATTGAAGTTACTTTACCAAATTTATACCACTGCAGTCCTGTTTTTGTAATTAAATTAGCTATTGATATATTGTGATATAACTTTGTCTGTACGTTCATCTCTTTTGCTCTTAAGAGTAAATCTGTATGAGTTGTTGCAACTAGAATATCTCCAATAATTAGAAGTGTAATATGTTCATCTTTTGCAGGTTTTAAAATGAGTTCTTCAACTCTACTTTCAATATCTTCTCTTACACAGGGTGTAATAGTGGTACTGAGATATTCTTCTAGTTCTTCAAAAGAGTGTTGATAAAAATTAGTATAGTGCTCTATATATACGTGTTTACTTTGTTGAATTACTTCAATCATCTCTTGTGTGATATGTTCTTTTTTTGTTCCAATTCCTATGATGTGTAACATTATAATATACTAAATTAGTGTAAATTTTATAAATCTAGGTGTGAATATTTTATTCATTTATTTAATTACTCATTTACTATTTTATTTATTTCCTTATTTATTTTCTTTTTGTTTTTTTCTTCTTTCTTTTCTTTTTCTTCTTTAGTATCAAGATTTGATTGTTTAACCATTAAATATGTAAATATTGCTGTAAATATTGCAAGTGAGCACATAGTTGAAACGATATACAAAGAGGAGTGATTAAGTAATGCTGCTACTAGAAATGATGAAGGAACAGTTAAAATGTAACTTATTGACATTAGAAAAAAGAGTTTTTTATTTTTTGTATTTGTTTCATAAATAGTTCCAACAATTGAAAGTAATAATCCTAAAAAGAGAAATGGGATGTAATAATACATTGACCATGTGAAAAATACTGTATTTGTTGCTATTAAATTACCATATTTGACAAAACAATAATCAATAGATAATGGCACAAATACTTCTGGTGTAAATATTGTATATAGTATGTATGAGAACGGTATGAAGTATAATATGGGAGTGAATCTAATTGAGTTATATTTCACTTTTTCAAGGAGAAGTAGTGCTGTTATTGGAATAAGTGATGTGGCAGTGAAGGCAAAGAGGTTTGCAAATGTTGAAGGGGTGAATATTATTAATACTTCTCCTAATTGATAGAGTGCTAAGAAGAGAACTAAGAAGAATGCAGGAATTTTAATTCTAGAGTTTGATTTTAATATGAAGTAGCACAGAGTAATTTCAATTGAGAAGAGGATTAAAGGTCTTAAGTTGTAGAGTGTTTGAAGTAATTCCATTTTAATATTTTGATATATATTTCAAGTATAGTTTTGTGTTTATATATTTTAAGTAGTTTTTTAAAGTAAGTTGATTCTTCAAATAGATTTATATAGTAGTATAAACATGAGTTATTATGAAAAGTGATTTTATAGAATATAGAAAAAAAAATTATAGAATTGATGGGGATGCAATTTACGCAAGAGGTGTTGAATATGCAAAGAAAAATCCTGAATTAATGAAGAGGTTAGCAAATTTATAAGTGTTTTATTGTAGAATATGAAAGTTTTTAATATTACTTTTGAAAAAATTGTGAAACTTCATGATAAAATAATTGTGGAATTTGGAGGGGATTCAGGTGTTTTAAATCCTTCTTCACTTGAATTTGCTATTGATAGAGTTCAGCATTATTCTCATAATACTACTATTTTTGAAGATGTTGCAATTTTACTTAGAGGTATTACACAAGATCATCCTTTTGTTGATGGAAATAAAAGAACAGGTTTAGTTGTAGCTCAAAGTGTATTAGAGGATAATGATTTAGTTTTTAATTTAAATTACGATGAAATTGAAGAGTTTATATTAAAAGTAGCAAAATGTGAGTTTCAAAGTATTGAAGAACTTGCAAATTATATTGAAGAGAGAACTATTGAAATTTGGAATTTTAAGTAGTTTTTTAAAGTAAGTTGATTTGATAATTGATATTATGGCTGAGTTGATTGATAAAGATAATAGAGTTGTTCTTGAAAATATGAGAGTTGCACGCTCAGGACTTTCTCTTGCATATGGTTTGATGTTTGCTTCAAAAAAAAAAGTACAAAGAGGAATGTGCTTAGTATTTCCAAGAAAAGATGTTCAATATGGGGCTGCTATTACGATGTGGTTTTGTTTTATGTCCTATGAGATTGTATGTATTAATTCTAATTTTAAAGTTGTAGACAAAGTTGTTCTTAGGCCTTTTAAAACTTCATATATTCCAAAGGATAAATGTAGGTATGTAATTGAGAGTGTTCCTGGGACTTTTAAGAGTATTGAAGAAGGAGATATTGTAAGAATTAAGTTTTAAACATTGGAATTATTTTTCAATTCATAAGAGGAGTTAAGTTTATAAATTTTGAAATTATATTTTAAATATGAGTGAGATTATTACTTTAAATGATGTTATGAAAGAATTAAAAGAGATAAAGTTAGAAATTAAAGAACTTAAATCTCAAAAAGAGTTAGAATTAAAGGAGGATTATGATACTAGTGAGAATTATTTAAAAGAATTGGATTCACGAGTGGTAGCTTTTGAAAAAAATAATGATTATACTTCTAAGAGTGTTGAAGAACTAAAAAAAGATTTGGGAGTTGAGTAGTGAAATGTTTGATTTTTCTTATGATGATATTTTAAAGAAAAAATTACAAAAATTTTCTAAAAAAGATAAAGATTTAGCTAAAAATATTTTTAAAAAAGTTGAGGAAATAATTAATCAAGATGTTAATTCAATTGATACATATAAAAACTTAGTTTCTCCAATGAATGAGTTTAAAAGAATTCATTTGACAGGAAGTTATATTTTACTCTTCAAGGTATACAAATCTAAAAATTTTATTCTTTTTGTTGATGTAGTACATAGAGATGATGCCTATAAAGTAAAAAAATAGTTCAGTGTTTTTAAGTTGTGAAAAAATTATAGATTTTTAGTATCTCAAAATATTAGATTTTGTAAGATTTAAAACTTTGCTTTGGAGCAAAGCACAAGAACGATTTAAAATTTCAATTTTAACAAAGTGTCTCGTGTCTACTTCTTCAAATATCAAGAATCTAGTTTTAGAATTAAAATAGTGCGGTATCCGAGATTTGAACTCGGGACCTCAGGCTTTCTTAGTAAAAAGCTTGAATTCAGGACATCGAAGAAGTAAAACTGAGGCGTTCTACTTATAAGACCTGCGCTCTAACCAGGCTGAGCTAAAACCGCATAATACGATGATATTACGCAAAGTAATTAGTTTAAAAGTTATAAGTGCAATGACCGGGATTCGAACCCGGATAACCAGCTTGGCAAGCTGGTGTCATAGCCCTTAGACCATCACTGCTCCTAAATGATTTCATGTGTATTTGTTTAAAAAGATTTTGGTGTTTTTTACAGAAGCTTTATAAAGGTTGAAGTTTTTATCTGTATTAACCCTAAAGTGTAAGGGTTACTGTTTGAATGCCAATGATTCATATTGAAATTTTGGAGTTGATAGCAGATTAAATTATACCTTGTCAGTAGTACATAATATTTTTATGTATGAGATAAGTATGGTTAAATGTTAGTTACTTACACTAATTTGCGTTACTTAATATAGGTAAAAAAATGAAATTTAGAAAAGCGACAAAAAAAATCGTAGCAGTTGCTAGTGCAGCAGCTTTAGCTAGTTCAGGTGCTTTTGCAGCCCCTAACTACCCAATGAACTTTGTTCAAAATGGAGAATTAAACGCTCAAGTAGTGGTTGGTTCAAACGCAGCAGCGTCAGATATGACTGCAGCTCAAACAATTGTAGATGAATTAAATTCAATGTCTGATGGTAGTGACATGGTTACTATTACTTACAGAGAATCAGGATCAAGTGGTCAAAATGTACCAGTAAGAGATGCTGGAACTGTAGTTAAATTAGGTTCAAATTTAGGAGATGTTAAATCAACTGTATTTGATGATAGAGATTTAAATGTTCTAAGAGATGGAACTCTAAGAGTTGGAAATAGAAATAGAGATTATACTCAAACTATTGATATTCTTGAAGGTTCATTTGAGCACTCATTTAGAGATAGATTAGAGAGTTCAATGTCACAAAAAATCTACTTACCAAGAAATGAAGATTTAATGAGTTATACTTTAGAATTTAAAACAGCAATTTCAGAAGCTAATTTTGATACTGATGTTTTACAAGGAGAAGAAATTACAATTTTAGGAAATACATACACAATTGCAGAAGCAGATTGGAATGGTGGAGCTCCTAGTATGAAATTACTTGGTGGTTCAAACAAAGTAGCTTTAGGAGAAGGTGGTACAACTTCAGTAACTGTTGATGGAACTACTTATAATATTAGAGTAAATAATGTTGATACTAACTCAAATAGAGTATTACTTGAAGTTAATGGACAAGTTAGAACTATTAATGAATTTGCAAGTGATAATGTTGGTGGAGTTAACATTGTAGTTACAAACTTAGTTGGTGCTACTGGTAGAGATATCGTAGGATTTGCTGAAATTGTAGTTGGTGGAGATGAAATTATTATTTCTCATAACTCAGAAGTAGAATTAAATGATGAGAGAATCTCAAGAGAAATTCCTGATTATTTTGTTAGTACAGAATTTGGAGTTGGAGTTGATACTGTTAATAGTATGACTTTCACATACCAATGGAGAGGAACTAATGGAGTTATCCTAAGAGCTGGAGAATCATACGAAGATAAGTTATTTAACGCATTTGGAATTATGTTTGAAGGAACAAATGATGTAGAATATACTGAAACTAGATTAGTTGCAGGAAGAGATACTTTATCAGTTGATACTGTATTAGTTGATGGAACAAGATTCAATAGAGATATTGCATTTGCAGAAGAATATGATGTAACTGCTTCAACTACTAACGCTGCTTTAAGATTAATTGGTAATTCAAGAGATGTTCCAATGTTTACTGAAAGTGTAAACTTTGTAGCAGGAGGAGAATTAGTTCAAATTACTACAGGTGGAGATGTATTAGATAGAATTTTTGAAGTTGAAGATGCTACAGGTTTAGTTGTATTTGTTGGAGATGGAAGAGATGTTGAGAGATTATTTGCTCTTGATGGACCTTTAGCTGATGAAGAAACTGTTTTAGGTATTAAAGCAGATGCTGCAGATTTAGGATTACAATTCTTAGCTCAAAGAGATGAAGATTTACAATATTTATACACAATTACAGGATTTACAAGAGATTCTGCAAGTATTAGTGATGATGAATATACAATTCTTGATCAATCTAATAGAGGAGCTTCAAATCAAAGATATGTAGAAGCTGCAGGTACTACTAGTGGTTCAGTTACAGGTAGATTACCAGAAGTTCAAACATTTATTGCAAATAGATTTGGTGGAGCTGGTGAAGAGACTGTAATTACAAGAATTGCATTCACTGAAGCTGATGGTGTTTTATCATTAGAAAGAGAAGGTTTACTTGATATTTCAAATGTTATGACAAGTGATTTAGTAGGTGCAGGTTCAACTATTGAATTTACTTATGACTTTGGAGATTTAAGACTTGACCAAGATGCTGATGTTGGAACTTTTGTATTTGATTTAGGTTGGGATACATCTGATGATAATATTGAAATTAGATTAAACACTGGTGGTGCTGGTGCAAACATTGTACCTATTCCTTCAGGAGCTAGAGCTTATCTTTCTGATAATAATAGGGATGTATTCCAAAGAGTAGATGCATTTGGTACTATTGTACAATATGATAATGATAGAAGAGATGAAGTTGTTATTATGAAACCAAATAGACAGTTAGAAGCTAATGTAGTTTTAACAACTGGTACTATGGGAGCTCTAAGAGAAGAGACTGTTTCAGCTGCTCAAGCAGATGCAAGAGTTTCAGAATTAGAAGCTGATGGTGCAACTATTATTGGAAGAACAACTCAAGCTGGAGAGAGTGTAACTGTTAATGTTTCAGCTCCTGTAACAGATTTAGAAGCAGATGTTAACGCTGGAAACCACATTGTTGTTGGTGGACCTGCTGTAAACGCTGCTGCTAGAGCTTACTTAGGAATTAGTGAGTATACAATTGACCAAGCTGGTGTAAACCCTGGTGAATTTGTACACAGATACTTTGAGAGTGCAAACTCCATTGTAGTTTATGGATACTCCGCTGCTGATACAACAGCTGCTGTGAGAGAATTAAACCAAGGAAGTGCAAACTTCCAATAAATAAGTTATAATTAATTATAACTTATTTATTTTATAATTAACAATTATTTACTATAATTTTCAAATTATTTCTAGAATTTAGATTACTATTATTCGACTTATTATATTTTATCCAATCAATTTTGTATTCTACTTTAATTATTTAAAAAGTATGGAAAAAAATATTTAAATTTAGAACATTTCTAATTTAATTTAAAGATTTCTTAACTAATCTCAAGTTCAAAAAGTATTTAAATATGGGAAATATAGTTATAATATGACTCAAAAAAAAGAAACTAAAAAAGAAAAAATTGAAAGACTTTGGAAAATTTCAAGAGAAGAAGAGTTTTCAGATTGGGCTGATGTTAAAAAAAGACTAAATATTCAATAAAATGTTTTATAAAGTTAAATTTTCAAAAACAATTAAAAAATTAAAAAAAGAATTTAACAAAAATAATGATTCTGATAATTAAAATTCACATTACTTCTAATTAATTAACATAATATCTAAATCTAGTTATAACTAATGTAAGTAATATTTAACTCAAGATTTCTTAACTAATCTCAAGTTTAAAAAATATTTAAATTTATAAATAAAAATTTTCATATGTTTAAAGTTTTAGTAACTCAGTCATTTATTAAAGAGCTTAAACAATTATTTAATAAAATTGAAATTGAAAAATTCAATTTATTTAAAGAAAAATTAAAGCAAAATTCTTATTTAGGCGACCAATTACGAGTTCCATTTGTACGAGAATTTAAAAGTAAAGGCAAAAGAGCATATTTCATAGTTAATTCTAAAAGTAAAAAAATAATTTTTATTGCTTGTAGTAACAAAAAAAATCAGAATTATATAATTAATGAAATTTTTCTTAATTTAGTTGAATTAATAAAATTAACAAATTAAATTTCATATACTTTACCTTCTTTTAAATCTTTAATTGAATTATAAACTTGAGATTTAGCATCTTCTTCAATCTTTTTTAGTCTAAGATAGTTATTATATTCTTCTCTTGAAATTAATACTTCATCTTTCATAATACACATATTCCTTAGAAATTTATAAATTTTAGTCTTAACTCTGAAATTTTAAGTGATTCTCAAACAATGAATAATCTTCAACAATCTCCTAGAGAAATTCAAAAAGGAGAATATATTACACTTAATGAATTATAAAATGTATTCAATTATAATTTCTAAATCTTTTTTAGAAAAAATAAGAAAAATAAATAATAATTTATTATACAAATCTCACATTATTTCTAATTTAATTTAAGATTTCTTAACTAATCCCAAGTTCAAAAAGTATTTAAATGTAGAGATACATTAGTATTTATGGTAAAAGCCGAAATTTCTTCAGAACTTTATGAGGAGTTTATTAAAGATAAAGAAAATTTAGATTCTACTTTATCTACAATTGAATTATTAAATGATAGTGAAGCAATTCTAGAAATTCAAGAAGGACTCAAAGAGTTAAAGACTAATCCAAAGACTTACTCATTTGACGAAATTGATAATTTATAATGAAACATGCCAAGAAAAGCTGATTTTTCAAATGTATTTCTTAAAAATTTAAATATCCTTGAAAAAGAAATTAAAGAGAGAGTAAAAATAAAAATTAAACAACTTCTTATAGATCCATCAATTGGAATTCCATTAAAGGGAGATTTAAAAACTTTATACAAATTAAGAATTGGCAAATTTAGGTTAATTTATAAGTTTGATTTGGACAAGGTTTATTTTGTAAGTTTAAATTTAAGAAAAAAAGTATATAAAAAGAAATAATAATAATGTATTATAATTTAAATTTTTCTGATTTTTCAAATTTAATGATATTATTAATTTCTTCTTCTCCTTTAGAAGAAAGTTTTTCAAAACCTCTAAAATTTAGAAATTCATTATTATTGTTAAATTCTTCTCTTATTAATTCTTTAACTAGAGATTTAAGTTCTTTTTTTGAAACAACAATTTTCGAATTATCCATATATTAAATAAAAATTAATTAATTATAAGTTTAAGTTTATACTTCATAGTAAATTATTCTTAGGAACATTTAATTTAAAATTTTCAACTAATTTTAATTTCAAAAACATAACGCATAGGTTTTTTAATCTAGAAGCATTATATATAATATGAGTTTTCATAAACATAGTTCTAAAATTTTACTTTTAATTATATTTTCAATTACAATTGTAATTATGGCTTTACAATTGGATAATAACTCTAATTTATGGGATGAAAATGTTAAACTAAAAAAAGAACTTACATACTATCAAAGTAAAATAGAAATTTTAGAAAATCAAATTACTTATATTTCAAACTTATCAAATCAACTTGAGAGTCAATTAGAAAGTCAACTTATCAATTATGAGAAATTAAAATGTGAATTTGAATCAAAATTAATTGCATTAGAAAAAGAATTAAATATTACTTATTCAGAATTATCTAAATTTAATAACTCAGTTTCAAAAAGTATAAGTTCAAGCCAAGTTTTAAATTTTTTAAGAGAAGATACGACTGATAAAATACAAAGGGCTGAAGATTTTGTATGTATTCATTATTCAAGTAGATTAGTTAGAAATTCTTTAGATAAGGGACTATTTAGTTGTCAAGGAGTAATTAATTTTATTGTAGATAATAATGAACTGATGAGATCGGGTCATTCATTTGTAGTATTTAACACAACTGATTTAGGTTTAATCTTTGTTGAACCAAGTAATGATAGAGTATTTTTAGATTTACAAATTGGTGATAATTATTGTAATAAAGTAGGTTGGAATTGTAATTGGAAAATTACTCAATTAGCTCATTGTTTTGATGAAATTTAATATACATCTCTACAAAATTATTTATTCTTATTTCTTCCTCTCTTCTCTACTTCTTCTAAACGTGTAAAGATTTCATCAACTATTACATCATCATTAAATTCTTCTCTATAAATGTTAAGTAATTCCTCTTTATTTTCATATAACTCAGAGTAATCATTTTTTAAAAATATGAAAAATACATTTAAATCAACAGCTCTCTCCTCTCTATCTTTTGAATATTCACTTAAACCAAAATCTATTAAATAAATTTCATCATCTTTGATTAACATATTAAGAGGAGTTAAATCACAATGAACAATACCTAATTTGTGTATTTTGGCTATTTGAATCATAGCTTTTGATAAATAATTAGTATTCATATTTTCCACAATACATTTACCTTGTATATACTGCATTTCAAAACTACACTCTTCTAAATTTAAATTGTCAACTTTTGGAACATGTAATTTTTCAAGAAATAATTTTTGTAAAACTTTAAATTCTCTTTTAGTTCTTTTTTTTCTAATTCTCTTATCTAATTGGGGATGCCTATACTCTTGAATAGTTCTAATTTTTTTAAGAGTATTTTCATTTAAAATTTCAATTTGAGCTTCTGCTCCATATGATAATAATTCCATAGTAATTAAAATAATTTAATATTTTTATACTTTAGTATAATTTTTTATTTTTAAAATACTACAATTATTTAAAAAATATATTTTTTAAGTAAAATTATATGAGAAAATATTGTATAATAAATTTAAAAGCATATGAAGAAGTATTTGATGAAAATTTAGAAGAGTTTATTAAAATTCTAAAAGAATGTTCAACTAGAGCTCAAGAATTAGGAGTTGAGTTAGTAGTATGTGTTAATTCATACGATTTAAAAGATGCTGTAACATATAGTGAAGGACTCATTCAAGTATTTGCACAACATATCTCACCAATTGCATTTGGTTCAGGAACGGGGCATTTCCCAGCTGTTGCATCAATTAGACTAGGAGCATTAGGTTCATTAATATCTCACAGTGAGCATTACTTATCATTAGAAGACACAATTGATACAACAATTCATGCACAAGAATTACATTTGACAACGTGTATTTGTGTAAGAGATAATCAAAGATTAGAAAAATTAAAATCACACAATATTGTAGGACTCGTAGCACTTGAACCACCAGAATTAATAGGGGGAAATATCTCAGTTACATCAGCAAATCCAAATATAATTAAAGATGCAGTTACAATTATACAAAACTCTCAGTTGGAATTATTAGTTGGTGCTGGAATTAAATCAAAAGAGGATGTTTCAAAAGCAGTAGAATTAGGAGCATGCGGAATTTTAGTTGCAAGTGGAGTTATTAAAGTTGAGGATAAAAAAGCAACAATTCTAGATTTATTAGAAGGATTTAATTTAAATTAATAGTTTCTTATTAAAAATTATTTATTTATTTATTTAAATTTTAGTTCATTTTTATTTTAATATTTGTTATCATATAAATAAATTTTGATTAAAATTTTCAAAATTTCTCTTCTTATATCTAAATAATTAAGATTTCTTAGAGATGATATTTAAGAGATTTTCAAATTTAATCTAAAGTTTTTTATCAAAATAATAAAAGTTAATGTTATAAATTTGTTTGGAATTATAAAAAAATTAGATTTAAATTTATGGATATAGTCTAGTAACTCTTCCTGTCATCGCTCCAGGTAAGTAAAACTCAACTCCTAATGCTAATCCGTCTCTTGGCGTAAATCTAATTGAACCTTGGTCTCTTTCAGTCAAGTTATACATTGAAGTAAATTCTAGTATAACAACATCTCTTCCAGTTAAATATCCTTGTAAAGCAGGATTTCCTCCATTAGTTAAATATCTAACTCCAAATTCAGTTTCTGAGAAATTACTATCTCCACTATATACTAATGTTTGACTTCCATGTTGAGTAAACATTTGAACAGTTAAATCTTCAAGTTTAATGTCTTCAATTTGAGTTCCAACTCTAATATTTGCTGAAATGTTATCTACTCCTCCAGTAATTCCACCATTACTTGTGTCATACGCATGAAGGGAATCTACAGTTACAAACGTTACTAATTTTGCTTGTGTTTGTGAACTAATTGCTAGCGATTTAGATTGTAATTCATTTCCAGTTTGGATAATTACTCCAGCTGCTACTGCTGATACTAATATTAATGCGATAAAGATGATTAGTGTCCCGATACCTTGTGAACCTTTTTTATTACTTTTTTTAAACACATCCATTCGTATTTAATTTTTATCTGAAAAATTATTTATTATTTTGTAACTATTTTCAAATGATATATAACTCTTCTTTAATTTTTTCTAATAAATTTCAAGTTTAAATGTATTTTCTACTATTTTTTCTAATTTTAGAGTAAATTAATTTAAAAATTAAGCAAATATTTTTTAAATTGAAGGTTATTTGGACATATATGTCTAAAAAATATAAAATTGTTCATGACAGAGACATTTGTATTGGTTGTTCTGCTTGTGCTTCAGTTTGTCCAAAACATTGGTTTATGGAAGATGATGGAAAGTCTTCTTTATATAACCATATTAAATCAGGAAATGGAGAAGAAGAACTTTTAGGTTCAAATCAAAATCCTTTAGTTGAAGATTTTGAAGATAACATGGACGCAGCTGAGAGTTGTCCTGTAAATTGTATTCATGTATATGAAATAAATGATAAAGGAGAAGAAAAAGAATTAATTTAAACTATCTCTAATAATTTATAAGTTAAGTTTAAATTGCAAATAATCTTAATTTATCAGTATTTTTTTCTTAATTTAACATAAGTTTTATAAAATATATCGTGCTTTTTGTTATTATGGTTAGTGGAATACACAAAAGTAGAAGTCTAAGAAGAGTGCAAGTTAAAGTTCCATCAGGTGAAACTAGAATGCACTACAGACAAAAGCAAAGATCCATTGCAAAATGTGCAGTGAGTAAAAAACCTCTTAGAGGAATCCCTAGAAAAACTCAAAGAAAATTTAAAAATTTAAATGTTTCTCAAAAAAGAGTTTCAAGAGCATATGGTGGTTATATGTCACATTCAGCTTTAAAAGAAAAAATTTTAAAAGAAATTGTGTTATCACAATAAACTTTATTTTTATTAATTTTAAAATAGTTTTTTTAATAAGTATCAATAATTCTAAACTTAATTATAATTAGTTAGGGTTTAAATTAGAAAATATATTACTCAATCACTAACTTTTTAAAGAGAATACTCTTATTTTTATTAATGGATACTAAACAACCTTCTTTTAATTTAGGAATTGTAGGTCATGTAGATCATGGTAAAACTACACTTACAAAGTTACTCTCAGGAAAATGGACAGATACACACTCAGAAGAAGTGAAAAAAGGAATTACAATTAAACTTGGATATACTAATTTTACAATTTATAAAAATCAAGAAACTAATAAATTTCAAACTAAAAAGACTTCCAATTCTTTAAAACAAATATCAATTGTAGATGCACCTGGACACGAAAGTTTTATGGCTACAATGATTTCAGGTTCAGCAATTATGGATTATGCTCTACTTTTGGTTGCAGCAAATGAAGAATGTCCTCAAGCACAAACTCTTGAGCATATAAAAACACTTGAAATTGCAGGGATTAAAAAAATTATAGTAATTCAAAATAAAATAGATTTAGTGACTCGTGAAGAAGCTCTACATAACTATAATCAAATTAAAAAATTTTTAATTGAATCTTCAATTTACAAAGATGCTCCAATTATTCCTCTAAGTGCTGAATATGGTGCAAATTTATCTGCTCTGCTTAAAACTATTGTAGAAGAATTTGAAGACCCAATTCATAATAATACTCATAATGCTCAAATGTTTATTGTAAGAAGTTTTGATATTAATAAACCTGGACAAGATTATTCAGATTTAAAAGGAGGAATTTTAGGAGGAGCAATTCGTCAAGGAAGTTTAAAACAAGGAGATGAAATTGAAATAAAACCAGGAATTTTTAAAATTGTAAATCAAAAGATGCAAGCAACCCCAATTAAAGCTAAAATTACTGGAATTAAATCTGATAAAGAAAATTTAGACGCTGCATATCCTGGAGGAAGTATAGCAATTATGACTCAATTAGACCCAATTATTACACAAAGTGATAAATTAGTAGGACAAGTGGCAGGGCTTCCAGGAACTCTTCCAGATCCTTTATATCAATTAACTTTTGAACCTCATTTATTTGAAAAAGTAATTACATCTACTAAAACATTTGATGTAAAACCACTCTATCAATCAGAACCATTGATGCTTATTATTAATTCCTCAACAACTATTGGAAGTGTAAGTGCTACAAAAGGAAGTACACAAGCAACAGTTAATTTAAAAAAACCAATTATGGCATTTGGAGGAGATAGGGTCGTAATATTTAGACAAGTTGAACCAAAGAAGTGGAGAATTATAGGATATGGGGTAGTGAGATTATAAGTTCGTCACTAAAGAGAGATAATTATATAAACTTGGAGATACTAATATAGTAAATGGATTTTCAAATAGCAATGAATTTAGATCAACTTAGAAAATTATTAGGTAGTCAATCAGAAGCTTTTAGATTTGAGTTTACACAAGAAAGAGGTACAGAT
>JAIUMM010000025.1 GCA_022565615.1 Nanobdellota archaeon | reverse complement strand
GGAACTAATGATGTTGGAGGTTTAGTTGGTTATTTTTCAGGTTCTTCAATTTCAAATTCTTATGCAAAAGGATTTATTAATTCTACAGCAGGTAGTGTTGGAGGATTAGTAGGATTTGTTCTTACAGGTTCTTCAGTTTCAAATTCATTTTGGGATAATCAAACTTCAAATCAATCAACAAGTGCTGGAGGAAGTGGTGCTGTTGGTCTTCCTACTGCTAATATGACAAACCCATTCACATTTTCAAATGTTGGATGGAACTTTACTTCAGTTTGGGGACATAATGAAGGTGAAAATTCAGGGTATCCTTTTTTACAATTTCAAGATTTAATTAATATAGATATTACAAATCCTGGGTTTACTCAAACTCCAGTTATTAGTGGGATTGCACAAACTCAAGCAACTCTTACTTGGACTCCTAATCAAGTTGTTAATTATACTTTAACTCTTAATGGAGATGAAGTGAGCAATAGTACTTTATTTAATAACTCACAACAATCACTTGTATTTACAGGTTTAACTGCTGGAACTGCTTATACTTATAATTTAACAATTTGTAATGAAGGAAGTTTTTGTACTTCATATAATAATTCCTTTACAACAACTACTGCTTCATCAAGTTCGTCATCAAGTTCATCAGGTTCAACTCCAACTACTACTCAAGCACAAACATATACGTTTACAAATGCTCAAGTTCAATCAGGTAGAAGTCAAAATTTAAGAGTTAATGATAGAATTCAATTTAGTGCAAGACAAAGTTCAAATAATCAAACTAGTACTCACACTTTAACAGTAGATCAATTTAATTCAGCTTCAGCTAGAGTAACTATTAGAAGTACTCCTCAAGAAGTTACTTTACCATTAAATCAAGATGTATTAGTAGATATTGATGGAGATGGAGTAAATGATATTATTGTAAGATATACAGGATTTACAAGTGCTCAAGCTCAAATATTTATTCAAGAATATACAAGAGAAGAAGTACAAACATCTCAAAGTGAATCAAATGTGCAAGAGGATAGTTTAAATCAAGAGAGTAGTTCATCTAATCAAAATCAAGTATCAACTGGTGGAAGTGTAAATGAAGTTGAAGAAGGGGATTCAATTACAGATTTAACAAATTCACAAGATGGTACACAAATTCAATTGGGAACAGATTCAAGTCAAATTCTAACTCAAGAAGTTGTTATTGAAGAAGTAGAAGTTACTTCAACAAATCCTCTTATTTGGTTTATTGTATCATTAATTATTTTATTAGGAATTGGAGCGGGAATTGTGTTCTTTTTTCTTAAAAAATAAATAATTATTCTTTTACTAATTATTAATTTAGAATTTTCTTAAAAATTAAATACATTAAATATTTAAAGAGAATTTTATTTTATTTAGATATTCACAATTGTGGGAGTAGCAAAGTGGTCAAATGCGACCGACTCAAAATCGGTTCCTATCGGTTCGAGGGTTCGAGTCCCTTCTCCCACATAATTTTTATACAAATCTCTTATGCATAAAGGGATGAGAACTTTAGTTCATCTTCGATGTGCAAGAACGTAACGAAGTGTAGTGTCTCGCACGAATCTTTCTCCCACATAATTTTTATACAAATTTACAAAATTATCCAAAAAGTTTTTAAATGTAATTGTCGCATAATTACTAAGTTACATGAAAGAAAAAGATAAATACTCAAAATATGGTCCTCATGCCGATTTACTCTCAGTTTCTTTTGTTTATTTTATAATGTTTGTTTTGGGAGGTTCTGTTTCATATTTTGCTCTTCCTGAGTTTTGGGGAAGATTTTTTGTAGGGGGAATTGTATTTGCAACGTTTGCAACATTTTCAGGTATTTATCTCAATAGTAAAGTGTTTAATAATTCAAATTAATATATTCATCACATTTTTTTCTCTATGTGTTTATACAATAATTTAAATAAGAATTAGTTACTTAACTAATAGATGCACCTAGAAAATAATACTTCATATGATTATCAATTTCAAGAATTACAAACTCAAAAAATTCAAAAAGATATTAAAAATTGGGATTCAAGATTTGGTCCTATTGTTTTATCAAGAAATCAAGATAATACAGCAAAAATAGTAAAATTCTCTTTATTGTTAGAAAATAGATTTTTAAAAGTATTTCTAGTTGGAAATTTTAATAACTGGGAACAAGATATAGATAAACTGCAAGATTTTGAACTCACTAAAGATGAATATAGTGTTTTTACAACAATTGAAGTTGAAGATATTGTAAAACATAAAGATGAGTATAAATTTTTAGTATATAATGGAAGATACCAATGGTTAATGCAAGACCCTGCAGGACATTATTTTACAGACTTTGGAAATACAGTGTTTTGGGATTTTGAAGATCCAAGTTCTTACAAACAACAATATAATTTAATTAATAATTTTAATAGACCAACTAAAATTATGCAAACAGATTTACCAGGACTCATAGTTCATTATGCTAATAAAGAAGGAATTTGTGGACGAGATGTAGATGAGAAAAGTTTTTATAAATTTATTACTAAATCAGGAGTAATTGAGACAATTAAAGAGCTTGGATTTAATGCAATTCAATTTTTACCTTTTGCTCAAAGCATTGATGGAAGCAATTGGAAATTTAGGTATCTAGTTCCCTTTCAATATGCAATTCAAAAAAATTGGGGAACTCCTGATGAATTTGCACAAATGATTGATGAATTTCATAAACACGATATTGCAGTTATTGGAGATTTTGTAATTGGACATTTTCCAGATAGAAATTTTAAAGTATTTGGACAAGATAGTGAACAAAATGGTATTCATTTATGGAAGAAAAGTGATGGCTCATTTGTGTATTTAAAAGATGAAACTTCTTGGGGTTCAAGAAGACCTGATTTAGATAATCCTCTTGTGCGTGAGTTTTTATATTCTTCATGCTTACATTTTATGAAACGTTATAAGATTGATGGATTTAGAATTGATAATGTAGATGGAATTTTAAGATATGGTGATACTGGAGAAGGAGATGAGAGATTGAGTGGAAGAGTGTTTTTGCGAGAATTAAATTCACAAATTTATGCTCATAATTTAAGTGCACTAATTCATTATGAGGCACATTATTATTATGGAGATAATTCTAAAATGTTAGTAGCTCCTCTTAATTCACATAAAAGAGCTTTAGGGGCAACAGCGTATAATAGTTCTAGACTTACATATTATTTTCATACTCAATATATGCCAAAAGCAATTGATGAAGTAAGTTTATGGAAATTTAAAGATATTGCAGATGAAATGCAGTGGGGAAAATCAAATTCCACAGTTGCTGATTTTCACAATCATGATGCAGCAGCTGGTTTAATGGAAATGAGGGCAACAGGTTCGTATGCATATGATGCAATGATGGTTAAAAATCCAGGGAATCATATTCATGCTCTTGGAAAGATTAAAATTATGGAGGCATTTATTTCATTTTGTTGTGAAGGTAGAACTCTTGACTTATTACAAACATTTTTACTTCAAAGTGGAACGTTTGAACATGATAGTTCAATTCAGTGGTATTTAACATTTAATCAAGCAAATAAAAATCTAGTTAATTTTAAAAAAGAAGTTAATAATTTAATGGATAATTGTGCATTTTGGCCAGAGAATACTGATTTTAAAAGTTTTTTAAATATTGATGACACATGTAAAATTTTAGTAGTTGAGCGTATTGGAATAAATGAAAAACAAGAAGAGGAGAGGTTTGTAATTATTTTAAATTTCTCAGCTTGGAAGCACCATCATTACAGAGTTGGAGTTAAAACAAAAAATGATTATGAAGTAATTTTTAATTCAGATTTATTTGAATATAGTGGGCTTGGAGTTGCAAATTACTCTTCTATTTTAAAAAATAATCCTAGTTCACATTTTGAATTATTAAATAGAGAAGTAATGCTTGATGTTGTAGCTCCGTATGGAATTGTGGTATTAAAGGAGAAAAAATAGGTAATAAGTTAGAAATAAAAAGTAATAAATAATTTAGAATTGAGCATTAATTATCTCTTTTAAATTATGACTAATTCTTTCAATTGCTCTTTTAACTTTTGTATCTTCTCTTGAATCATTTAAAGGTAAGCAATCTATTAAATTTACATTATCGTCCCAATTATCAATGAATTCTTTAAGAGGATAATTATCTAAAAGAGAGGCTTTACAAATACTCTCATTTTGAGAATCATATATGTAAACATTATCTCTGTGAATAGGAGGAATATAAGTTATTGAAAACTCTCCAGAAGGAAAAACTCTTACTCCAACTTCTCTTAAATCTCTATTCATAAGAGTAGTTTGAGTTAGTTGAGTTGAATCAAAATTAGAAAAATGACGGTAATTAAGTGGTGTTTGAGGGTAAAAATAACTAACTCCAGCAATCCCTATTCCTCCTGCAAATAGCATGGAATAAATTATATTATTTTTAGTTAATTTAGTATTTTGCCCCAATTTATACTATTTAGTAGTTTTTATTTATTAATAAATTTATTTGTAGTTATATTTATAAATTCTTTAATTTTTAATTTAAATATGATTATTACAGATAGAGTTTATGGAGATGTTGAAATTACTGAACAAGTATTAATTGATATTATCAACTCTCCTACTCTTGAGCGTCTAAAAGATATTTCTCAGCAGGGACTTCCACAAGGATATTATAATACTAATACTTTTTCAAGATATGAGCATTCAATTGGTGTATTAATTTTACTTCGAAAACTTGAGGCAAGTATTGAAGAGCAAATAGCAGGTTTAATTCATGATATATCACATTCAACATTTTCTCATGCAATTGATTGGGTGTTGGGAAATCCTGAAGAACAAGATCATCAAGATAATGAATTTTTATCATACTTTTATAATTCAGAAATTCCTCAAATTTTAAAAAAATATAACTTTAATATTGATAATATTTCAGATTTAGATTCATTTTCTCTTCTTGAACAACCTGCTCCTAGTTTATGTGCTGATAGAATTGATTATACTCTAAGAGAATTAATTAATCAAGGTTTTAATGATGAAGTTAAACTTATGGTAAACTCACTTATTAATATTGAAGGAAGAATAGTATTTACAAATATTGAACATGCTGAGCTCTTTGCAACTAAATATTGTAATTGTAATAAAAATTTTTGGATGGGTAAAAATGGAATGTTAAGATATCATTTACTTGCACAAATTCTTAAACTTTCACTTGAAAAGAACTATATTTTAAAAGATGATTTTTCAAAAATAGATTCATATGTAATAAACAAACTCTATGACTCAAAAGATGAGTCTGTTATATCAATTTTAGAATTATTAAAAACTGATTTTGTAGTAGTTGATACTCATAGAGATGATGTTAAAGGAGTTAAACTTAAGGGTAAATTTAGATATATTGACCCAGAAATTTTAATAGAAGATGAAGATGCAAATACAAAAGTTGTTCAATTAACTTCAATTTCTCAGATATATAAAGATATGTTAGAAATGGAAAAACAAGCATCACAAGAAGATATAATTGTAAAAATTAAAGATTTTTGAAGAGAATCTTTTAAAATTTAGAATAAAAAGTATTAAAAACTGCATTTTATTAAAAAATAATAATATGTTTGCTCTATTTTTGAAAAAATTAGTAACTTACATAGTTATTTTCTCTTCTTTTTTCTTTTTGTTTCAAAGTTCATTTGGAAATTATTATGCAGATGTTGAAATTATAGTAAGTGAAACTGGTTTAGTTACAATTAATGGAATTACAAATTATGAAGATTTTCAAGATATTCAAACACATAAATATACTTCAAAAAATGGTGAAATGTGGTTATTAAATATTTCAGTTGATGAAGTATTTTCAGATTATCTATTTAGACTTATTTTACCTGAAAATGTGGCAGTAAATTATATTAAAACAACTCCAAATATTAGATTTGAAACAATAGATTCAAAATTAAATATAGTGGGAGTTGGGCAGAATAGAAAATTTGAACTTTTAGTACAATATTCATTTCAAGATGAAATTTTAGGAGATTCAAGTCAAAATTACTTTAATGATTTACAATTAGTTATACTTGTTATTTTAATTATTATATTATTTTCAATTTTAATGATGTATATACTAGCTATGAGAAAAAATAGTTTAACTAAACACTTAGTTGGAAAATCTTTAATTGATAATATAGAAAAAGAGAACATTAATGATGGTGAAAATGTTGTCGATGATATTAACAATAATAATCAAAATAAAGATGATTTATATAAACAAAAATTAAAAGAGGAGTATTCATATCTTCCTCTTAGACAAAGAGAAATTATATCTATTTTATGTGAAGAGGACCAAATTACTCAAAGAGTATTAGAAAAGAGACTCAATATTCCAAAATCTTCAGTTTCAAGAAATGTACATTCACTTGTAATTAAAAATATAATTATAAAAAAGGAGAGTGGAAATACTAACGTATTAGAATTAAATAAAGAGTTAATTAATAAGTAATATGGAAAATTTGCATAATTTTTGAATTTTTATCTATTGTTCCTTCTTGTTCCGCTTTATTCCCACGATTATTTATATAGTGTTCCGACCATAATATATATACCAGAAAAGGTGATTTTTCAAATGATAAAAAAAATTACGAGTTTAATAATGTCATTAGTTATGCTAATGAGTTTGAGTATTGTTGCAGTACATGCAGATACAAATGAAGTTCCAAATTATCTAGATGTAGATGATGATGGAGATACAATATTAACTACGACAACTAGTGCAAATGTTAATATTGAAGCAGAAGTAAGTTCAAGACTAATAAGAGATGTTTCAAGTCAAAGGGGTGCTCAAGTAAGAGTTATGCAACTTATGAGAAATATTGAAACTAATATTGAAGGTGCTGAATTAATTATTCAAAGATTAAGAGATTCAGGAAATGAAAATGTAAATTATGATAAATTATATGAAATTGTAAGTTCATTAGATGTTATTGTAGTTGAATTAGAAGAATTTGATTATTCAAAATCTGCTCAAGAAATGGCAAAAGAGTTTACAGTGCATAGACAAGATGCAATGGAACTTACAGCTGAATTTAGAGCTATTGTTTCTGCAAGTTTTTCAGATGAAGAAAAAGAAGAAATTAGAACTAGAATTCAAGAAGTAAAAGAAGATCAAAGAGAAGAATTTAGAACTAGAATTGAAAATCAAAAAAAAGATCATCAAATTGAACAATTTAGAGAATTAGTAGTAAGACTTGATATTCAAGCTGGTGAATTAGTTCAACTTGTTGTAGCAGGTGAAGTTTCTGTTGCTGATGCAAGACAAAGATTAGCTTTAATGCTCAGAGATAGAAATCAACAAGAAAGAGAAGAAGCAGTTCAAAGAGTAAGAGAAATTGCAACTAGAGAAAATATTGAAGTTCAACAAAGAGTTCAAGAAATTCAAGAAGTTGTAAGAGAAAGAGCTCAACAAAGAAATGAACGATTAGAAGAAAGTTTAGTTCAAAGACAAGAAAAAGTTGAAGCAAGAATTACAGCAAGAGTAGATAAAGCAACCCCTAAAATAATTCAAGATATTTCTAATAGAGTAGAGTATTCTGATGAAGAATTGGAAGAGGCTCAAAGAAGAGTTCAAGAAGTTAGAAATGAGCGGTTGAATGTATTAAATACTAGAATTGAAAAAGTTCAAGACAGGCTTCAAAATATTAGAGATAATAATCAAAATAATCAAGAAAGACCTCAAGCATGTACAAGAGAGTATGCACCTGTATGTGCTCAACCACCAATGCCTGAGTGTCCTGAGGGTATGGCATGTGCTCAAGTAATGCCACCATTACAAACATTTGGTAATGAATGTATGGCAAGAGCAGCAGGAGCTGAGATTCAATATAGAGGAGAATGTAGAGGAGATAATTCTCAGCAAGAATCCTCGACTGGAGGAGGAGCTGGAAGAGTTTCAATTGCTACATTTGAAGTTCAAACATCAAGTGGCCAAGGAGCAGGAAAAGTTTCATTGCTAGTAGATAGAAATAATTTTTTACAAATTGAGGGTGATCAGAGCATTGTATCTAGTGCAGAGATGTTCTTGAAATTTGGAAGCATCGAATCAGATTCAAGAGCTGAAGTAGTTATTGATAATGACGGATTTTTAGTAGTTGATACTCAAAATTTAGAAGCTAGAACTGATGCATTTTTGAAAATTGAAGGAGTTGAAGGAGAAGTTTTAGTTATAGTTCATCCTAGAACTTCAAGAGGAGATGATAGACCTTCTGAGAGTGTAAGTTTATCATTTGGTAAAGTTGAAGTAGTATATTCACAACAATCAACTCAAGATGATGTGCAAGAGAGTTGTCAAAGAGTACAGAGTAGAACTGGGGACAATGTTCTTTGGTGTTGGGGAGCAGCAGCTAAGGCTGTAATGGCTCAAGATTATAACTCATCTCGTTCAAATAGAATTAAAAGTGAAGTTGAAGATGGCGATGAAGATTCTTCTACGCAAGTAAGAGTTGAAGCAGATGTTACAACTAGATAAATCCAATTTATCTTTTTACTATAATTTAAAAATAAAAAGTTTTATATAATAAAATTGGAAGTAATAATAATAAAATGAAATTACATACAAAATTTATGCTCTTAGTAGTTGTTCTACTTGCTTTAGTATTTGCAGGTTGTTCAGCTCCTCAAGAACCAGCTGTTGACACAGCTCCAGAAGATTTAGAGACAACTGATACAAGTAATCAAGTTGATGAAGAAATTGATGAAATCTTTGAAAATCTAGAATTAGATGATGAAGATGTTGAAATTGGAGAATTAATTTAACATTAATCTATTTTTTATTAGATTTCAAATATAACTATCTATTTTTAAGAATAATTCTAATTTACCAAATGAATTTTTTTGCTTTTAAAAATTAAAAATTTTTCTTATTTTATTTTTTACTTGGAATTGGACATACTCCTCCTGGACATGCGGGAGCAATTTTAGGCTTTTGCAAAACTCCAAGTGATATGAGTCCCCAATACATTTTACATCCAATACAAATTCCAAATGATGTTTCAAACCACATAAATAATAAACAAATTATACAAAAACTTAGAGGAATAATTCCAGTAATATCAAATATTACTACTACAAATGTCATAATAAATGCCATTGTAAAACCAATTGTCCATGCAAATCGTTTTTGAACTGCTCCTACATAATCAGGTTGTTGTTTTTGAACTATTTTATTTGCAAGATATGAAATTGGACTTAAATGAGGTCCTTTAAATACTTTAAGCCCAAAATCAAGTAAAAAGAAAAGGATTAATACTTTAATTGGAAAAAAATTTCCTTGAAAAAATGCTAAGGAGAATGCAATAAAACCTAATACTAGCATAATTCCAGCACCAGCTCTCACTGCTCTTTCATTTACAACTCCATAAGGAGCTTCTTTACCATTAATTTTTAATCCTGAAATAAATTTACCATATTCTAAATTAGGAGTAATTATTTGTACCATAATTATAAGGAAATATTTTAAATATTATAAATATATAATATCTGTTCATATTTTTTTTATTTTTGCACAATTTTATATTAAGATTGAAAATTAATATTATACAAAATATTTCTTTAAATAAATTATAGGATTTATATTTTCAGTTTTCATATATCCCATTTTTTCAAACCAACTCATTGATTCTTGTGGATTTGTATCAGGTAAGAATTTAATTTCAAAAAGAACGTAAAATTCACTAAATTTAAATTGTTTTGTAATTGGAATGAATATGTTCTCAATCAACTCTTCAAGTGCTTGTGTTGCATTTCCCGATTTTGGTTTTTTACTTAATCTATGAAAATTAATAAATTGAATGGAATTTTTATCAAATTTAAATTTAAAATATAGCTCAACTTGAGTTGATATTTTTTTAAAACTAAATATGTCTTCTCTTGGAGTATCAAAATCCATATCATATATTACTATCCAATCACCCATTTTTTTTTGTTCATTTAAACTTTGAGAATTAAGTTTTTTAGATATAAATTCAATTATCTCATTATAATTGGTGCTCATAATAAATTATGATATATAATATATTTAAATATTTCGTGTTTTAATCAGTAATATAGTTTACTCCTCCTTTTTAATTCAAAACTTATTTAAATTAATGCGTCTAAATTATTATAATGGTTAAAAAAAATTCTTCTAAATCTTCAAAAAAAGAAGAAAGTACTAAACAATATATTCATTTAATTGGTGCAAATGAAAATAATTTGAAAAATGTATCAGTTAAATTTCCTCTTAATGTGATGTGTGGAATTACTGGTGTGAGTGGTTCTGGGAAATCAACTCTTACTACACAAACTTTAACAAAAGGGCTTCAAAAACACTTTGGGTATGTTATTGATGGAAAAATTGGAGCTCATGAGAGTCTAGAAGTTCCTAATTTTGTAAAAGATATTATTGTAATAGATCAATCACCAATTGGAAGAACACCAAGGTCTAATCCAGCAACTTACATTAAAGTGTTTGATGATATTCGTAAAATTTTTGCAATGACAAAAGAGTCACAAGTAAGAGGGTATGATGTTGGAAGATTCTCTTTTAATGTTAAAGGAGGAAGATGTGAGGAATGTAGAGGAGATGGGATGATTAAAATTGAGATGAATTTTTTACCTGATGTATATGTTGAATGTGAAGTATGTAAAGGTAAAAGGTATAATCAAGACACATTAGATATTTTATTTAGAGGACATAATATTGCAGAAGTGTTAGATATGGATGTAAATAGAGCAGTTGAATTTTTTGAAAATCATCCATCAATTCATAGAAAATTACAAACACTTCAAGATGTAGGGCTTGGATACATTAAACTAGGACAACCATCAACACAATTATCAGGAGGAGAGAGTCAGAGAATTAAACTTACAAAAGAACTTGCTAAATATAAATCAGGACATACTATTTATATTTTAGATGAACCAACAACTGGACTTCATTTTGAAGATATTAGAAAATTACTTGTAGTGATGAATAGACTTGTTGATAAAGGTAATTCAATGTTTGTAATTGAGCATAATTTAGATGTTATCAAATGCTGTGACTATTTAATTGATATGGGTCCAGAAGGAGGAGATTTAGGAGGGGAAGTAGTAGTTACAGGAACACCTGAAGAGGTAGCTCAATGCACAAAATCTCACACGGGGAGATTCTTAAAAAAATTATTATGATTTAAAATGAAATTAATTAATGTTAGAAAAATTAATTCAAATATTTTATTTGATATTAGATACGCAACAACTAATAATTTTACTAGTAAAATTCTGTATAGAGATGATTCTTGTTATTTGTTAGAAGAAGTTGCGTATGCAATTAATAATGTTCAAAATGAATTAAATAAATTAGGTTTGAGATTGGTTATTTGGGATGCATATCGTCCATTAGAAGTTCAAGAAGAATTAAAAAAATATTGTTCAAATACTAATTTTGTAAGTGAAATTTCAAACCACTCAAGAGGAATTTCAGTAGATGTAAGTTTGTGTAATTTAAATGGAGAATTGTTACTTATGCCAACTGATTTTGATGATTTTTCTAAAAAAGCAAATTCTAATTATAATAACTTAGATGAAGAAATTTTGAAAAATAGAGAGTTGCTATCTTCTATTATGAAAAAATTCAATTTTAATCAAAATGAATTTGAGTGGTGGCATTTTGATTATGAACCTCTATTAAATTCACCAGTTATAGTGGATAATAAAAATATTATTTAAATTGAATAAATTTAAACTATTTACTTCGTTTAAATATAGATTAACTGCAGGAGCAACTGCTTTTAGTGTAGGTTTAGGAGTTCAGATTTTAAGTAGGTTACAAGATTAGAAAGAAATGATACATTAGAAGCTAAATGTAGAAAATTAATTTGCAAACCTTGTAATAGAAATAAAGCAAATGAAAACTAAGTTTCTAAAATTAAAATTAAAAAATTCTTATACTATTATGAATTTAGTCAGAGTAAGTTGTATTTTGGTTTTATTAGGCAATATTTATAAAGGCTTCTTAGTTTTTTATAGTTATGAAAGTTCCAAAAGAAATGAAGAGATATTGTCCTTCTTGTAAAAAACATTGTTTACATAAGGTTAAAGTAGAAAAAAATAGAGGTAAAAATAAAACTCACCCAATGACTCAGTTTTCATCAATTAGATTAAAGCTTAGGGGTTTATGGATGGGAGTAGGTACTGGAAATAGTGGAGCAAGATCAAGAGGTGCTCTTAATAGTTGGAAGAGATATAATAAAAAAACAACTAAAAAACCAGACTTTAGATATACATGTACTGAATGTAATAAAGCAAGTACAAATGCTGGTGGAAGTAAAAGAGCTAAAAAAGTAGAAATGATTTAAACATTTCTAATATTTTCAAATTTAATTCAATTTTTCATTATTTTTCTTATAAACATTACTTTAAACATATAATTTTTCAGATTCATATCCAAATTTATTTTACAAATATTTAAATATAATTTATTTTGTCTATTTTTACGGAAAAAAAGGATTCACAAGGATACACAGAAGCTCAAAGATTAAATTTCTTAAAACAAATTGCTCAAAGTCATCCTCTTGTACAAGCTCTATACTTAAATTCTTCTCAAGATGCAAGTGCAGTAATGGAGAAAAAACTCATTGAAGTTGCTAAAAATTTTCAAGTACCTGTTTCTCAATTTCAACAAGTTGTAGGAGAATTAGCACAAAGTAATATTAATGAAGATGGAGGATATAACGGATAACAATATTAACTTACTTCATCTCCTCTTAAATATGTTAGCTACTTCATGAGTTAATTGCTTCTTTTTTCTAATTAATACTTCTCCTTCCATCTCTTTTGGTTGTTCAACTCCAAGTAAATATAAAGCAGTTGGTGCAATGTCACAAAGACCTCCATATTTAAGAACAATATTCTCTTTTTGAAATTCTTCTTTACTGCTCACTAATATACAATCAACATCATTTAATGTGTGAGATGTTTGATGTTCACCTGCCATCTCTTCACAATTCCCATGATCTGCAAAAATAAGGGTGTCATATCCAAGTTCAAGTGCTTTATTAACGGTTTCCTTAACACAATTATCAACTGCTTCAACGGCTTTAATTGCAGCACTTAGTTTTCCGGTATGGCCTACCATATCACCATTAACATAATTTACAACAATTAAATCATATTCTTTTTCCATTTCTTTGAGCAAATTATCTTTAATTTCATAAATACTCATCTCAGGTTTTTCATCATATGTTTTCACATCTCTTGGAGATGGAATTAAAACTCTGCTCTCACCTTTAAATTCTTCATCATATTGTCCATTAAAAAAAAATGTTACATGAGGATATTTTTCAGTTTCACTTATTCTGAGTTGAGTAAGTTTATTTTTAGAAATTACTTCTCCTAGTGTATTTTTTGGAATTTGTGTACCAAATGCAATTTTAGCAGGCATTGATTCGTAATACTTACTCATAGCAACATATCTAATATTTAAAACTAATTCTCTGTGAAATGTTTCATTTGAATCGAAATCAGATTCTAAAAGAGCTTTTGTAAGTTGTCTTACTCTATCTGTTCTATAATTATAATTAATTACAATATCTCCATTATAAATTCCACAAAAATCTCCAATTTTACATGCTTCAATAAATTCATCATTTTTTCCTAAACTATAATTAAAATCAATTGCTTCTTGAATAGTATTAAAATGAGTTCCAGCTCCTTGTGTTAATAATTCATATGCAAGTTTAGTTCTATCCCACCTTGTATCTCTATCCATTGCATAAAACCTTCCAATAATACTTCCAATAACACCAACTCCACAAGAATTCATTACACTCTCTAATTTATTGATATATTGAAGTACACTCTTTGGAGGAGAATCTCTTCCATCACTAAAGATATGAACAATTACTTTATCTTTTTCAATCTCATGTATAGCACAGAGTCTAATTAATGCAAATAAATGTTCTTGATGAGCATGAACACCTTTATCTTGTAAAAGTCCAATTAAATGAATTGCTTTACCATGTTCTTTTGCATATGTAATTTCATCAACAAAAGCTTTATTTTCAAAAAAACTACTATCTTTAATAGTTCTATTAATTAATTCTAGTTTTTGCCAAACAATCCTACCACTTCCAATAGTTAAATGCCCAACTTCACTTCCTCCCATTGTATCTTTTGGAAGTCCAACATCTTCTCCACTTGTCCTAAGTAGACATGTTGGATATTTTTCCATTAACATATCAGTATATGGAGTTTTTCCAAGCACAACTGCATTATCATCTCTTTCATCTCTTCTCCCATATCCATCTCTAATTATAAGCATTACTTTTTGTTTAGAAGAAGACTTTTGATTTGAAGTAGTAGTAAATTTAGTTGTATTTTTATTCATTCTATGATAAAAAGTAAGTTTTACTTCAAATATAAGTTGTAAAATTATTGAGTGATAAAAACATTTAAATATAAAAAATTAAAAATAATAATATGGAACCTTCTCAAGAAGAAGCACAATATATTTTACCTCAAGATGAAATTTACAACGTAGCAGTTGATAGAAATACATTTGATTGGAAAAAATTACTCGAAGATATTATTTATACAAATAATTTAGACCCATTTGATATTGATATTTCAAAACTTACAAAAACATATTTACAAACAGTTCAAGATTTAAAAGATTTAGATTTTGCAATCTCTGGTAAGTTACTTACAATTGCAGTATTTCTACTTAAAAGAAAAGCCCAGTATTTAGTTGAACATGATATTTCTGGAATTGACCAAACTCTTGATTCACTTCAAGATTTAGAGAGTAATGATTTTGATTCAGAATTAGATACTCTTGAAGATATGGATGATTTTTTAGAACAAAAATCAAGAAAAAAACACTCAGGAGAGTATAAAGTTAAAGTTAGAAATCCAATTGCAAGGAAGAGAAAAGTAACACTTCATGATTTAATTTCAACTCTTGAGAAAACATTTAAGCAAAGTAATTTAAGAAGAAAGAACTTTGTTTTAAAAAATACAGATGTTGAGTACAGAGGTCCTGAATATAATAAGAAAAGAAAAGATCTAAAAACTATTATTGAAGAATTATTTGATTCATTACTTGAAGAGTTTAATTCAAAAAAAGCTCATGTAGTGTTTCACAAAGATGTTTTAGTAGGAGATGAGAAGGATAAAATAGATATTTTACATAAATTTATTCCTCTGTTACACCTACACAATCAAGAAAAAGTTATTTTAAAACAAAATAAGCATCTAAATGATATAGAGATTCACAAGTTGTAAATTTTAAATTTCGATTTGTAGAATCTGTATTATAATGGTTTTATAATTTAGTTATTCTCTATATTATGAAATTATTAGAATAAACTAAGTAAATTTAAAGAATATATAAAAAAAATGGTAACAGCAGGAGAAAATTTACATATAATTCTACCTTTAGTAGTAGGATTTTTAATTGGACTTTTAGAGGCATATTTTGTATATGAAGATGAAAATATGACTTCAGGAAGAGAATTTGTAGGAGATATGTGGCATGGTTTATTATTTTGTGTAATTTTTACAATTGTTGCAACAAATACATTATTTGTATTTTCATTAATTACAATTCCTGATTGGATTCAAAACTTATTGTTTATGGATGAAGTTGGAAGATCATTAGTAGTGAGTGGAGTTATTACTCTTATTATGATGACTAAAATGGTAGCATCTCATGCAATTAAAGGTGTAAGAGCAGGAGGATTTAAAGAGAAATTCTGGCACAAAGCAGTAATTGCATTAGCAGTTGGATTTTCACCATATTATATTTTCTATTTATATGATATGATTGCACCATTTGCTGAATTCTTCCCAACATGGATGCCATTGTAATTTTAAATTAAATTTATTTTCACAGAATTTTTTTTTATTTTTTTAAACTTAATTCTATTTATTATATAAAATATTTTAATGTTATTGAATTTTAGAATTTTAATATTTATAATCAAGTTAAATAATTTCTAATATGTAGGTTATAAAATCAATAATAGCGTAAAAAAAATAATTTTAAAAAAATGTTGAAATGTATGAATTTAAATAATTATACAATAATTACTCTTTGATTATTCAAAACTCCTTGATTTTCTGAAATCATTCTAACATCATTTTGTGTATAAACATTTTGAGAGTTTCCAACATCTACAAATCTATTTCCAATTCTTCTAAGTGTAATTGGGGCATCTGAACTTTCTTCTAATTGAGAGCTTTCTACATTTCCATTTTGAATTATAAATAATTCTTGGTTTTGCATATTACTTGTACTATGCTCAATTACAATTGTATTTGAAGAGTCTGAAGATGTATAAATACCATTATTAATTACAAATTCAAGTCCTACAACCAAAATTGCCATAGTTATTATGATTATTACTGATAAAATTACTTTTTTCATGTAATTATTTTGTTAATCATGATTTTATAAATATTTGTTACTTTAAAGTAAAGAATCAGATTATTATAAATAAATTTTAGATATTTTAGATATAATTTTTTATAATTTAAAATAATGAAAATTTGGACTATGTATAATAATAAGAATAAAAATAATATTAAAAAAAGAGAAAAAGATTATCTTCCTCCTTTTAATTCATCTTGTAATTTGTCAAGTTCAATCCAACTTCCTTGATGTGCAAGTGCTGCTTGTTTTGGCCATGATTTTGCAGAATGTTGTTGTAAGTTATTTGCCTTTAAAACCTCTTCAATTTTATAAGCTGGAGTTTGTGATAATTCTTTAAATGTTGCAATTTTATTATCAATTAATACTTTTTGAATTACTGGACCAATTCCTTCAATTCTTGTTAAATCATCATGTTTAGATGTTTTTTTAGTATTTGAATTTGTTTTAGAATTTTTTTTTTTTGAGGTTGATATTGATATTGAATTTTTTGATGAATTATTTAATGAATTTAAACTTGACATCATCATTTCAGCTTTATACAATTCAATTTGTTCTCTTAATAGTTCAAATCCTTCTCTAAATGTTCTATCTTGTTCTTTTAATCTCTCTTCTAAAATTTCGACTTTTTGAAGGAGAAATAAATTATCTTCTTTAACTCTTTTAAATGCTATTTTAATATTTTCAAACGCTTTGTG
>JAIUMM010000024.1 GCA_022565615.1 Nanobdellota archaeon | reverse complement strand
TAAAATCTTTTATATAAATTCCTAAATTTAAAAAAAATTGTGAAATAATGTGTAATGTTGGACCAAATATAAATACATAAAGTAATAAAAATAATCCTAGTACAATATTTACTATACTAAACCATTTAATCCCTTTTTTAACACCAGACACAACAGAAAATGTAGCTAATGAGGTTATTAGTAAAATTAATGTAATCTTATTTGAAATATTATCCTCAATTCCAAATAAATGATTTAAACCTGTGTTTATTTGAATAACACCTAAACCCAATGATGTAGCAACTCCAAATAATGTTGCAACAACAGCAAATATGTCTATTACATGACCTGGCCATTTGTAGACTTTATCTTTTAAAAGAGGATAGAAAGTGAATCTAAATGAAAATGGAAGACCTCTTCTAAATCCAACATATGCAAGAGAGAGTCCCACAATTACATAAGTAGCCCATGCATGAAGACCCCAATTTAAATATGTATATTTCATAGCATTTAGTTGACCTGATTCTTCTCCAATAATTGTTGGAGGATCAACATAGTGCATAACGGGTTCAGCAACTCCATAAAATAAAATTCCTATTCCCATTCCAGCACTATATAGCATGGACAACCAAGCTAAGTAACTATATTCTGGTTTAGAGTAATCCCCTCCTAACTTAATAAAACCATACTTACTAAAAAATAAGTAAATACACAATACTAGAAAAATGCTCATTGAAAATATAATTAGCCAATTAAACTCTATAATAACAAATTGATTAATATTTAATACTACTTGCTCAAATTGTTCTGAAAAGAAAAATCCAATAAATGCAAGACTCAATATTATTAAAGCAGATATGAAAAAAACAGGAGTATTGATGTGTTTTTCAATATAATTTGAAATAGAATCTTTCATCGTATAGTCCATATATATTTATTAATATTATCAATTTAATATTTAAAATAAATGAACTATGAAATAGTAATTATTGCTTAATTATTTATTGTAAAAAGTCTAAATCAACAAGACATGTTGAGCCTGTTGCACAAGAACTCTCAAGTCCTCCTTCTGGAATTCTATCTTCACAAATCATAGAATAAATACAAGCTTCATCACTAACTAAATTAATAAATTCTTGAATTTCAATATCTGTATAATTACCATAAATAATTAAAATCTGATCCATATCATTTGCAACATATTGTTCCATATTTTCATTTAATGAACCATTAACATACATTTGAAGTATATTATCATTGGTAGTGTTTTCACAATAAGATATATTTTCATGTGTTACAAAACAACTTTGGTTAAATACCATATTTATAGATGTGAAAAATTCTTCTAAACTAATATTTTCTTTATGAAAATGAATAACATTTCCTTTCATATCATGTAAATGAACATATGAATGTTGTTCATCATGTAATTTACTCATAAATTCTTCTCTTGAAAAATTCATAATTGTTCCATTAAGAACAACTAAAAAATCTGCATGAATATGAAATTCATCATCATTGTGAGAGTGAGAAATCTCGTTATTATTTATTGTTATCGTTGAATTATGTAAACTATTGTGAGTTATACTGTTTGAATATAACCAAATTGAGATAATCAAAAGGAGAATTGATAGTCCTAAGAGATATAATAAATAATTTCTATTCATATAACTACTTCATAGATACTATTTTATAAATATTTCTATAAATACTGTTGAAATTATAATCTAAGTGGTAGAGAAGGTTGAGAAGTTGTATCTCTATAATTGCCCAACTCTTCTAAAATTTTTTGTTCCAATTTTCTATCATATTGGAATTTGTTTGAAAATAATCTAATTTGAAGAGTTTTATAATTTGGAGTTATTGCTAAAAAACCTAACGTATTAATAGGAGAGTTAAACTCAGATTTAGGATTAAATTTTTTTACTTGTTCTCTAATATAAACTGCACCTATAGAATCTAAAAGACCATAATTTTTAAGTAATCTTCTTCTATCACCATTTTCTCTAGGGATTAAGGCAGTGTAGAATGAACTACCATACATATCACCTCTTTGAAATGTAGAATTTAATTCACTAATTTTGATTTCAAAGGGGAAATCCATTTGATAACGAATTAATCCATTATCCTTATTTTTGAGAAAAGTAGTTTGCCTAGGCAAGTTAAAAGAACTTCCATTTCCAAATCGTTGTTGATATGTCATATTCTAATTTATACTACTACTATGTTACTAAAATATATAAACTTTTCTTAAATTAAGTAATTTGTAATATGGATGTTTATAACGAAGATACTCATAAGTCTGAGAATTTTTCAAAAATATTTAAAATTGTAGATAGAGGAGTTATAAAAGAAGCAAAATGTTGTATTGAGTGTGGAAAGGTATTTGTGAATCGTAAAAAGTGGAAAGATAATTTTAAAGATGTGAAATTTTGTTCTCAAAAATGTAAATTAAATCATAAAAATTCTTAGAAATAATTAAAGATAATCAAAAAGCTAAATATAAGTCAATATTGCAATCATTACAAAGCAATGTGTAATATTACCAAAAATCATTGCTAAAAATAATCTTTTAATATCATAATTTAAAATACCAAGAGTAATTGAGAGTATATCTTTTGGAAATGGTGAAAATGAGATATACATATAAATTAGTGCAAATACTGCATAAGGAGAATTTTTATCAATTAATTTAGAAATTTTACTAATATATTTTTCATAACGAGTATGTTCAATGACATCTCTTCCTTTCATTCCTAATATAAAAAATAACATGTCTCCAAGAGAGAGTCCAACTCCTCCTACTATTGCAAGAACTATAGGATTTGAACCACCAGCTAGAAATGTTAAAAATAATATATAAAATGAAGTGGAAGTAAATACAGATACTCCTCCAAATACTGCAACTAAAAATAAAATCAAATATGTATTTTCAACTCCAATATTTTCAACAATTTGAACAGGTCCTGTATAAATTATATAATAAATAAGAGTTGATATAAAAAAAATTAAAAATGTGAATAAAATTACTCTTCTTTTATGTTCAATATGAATTTTCTTAAAATTAATTTTTTTGAATCTTCTTTTTTTTGAATTATTAGATAAATTAGTTGAAGAAAAATTCTCATTAGTATCATTTAATTTCATTTTTTTAACTATTTTATTTGTACAATAATGAACTGACTTCTTTTAAACTTTCAAAAAAATAATCAATCTCTTCTTTTGTATTATACAGAGCAAAACTTACTCTAAATGTAGAAGGAACTTCTAATATATCTAAGAGTGGTTGAGCACAGTGAGCTCCTTCTCTAATAGCAATTCCTTTCATATCAAGTAGTGTTGCAATATCATAACAAGAATAGTCTTTATATGTCATTGAAAAGACTCCAGCTCTTTTATATGAGTTGAGAGTTCCATAAATATTGAGTCCTTCTACAAGTGTTGCTTTTTGTAAAAAATAATCAATTAAATCTTCTTCATGTTTTTTTATTTGTTTAATTCCTACTCCTTCAATAAATTCAATTGCACGACTAAATGCAATTGCACCACAAATATCAGGAGTTCCAGCTTCTAATTTTGAAAAATCTTCTTTATATGAAGTATGTTCAAATTCAACTTTTTCAATCATTCCTCCTCCTAGTTCTTGTGGTTTTAATTTTTTAATTAATTTATGAGTTGCTATAATTGCACCAATTCCTGTTGGTCCATAGCATTTATGTGCTGAAAATGTAATTGCTGAGCATTTTAATTCATTAAAATTAATTTCATTATGTCCAACTATTTGAGCAGCATCAAAAAATACAAACTCAACTCCATAAAATTGAGTAATTTGATTGATTTTTTTAACATCTAATTTCTCACCTAATACATTTGAGATTAGAGGTAGAGATACAACTCTAGTTTTATAACTTATTAATTCTTCAAACGCCTTATAGTCAAACTCATTATGTTGAGTTAGAGGAATTATTCTAAGAATTGCTCCTTTTCTTTTTGCTAATTCTTGAAATGCAATAAAATTACTATGGTGTTCATAACATGCAACTACAATTTCATCATGAACTTCAATATACTCTTCAATTCCTTTAACTAATAAATTAATTCCGTGAGTAGTCCCCCTTGTAAAAATACATTGATTAAACTCAGCTTGAAAATGATTGGCAATTACTTTTCTTGCTTTTTCAAATTCATTAGTTGCTCTTTGAGATAAAAAGTGTGCACCTCTGTGAACATTAGAATTTGTATGATAATAAAAATTGGTTATTGAATCAACTACAGTTTTTGGAGTTTGAGTTGTTGCAGCATTATCAAAGTATACTAAATTATGTCCATGTACTTTTGAACTTAAAATTGGGAACTCATTTCTAAACATATCTTAATAATTAGAATTCTATATTTAAAAGTTTTGTAGTATTTTAAAAATTAAGAAATTTCTAAGAATATTTACTAAAATCCATTGATTTCAGATGAGCAGTACTGTATTTATAATTTTAACGTACTAATTGATTAATTTTTAGAAAATTCTACTTCTAAACATAAATATATTTATAAGTTTCAACTTTTGAATTTTATTAATGAAAAAATTATATGTTGATAGTTGTGTTTTTATTAGTTATTTAACTAATGAAATGAACACTTTCAACTCTTTTAAAGGCGAGAGGTATTATTCTTTTTTTGATTTATTTTATAATAAAACATACAAATTAGTTATTTCAACTTGGGTTATAATTGAAGTTAAGAGATATTTTAAAAGTAAAAATATGGATTATTTGGACTCTTTGTTTGAAAATATGATTGATGAGTTTAAATCTATTGGTAATATTATAATTTTAAGATTTAATGAAGAAGATAAATTAAAAGCTCGTGGACTTGATTCTAATAATTATCCTGATGCTCTTCATGTAATTTTAGCTCATAAATGTAATTGCTCTCTTCTCACAACTGAAAATATTGTTGATTTTATTAAGTATAAACATTTAATTGAAATAATTCATCCTCTTGATTTAATGTAAGTTCATTGATTTGAGCAATTTTTCTTGCTCTTCTACAGTGAATAAATCTTCTTCTCTTCCTCTTTGAAAGTCTTTTGGCGTGATAAGAATTGCTGTTTTTAGTTCTTCTTCTATGAGTTCTTTGAACATATTTAACTCTTCTTCAATAATTTCTACAGTTGAATCATATTCTTGTTGTATTATATAATCTAGAATTTCTTCGTTTAGAAGTTTATGTTTAATAATAGATCTCTTAAATTCTTCAAGTGCTACAAATTTAAAGATTTTTTTAAATATTTCAATGGCATTTTGAGTAATTTCTAAATTTATCGTGATTATTTTTTTAGTATGTAATAATAGAGTATAATATGTGTTGTAATATTGTTTTGTTTCTTTTGAAATGGTATGTGTGTTCAATTGTTCTAAAAACTCTAAATATGTAGATTTGATTTCTTCAAAGTTTTTTTTTTTATATAGTGTTGATAAAAATTCTTCTTTTTTAATGTATAATTGATTGTTGAAATCTTTGTATTGTTCTATTAATAATTCTCTTGTATATTTGAGTTGAGAATATTTTGTGATAATATTTGTGAGTTCTTCTTTTACATCTGTTGTAATAAATACTTTTTGTTCATAGTGTTCTTCTTTGTTATAAATAAGAGGTGAAATTAAACCGTATGAATACCAACACATTGGAAGCTTAAGCTGTTTTTCTTTGTCTAGCTTTGCAAGTATTTTATACATTTGTGTTATTGTTGGTTCTTGATTGGTTATATTTTTATATTCTTCTTGTATAATTGCATAATAACTCTCTAATTTCTCTTTTATTTCTTTTGTAATTGGAATATTAAAGTATGTGTTGTAATTTTTTTGAGATTTAGGATTTGGATGTAATATATAATACTCTTTTGAATTAATTTCTTGTTTATAGACAATATTCATTTCTTCTAATTGAGAGAGATAATTTTTAGCTGAGTCCCAATGAATAGAATTTAAATTAGCCACTTGAGAGAGCGTTTTTGGATTCTCCTTTAAGGAGAAGATGATTTTATTGATTACATCAACAGATTTAATCTTCATAATAGAAAGTAAACGGAGGAGTATTTATAATTTTGTTGTATATTTTAGTCGTAAAATGTAAGTTAATTCATCGTTTAATGTAGTAAAATATAAATAAGGAAAGAGATTACTTAGATAATATGAGATTTAAAAAATCATTTAGAAATAGGAATGGTTCAACATTACTTGATGTTAACTTCAAAAAAGGGTATGCTACTATATATAATAGGTTTGGAAGTAATGGGATTGGTTTTTCAACTGGCTGGAGAGGAAATAGATTCCATTTCAAAAAAAACAGGATTGGAGGAAGCGTTAATACTGAAACAGGAATGTTCAAATTAAAAAAATATATTTAATCTAACTTCAATTATCTTTATCTTCGTTTTTCTTGAAATAATTCAATCAAAGTAGTACAATAAGTTTATATACTTTATTATCTTTTCTTTAATTAACAGGTGAATCCATTGAGTCAGAATACCTTGAGGTGTTCGTTTTAGTACTCAATGTGTACTGTACTTTTTGACTAGTACCATACTGAAAATATTTCTTGTTCAATTTCTATATTATTATTAAAAGTTGAATCTTTATATTCATACTTTCTATATACTGACCACGCTAAAAAATCAACTAGTTGAAGTCCTGAATAATTATGTGAATAGCTGTGAGAAATTTTACATGTATAATTTGAGCTTTTCTCAGATAATTTTTGCTTAAAATATCTATCAAAATCATTTATGAGAAATTGTTTTCCTTTTGATTTATCTATTATGATTTCAATATCTATATTGTTAATAAGTATATTTTTAGCTAATTTTCCTGCTACAAAATTATATAATTTATGTTTATCATTTCTTAAAAATTGGCTCTTAACTTCTTCTTTATCTAATATAATATGAAATATTTGTACAAAATCTAATTCATTAATTTTTTGAAGAATATAGTGTCTAAGTTTATCTGATGAGTTATTTGCTTTTAATTCTGTTGCTGTTTTTAATTCTTTTTTGAACTTGTTTCTTCTCATATTTTTAATAAATCTATCTGCTTGTTTTAAATCTTTAAAAATTAGAGCAGAAATTATAAAATACCTCCCACTTTCTTTAGAGAATCCTAAATTACCACTTTCATCAATAAACATATATCTAAAACTCATTTTTTAATAATTATTAAATGCTTCTTTCCATTTTTTATTTTGAAGCTCGTTAATTTCAGTATTTAATTTATTAAAATCTTCAATATATTTTTTTAATTCATTATTATTTGAACTTATTATTTTATCATATCTTTCTTCAAGAAATTTTAAGGATATCTTAAAATCCTTAGTTGCTTTAAAATAAAGCGAAATGTATAAAATAATTCCAATTAAAAAAATACTTAAACTAAATAAGAATAAAAGAACTCTATCTTCAAAAGATAAATTTGGATTAATCCAATTAATAATTTCTACAACAGCATAAAGTCCTGAAATTAGAGTTATTATTGCAAGAATTATATTGAAATACATTGAATTAATCTGTGATAAAACCGTATATGATAATGAAATATCATCTTTAACCTCAAGTCTTTGCTTATCTAGCAAATCAATTTTTTTATCATTAACTTTAGTCAATGAATCTTGTTTTTTTATTAATTTATCTATTTTAGAATCAATTTGTTTTATTTTGTTCATATCCATTTTCATTTTTTATTCTGCTCTATTCCAAACCTTATTGATTTCATCTTCGATTTTTTTCTCAAACATCTCAATTAATTGCTTATTATTATTCACCAATTCTTGCTCTTTTTCAATTTGTTTCACAATTTCCTCTTGAGTTTCTAGAGGAGGAAGAGGAATTTTAAATAAATTAGTAAAATCTTTTGTTACTCTTTGAAGACCTCCTGTTCCCGACATATTATTTTTTCCTAAATTTAAAAATTCAGAATTTGAGATTAAATAATAAATCCATTCAGACTTAATTTTTTCATTGGGTCTGAATACAAAATATTCACTTGAACCAAAACCAATTTGATTTGTTAAATTTTTTGCAATTCCTGATTTACCATTTTCAAAACAAGGAGTTACTCTTGCCAATAATACATCATTTTCTTTGAAATAAGTATATCCTGAATAAACTTCTGATAATAGTTTTTCTTCTTTATGTGCAAAATACATATCTTTAATTCCTAATTCTGACATTGGAACAAATGAAACTTTCAAATCAGGACTTAAATCTTTAATTTCAGATTTCTTTGGATTGATTTCACATACTTCTCCTAATTCTTTCATCTCCCAATTCTTATCTATTTCAATTTGAGGAGAATAGTTTTCAACTACTTGTTTAGCACCATCAATGATGTTTTGATACTTTTCAATTTTTTCCACAATTTTTTGTTGTACATCAAGAGGAGGAAGAGGAATTTTGTATGGGATTAAATCTTTAGGATATACATGAGGTTGTCCCCCTCCACTTTGTAAATTATAAATTTCAGATTGTTTTACTTTTAATAGGTTATATATATACAAAGTTGAAATCTTGTATTCATCGTTTGATTTTATTGTGAAACAGTCAGATGCAAAAATTGGATTTTTGTGATAAGCCACAAATCCAGAATATGCTCCAGATCCACTAATTGTTATAATTTCTCCCTCTCTATTTGATTCATTGTGAAAGTAAGCAGGTTGTCTTCCTCCTGCAATTACTGGAATATTTCCCTCTTTTATTGTTTTTTTAGTTATTGAACTTCCTCTTTTAACCTCTGCAACTTCTCCTAGTTCTACTAGTGGATATTCTCCTTCGTATTCATCAACTGATTTATATCGCTCTCCTGATAAATTGTACTCTTCATTTTCATAAATTACAGATTTAGAAACAAAGTGTGAAATTGAATTCTCAACTCTCTCTTTTGTATGTCTATATGCAAGGAGCATTTCTTTTGCTTCAGGTAAATCATTTTTATCAATTTTTCTTCTCTGAGCACCTAAGTGATATCCATCATTTTCAACTTTAACAAATACTACATCATCACTTTGAAATGATTTGTCAATAAACAAAATAGAAGTCTTAACACCAGAATAAGGATTAAAAATGCCTGAAGGCAATGATACAACTGCAAATAAACCATTATCTAATAAATCTTTTCTGAGTTTTCTATATGCTTTTCCACTTTGAAAAATAATACCCTCAGGCACAATAATTCCAGCTCTTCCTCTATCACTTTTCAAATGAGTTGCAATATAGTGAGTAAATAACACTTCAGCTCTTTTAGAATCACAAGCAGTAAGTAACAAATCATGAGGCTCAACTCCACCTTTTGGAGTCATAAATGGAGGATTTGCTAAAATTACATCATATCTCATATCCCATTTATCCTTTGAATCATTAGACAATGTATCAAATTCTTCAATATTTGAATCATAAAACCCATGTAAAAACATATTCACAAGTCCCAAACGCACCATATTGGGAGAAATATCAAAACCATATAAATTATCTCGAATATTTTTAACCTCAATTTGATTCAATTTTCCACCAGCTTTCTCTTCCATAAACTTAACAGCGGAAATTAAAAATCCAGCAGTCCCACAAGCAGGGTCTAAAATTCTCTCATTAATCTTAGGCTCTAGCACTTCAACAATAAAATCAATAATATGTCTTGGAGTTCTAAACTGTCCAGCATCTCCTTGAGAAGACATAACAGAGAGCAAATATTCAAACGCATCACCTAATTTTTCAGAATGTTCATAATCAAAATAAGAAATCTCATTTAAAAACAATTTCAAAGTTCTTGAATCTTTATATGGCACATATGCATTTTTAAAAATCTCTCTAAAAAAATATGGAAAATGTTCTGACTTTGAAAATAAATCAATAGCAGTCGTATATTTTTCAAAAAAAATAGCAGAATCTTGCTCATTAAATACCTTATCCCAACTGTACTCTTCAAGCTCATTTTTAAAATAAATATTAGAACCAAGCTTTTTCTCCATATCATCCATAAACTTATAGATTAAAGCAATTGTAATTTGCTCAATTTGAGCCTTAGGATCAGGAACTTTTCCAACTAAAATATCTCTTGCATTATTAATTCTTTGTTTAACTACACTATCTAAAACCATTCTTCACATCATCATATCATAAATATAAATTATTATCATATATATAATCAATAATCTCCTCTTTATACTCTTTAATCTTACCATACACTTTTAAGAACTCAAAATCTGCAATTTTTGAAAGCTCATCTCTATCAATACAACTTCTCACTTTTGGATTATAGCAGTATTCCTGAAAAAATATCTTCAAATCATCTTTTAAATCTTTATCAAAACTATACTTAGAGAAAAACTCATCAAATTTCTCATTAAAGTATTGAGAATCATCTTTAACAGAATCAAACTTCAAAAATGAATAAATATCATCAATTGAAATCTCTCTATTAAGACTAAAAAAATGTCTTAAAATATCATAGTTTAAGCTTTTTTCCTTAAAAAATTCCTCAATTTTCTTTTGTGCTTCATCTACTCTTCCTTCCTCGTACAATTGAATAATCAAATCCTTAATATTAGTATTATCTCTATCAACACTCTCTCTAAGCCCTTGTCTATCAACAATAAATCCTTCAGCCCCTATCTCTTTTTTAAATGAAGTAATAATTTTATCTTGTTCATTAGAATTAAATAAATCATACTCTTCTCCACCACTCTCACTCACGCCATTATTTACTTTTGCAATTTTTTCAGGTTTTTTAAAATCATATTTTTTTTCAAAATAATCACAAATACCAAAGTAATCAAATAAATAATATTTATCTTTTTTAACAGTATTTGAAAGATTGTATCCATCTTCATTTTTCCAACTAAAAGTAAATAACCTTGTTCCTCTTCCCTTAATTTGAATAAACTCAGCAGGAGAATAAATTGGTCTAAACATTACAATATTGAGTAAATCACAACAATTATATCCAGTACTCATCATTGATACAGTAACAGCAATTCTCACCTTAGAAGTATGATAATTTACATATTTTTCATTAACCCTTGAATAACCCCCAAGTTTATTATGTTTATGATTAAATAACTTAGAATCTAGATTTGCTTGTTCTTCATCAGAAGTAATTCTTTTTGCAATATCATAACCAACTGGATAATCATACATCTCCTGAGCTAATTTATTTAGCATATTAGTTACTTTTAATGCATGTTCTTGAGATACACAAAAAAAAATTGTTTTACCAATCTCACCTGTAATTGGATCTCTTTGAGCAGTTTCTAAAAAATGCTTACAAACCTCTTTATTAGTACGAGTTGAAAAAAACTTCTTTTCAAAATGTTTCATAAAATAAGTATCAGTCAATTCATTACCATCTTCATCAATTGTTTTAACTTCTAAACCTTTCTCTGATAACAATTCTGTTGTAATAATAGTTTTTGAATCTACAAGTTGAGCCTTATTTAATATATTATCTTCAATTCCTCTTTTCAAATCATATACAAAAGTAGCTTCTCCAGTCTCACATCCAAAAATACTATATGTGTCTCTTGCTCTTCTTTCTTCAAGTTCTAAAGGCTTATTTAAAAGCATCTTAGTTTCATCAATATTTTTTAGAAATGCCTTAGGAGTTGCAGTGAGTCCTAATTTATATGATTTGAAATATTTAAATAATTCTCTATTTGTAGCTCCTGAAATACTTCTATGAGCTTCATCAGTAATAATTAAACCAAAATCATATCTCCCAAAAAACTTTTCAAACCTATTTTCTTTTACCAAAGATTGAATTGTAGTAATTAAAATATTACAATTATGCCAATCTTGTTTATGTTCTTTATAAATTCCAATATTTACAACCTTATCACCTTCAAAATACTCTTTAAAATCACTTAAAGCTTGTTTTTCTAAATCAATTCTATCTACTAAAAATAAAACTCTATTAGTAAAACCTGATTTTAAAAACATCTTTATTACAGAAGCTGCAACTAAAGTTTTACCCGTCCCAGTAGCCATTTCAAATAAAAATCTATCTTTTCCATTTTGAATCGACTCTCTCATCTTTTCAAGAGCTTCAAATTGAAAATCTCTAAGAGCTATGAGTTTATTTGTTTTACAATATAATTCTTTATTATCTTGATATTTAGGATTTTGCACCAATCCCTCAATTTGACTCTCAGCAATTAAGTATCTATCAAATGGATAATTTAACAGCTTACTTCTTCCTTTTTCAAATTCTTCATCAAAATTTCTTTTCTTAACTATATCTTCTAAACTTGGAAATTCTGAAATTGCTTCTTTATTATCAGTTTCTAAATTCCATAAATAATGTATATTTCCATTACTCAATATTATATATTTACAATTTTTACTTTTTGCATATTCTCTTGCTTGATTTTGAGCTGATAGAGGATTAATACTTTCTCTTTTTGCTTCTAAAATAAGTAAAGGATTTCGTTGTTCATCTACTAACAAATAATCTATAAAACCATTTGAAGTTTTTTCATAATCAACACCTAACTCATTAAAATCAATTTTCTCTAAACTTACTCTATCCTCAACAATAACATTTGCTCTTTTATTACCAATATCAAATAGTCTCCAACCAGCCTTCTCCAATAAAGAATTAATTTTAAGTCTTGCAGTTGCTTCATTACTTGAATATTCCATACCTAGTATCTAATAGAATTAAATATTTATAAATTATTGTATTGAGAGAAGTAGAAATTAATTTAGCTCCATTTTATATATTTTTTACTTTATAAAAATGAAAATATATTATAAAAGAAATTCCTAAAAAATAAAATTATATGGATAAAACTCAAAAGTTATCTAATAATTCTATTCACCTCATTGTATATTCAAATTCTATTGGAAAAAACTTAAAAGAATTGAAAATATTTTTAGACACAATTCAAGAGTCAATTACAGGAATTCATCTTCTACCTCCTTATAAATCATACTCAGATAGAGGATTTTCACCCATTTCTCATAAAATCTTAGAAGAGGTGTTTGGAAATTGGAATGATTTTAAAAAAATTAGTTCAAACTATCAAATGTGCACAGATATTGTTGTAAATCATTTATCTAGTCATAGTAAAGAGTTTCAAGATGTAATTAAAAATGGTGAAAAATCAAAATGGTATGATTTATTTATAGATTTTAAAAATTTAGGTCATATTTCAAAAGAAGATTTTGAGTTAATTCCTGTTAGAAAAAAAGAAAAACCTTACATTAACGCAAAAACTAGAGATGGTGTTAAGCAATTTTGGTGTAGTTTTACTGACGATCAAATTGACTTAAATTATAAATCACAAAAAGTATATGATTATATGGAAGATACTATTTCATTTTTAACAAAAAAAGGTGTTATATTATTTAGACTTGATGCACTTGGCTATACAACTAAAAAAATAGGAACTAAATGTTTTCTCAACGAACCTGAATTTTATGATATTTTGAATTGGTATTATACAACATCTAAAAACTATGGGGCTTCAATTCTTCCTGAAGTTCATGATAATGTAAGTTTTCAAAGAGCAATTTCAAGAAGAGGAGGATATGGATATGCGTTTGCCCTACCTCCTCTAGTACTATATTCATTATTATATAAAAATTTTAAATTTCTAAATAATTACTTAAGAGAAATTCCACAGCCAATTGTAACTGTCTTAGACACTCATGATGGGATTTGTATTCCTGATGTTGAAGGGTATTTACCACAAAGAGAATTATCAAAATTAATAAAACAAGTTCAAAAAAGAGGAACTAAAAGTACTCTTAGAAAACAACAACAAAATAATCAAATAGATAGTGTAGGGGGAATTTATCAACTTAATTGTACTTTTTATGAAGCTCTTAAAAAAGATGATTTTTTGTATATTTGCGCAAGAGCAATTCAGATATTTTCTCCAGGAATCCCACAAATTTATTATAATGGATTACTTGTCGGAGAAAATGATTTTCAAAGAGTTTATGAGTTAAAAGACCCTCGTGAAATTAATAGAACTCAATATTTTTTAAATACTGCTCTTAATAGATTAGAATTACCAATTGTTGAGAACATATTAGAATTAATGAAATTTAGAAAAAATCATCCAAGTTTTAAAGGAGAGTATAATCTTCATACATTATCAGCTCATGAGTTTAAAGTTAGTTGGAACTATGTTGATAATTTCAATAATGAAGAATTTTCATCATCATTATATATTAACTTGAAGGAGCATAAAATTGAACTTAAATAAAAATTAAATTTAATTATAAACAACTTCAAGAGGAAGTTCTAATCTTCGAGTTTCATATCCTCTTCTCATTCCAATAGTATATTCTGAATTAGGACTAAAGTATTCTATACTTGAAGGAATATTTCCAATTCTTTTTGGCTTATCCCAACTATTTACTGGTGAATTTTGTTCAACTTTTCCAATTAAATATACTAATGCATCCCTAAGAGATGCATCTTCAGTTCTTTTTATTTGAGGTTTAACTCCAATTTCAATTATCTCTGCTAATGTCATAAACTATGTATTAATTTAAACTACATAAATTTATACAAACATTTTTTTGTTTATTTATAGTTATTTATATAAAATACTACATATTATAAAATTATAAACTAATTTTAAATTATAAACTAATTTTAAATTAAATCATTATTTTTATTAATACCATAAAAAGTCAACATTTCATCATAATAATTACTTGAATTTAAAATATTTTTAAAAATTAGTTCAATCTCTTTGTTAGTATGTAATATATTTAGAAACATATTCCTCAAATTTTTTTTATTTATGTATTTATCTTGATTTGAACCAATCTCAATTAAGAAATCCATATCTACTATCTCAAGTCTAAATTCGTTAGAATTATAAATCAAGAACCATATATCAAATTGTCTTATAAATAAATTATTTTTAAGTAAAATCACCATATCATTTAGGGCCTTTGTAAGCATGATTTCTTTTTTATCAAAACTTAATGTATTGATTAGAGTGAGATTTAATTTATCCCTTATATTAATTGGAGATACATTTAAGTTATTTAAAGTTAGATCACTTAAAAATACCATTTTATTTAGATAATTATTATTAAAATTAGTACATTCAATAGAATTGGTTGAACTAAATTTTCTAAGAACATATGATATAATCCCTACCTTTTTTAATTTTTTATATTTTATTTCTTCTTCCTTAAATACTGATTTTGAAATTATTTTTCCTGCTAGATATAGAGTTTGAACAATATTATTATTTAGAAAATATTCAATTTTATACAGATAAACATATCCATTAACATGTCCTTTTCCTAGTTCATCTTCTCTTGTTATCCTATAAGAATATTTAGAAGGAAATTCTTTAATATAATTTGAAGAAAACAAATACATATTAAATAAATTAATTAGAAGTTATATAAATTTAACTTATTTATATACACTAAAATACTATTATATTATTATTTATTTTTCCCTTAAATTAGCGTTAATTTTTTAAAATTAATGCTTCCTTAAAATATTTATTCATCTCTTAAGTTATCAGCAGGATTAACCTTTGCAGCTAAATATGCAGGATATGAACCAAAAAAACTTCCAAATACGACTGTTATTCCACACACAATTAAGAAAAAAGTTACATTAAATTCAACTGGAAATGAGAATCCTAAACTTTGTCTAATTATTGAACTAAGTAGTTGTGCAATATAATACGAACTTAAATATCCAATTATTGCTCCAATTAAGCTCAAAACAATACTCTCAACTAAATACATGTATACAATTTGTTCATTAGTAGCACCCATTGCTTTTTGAACTGAAATTTCATTAATTCTCTCAAGCACATTTGAATACATTGTATTCATTACATTAATTCCACCAACAACAAGTGCAATTGCTGAGATGAATCCAATTATAATATTTAATGTTAAAAATATTTGATTAATTTGCTCTAATGTTTGTTGAGGAGATGAAATTGAAAATACTCTTGGTTGATTTCTTCTATTAAAATGAGAATCCAATCTCTCTTTTTCTCTTTCTAAATCAACTCCTTGAGGATAACTTATCCTAAGACTTGTATAAGTGTCTTGCCCTTAAATATCTTGAATATCTGAAAGTGACAATCTCATTGAAAAATCAACAAATAAATCATCCCTTTGTTCTAAAATTCCAACAACTCTAAATGTCCTATCAACTTCTCCATTGTCAAAACTAATTGAATTTCCTAATTGTAATTCTCTACTAAATGTTTCTTTAGCAACTTTTGCACCTAAAACAACAACTCCTCTATCACCAGGTCTTAAATTTCTTCCTTGAGCTACATTAAAATTTAAATCTTGTTCTATATCATACAAATTTTCATCAGGAAATGCTTGAGTTACAATTACAGCTTCTTCTCTTCCATAACTAAATATGGCTGGATAAAATATTCCTCCTGTTACATAATTATATCCTCTTGCAACTCGCTCTACTTCTCTTAATTGATTTTGAGTAATTCCACCACCACTTGGAGGACCTGTTTGAGGAGGAGCATCAGCTGGGCTAAGTGTTATTACATTTAACCCAAATGTACTAAGTTGATCTTCTACTCCAGCAGAGAGACCATTTCCTGCAAATTGAAAAAAAACAAATGTAAAAATACCAATAAAAATACCAAATGTAGTTAAAAATACTCTTTGTGGTTTTTCTTTCATAATTTTAAACACCAAAAGAGTTAGATAAAAAATTCTCATATATAGAACTTTAAACCTAAACTTTATTAAAATATGTATTCACTTAACTACAAAAAATTTTTCACTATTTTACAAACTTCTCTTACATCCTCAGGTGTATTTATAGCACTTATTGAAAAACGTATTGCAAAGTCTTTTTTATAAGTATTAAACCAATTATGAACACAAAAATTTCCAGTTCTTATACATATATTTTGCTCACTTAAAATAACTCCTAACTCTTTTGATGAAATAGTTTTAGGAATAAATGTAAAGACTCCACAATTATCATTTTTTGAACTTAATATTTCAATTTTACCATCTTTTTCATATTCTTCTAACTCATCAAAAAACATTTCTAAACACTTTTTTGTATTTTGTTCAATTAATGATAAATTTTTATCTAAAAAATCAATTGCTGCTCCTGTACTGATCATTCCTGCATAATCTTGAAGTCCTGCTTCAAATCTGTTTGGTAAATCTAATAATTCGTATGACGTTTCATGAACATCATTGACAGTATCTCCTCCTATAATAAAAGGATTCATTATATCTAAATGAGATTTATTAATATATAATAATCCAACTCCACTTGGACCATACATTTTATGCACAGAAGTTGCTAAAAAATCAACACCTAATTCTTTTACATCTATTTTTTTATGTCCACTCATTTGACACGAGTCACTTAATACAAGACTATTATATTTATGAGATAACTTAACTACTTTTTTCATATCCATAATTGAACCATCAACATTACTAGCATGAAACATACTCACAAGACCTACATTATTCTCTTTGAGTACCTCTTCAAGCTCATTAAATTCAATTTGAGCATACTTTTCACATTTTATTACAATTACTCTTACATTACCTCTTTCTTGAAGTCTTAACCAAGGTAGATAATTTGAATTATGTTCTTTATCTGTAATAACTACACATTTTTCTTGCAAATACTCTTCTAATGCGTAAGAGATTAAATTAATGGCTTCAGTTGCATTTTTAGTAAATACAATTTCTCCAGTTTTAGAATTGATGTTTAAGAATTTTTTAATTTTCTCTCTTGATAAATCTAATTCATTATTTACTCTTTGAGCAAGTTTATGAGCACTTCTTCCAGAACATGCAGGATATTCTTCATAATATTGTTGTAATTTAGAAACTACTTGTTTAGGTTTTAATGTAACACATGCAGAGTCAAAATATTGTAAATTTGGTTGCTTTTCAAAAATTGTAAATTGGGGTTTAAGATTATTATTTGAAAAGTGTGAATTATTATTCCCTTTTGAATCAATCTTTTTTTTAAACCAAATCATTTTATATTTATCTCATCATTCTAGTGTATACTCTTTGTGGTCTTGGCCCTAAAATTGTTGTAT
>JAIUMM010000023.1 GCA_022565615.1 Nanobdellota archaeon | reverse complement strand
ATTCTATACTCAGTATCAGCTACTCTTTTTAATTTGCAATTAATGTGAATAATTTTAAGAGGAATTTCTCTTGAATATGCAGCATTTTGCATCTTCTTTAATACATAATTTATACATAATGTTTTTCCAGTTCCAGTTTTTCCGTAAATAAATACATTTGAGGGTTTTTCAGATCTTAATGCTGGTGCGAGCATATGAGCCAAATCTTTTAAATAATTATCTCTATGTTGAATTCTTAAAGGTAAATAGTTTGATTGTAAAATAGACTTATCTTTAAAAATTGGTTTAGATGAAATAAATTCATCAAAAAATGCATCTAAATCATCTCGACTATTATCTGCAAAATTAGACGTAGAAATTGATAATGAATTAGAAGAAGAACTTGATGAATTTCCTGAAGACTCTTGGTACATTTCAAGATTGTTTTCCATAAGAAATATAAGCACTTCTTTTGTTTATAAACTTTTGTTGTATCTACTAAAAATGTTCACAACTACCATAAGTTATGAATTATTTTTTAATAAATTAACCATTTATTAATCAGTTACAATAACTAATTTTTATTTCATTGTAGCTAAAATAGCTCTTACATGCTTCGTTTCTTCCATTGCAAGTTTAATTCCTTCAAAATTTGGAATCTTCATAAAACCAATATATGCTACAAATAGCATTGAAGAACTTAATATTGCAAGTATTACTATATCTATCCAATGTTTATGAAAAAAATGTTTATAATTTCTAGCAATTGCAGCTTCTTTTAATAACTCAACTCCCAATATTAAATATACAAATGGCTCAAGGATTTTAACATACATATATAGTACATCATGATGAACAAAAATTACAAATATATGAGCTAGTATTATAACAATTGCTCCAAGAACTAAATAATGTAATATTTTTTCATATATTGAATTTTGAATATATGTATAATAAAGTCTTTGTAAATAATGATTTACAACTACTGTTTCATATTCAAAATACGCTTTTGACATAATTACAGTTTGTAAAATCAATTTATAAAAATTTATAAGAACTTGTAAATAAGTACTCATAATTTATGTAAACTTTATTCTTAAATATGTGAAAAAAAATGTTATAATTGAAATTTAACAAAATACTTATAAAGAATAAAATATAAGATACTGAGTATATGGTATCAAACAATAACTTTGAATCAACACTTAGAAAGACTAAGCAAGAAGCAAAAAAAGCAGTTCATAATAGTAATTATACAGAATTTTTTATGTTAAATGAACAAAGAAAAGTTATTGAATTATTAGTAACTTCTAAAAAAAAGACTCTTTTAGAATTCTATTTTCTTCAACTAATTCCAGATGAGATTAGAGATTTTGTAAGATTAAGTGTTAAAAATGAAATTGAAGAAGATATTAATCATTGGTACTTTGAAGATGAAATTTTAGTGTTGGTGTTTAGTATTGATTGGGGAGATTCTAAACAGGAAACATCATTAGAGATTGATTCAGAACAATTTGAATTTATGACAATTAATCAAAATGGAATTGGCATTAGATATTTTGATTATAGATTATGTAATGAATTTTTCAAACAAGTTCTACACTCTCAAGCTACATTGATAACTAAAATGTTTGAAGGAGTAAAAGAGGAGAATTTGAAGGAAAAAAATAAAGAAGATTACAAATTAGATAAATATTTTAATTAATTATTTTAATTTTAAAATACGTATAAATTATAGTTTTAAAATATTTATTTTTTTATTGAAAAAATAGTCAAATTTAATTTAAATTGTAAATATTAAAATTATTTATATGATTTCACATCATATTTTTTAAATACAGTCATTAAATTTCTAATTGCAATATGTACATCTTTATCTGATTTTGTACCCGTACATACAATTTTTCCATTTCCAAAGATTAAAAATGTAGCACTTGTTTCATCATTAATTTTAAACACTAATCCTGGAAATTGCTCAGGTTCATATTCAACATTTGTAAGCTTAATTGCTATTTCATTTAAATCTAATTTCATATCAATATCACTTGATGCAACTACATTTTCAACTCTCACTTGAGGTTTTACTGTAATTGTTACATCAACTTTTGCCATATATTCAATTAATTTTTCTAGTGCTAAATCTACCTCTTCAAGTGATTTTGTTCCTGTACATACTACTTTTCCAGAACTAAAAATTAAAAAACTTGCTTTTGGTTCTCTAATTTTCATAATTAAACCTGGGAATTGCTCAGGATTATATTCTGTATTTGGTAAATCCATAATTAATCTCTCAAGAGGAATTTTATGCTCAAGAGATGTTGAAATTACAATATTTACAATTTTTGTATTTGCATTTTGACCATCCATTTTTTTGTTTATTTAAATTATTTAATTTTTTGAATCGATTATTTATAACCTATCCATTTTAAGAAGATTAACTTCTCCTGCCATTTCTAAATCATCTAATTTATTTTCTAAATCTTCTGAACCACAATTTTCATCAATTTCAATTTCAACTCTTACTGCTTGAAGTCCAAATCCAACATTTTGAGGTTCAATTACTCTTACTTTAACAGAATCATGATAGTTACTTACAACTTCCTTTACACTTGATTCAAGTACACTAAATTCTGTTTCACCATCTTCTGGCATTACTCTAAATTCTAAAATCATATTAGCCATTTATATATATTTATAAATGAGTATTTATAAAGGTTACGTAATTATGATAAATTAATCATTTTTTATATAAATAAATTCATACAATAACATCAATTCATTTTATTTAATTTTTCAAGATTATCTCTAATTTGAATTCTCATTTCTTTTAATTCATCAAAATTATTGAAAAAAATTATTTTTTGAGTTGAGACTACTCTTGGTGAATTTTGAATTTGATTATTAGAAAGTAAAACATACATCATAAAACTCTCTGCAAAATCTTCAAGTATATTTGTTGCAGCATATTGAGTAACAAAATAACTAGGATATGAATCATATAATTCATAACCTGCTTCCTCCTCACTACCTAATTCTTGAACTAAATTAAAATGAAATTCATATAACTCTTTTTTCCAAAATTCTTCATAAAACAAATTTAAATATGAATTTTCATAAAAACACCAATCATCAACAGTTAAATAAATACAATCATATTCGTAATAATAATCTAATTGAGAATTTTCAAGACTAAAAATATGTGCAAATTCATGAATTAATGTTGCATAAAATTCTTCTTTATTTTGTGAAGTATAATCTAAATAATCAACTGCAAGATACCAAATGTGAGGATTTTCCACATAATCTCTTTGAGAAACATATGCAAGAGTTTCATCAACTCCATCTGTAAAAATTCCAAAATATCTTAAATCAGGTCTTAAACTATCTGGAATCAAAAATGAAAATTCATCCCAAATACTCATACTCATTTCATCAATATCACTTCCCATCAGAAGTTCTAAATTATCATTTGAATTGATATAAAATTCAACAATTAAATCAATATCTTCAATAGAACCATGATGACTTATTGAAAAGTCTTGAGTAATGTAATCTTTATTCTCTAAATATAATAAAAATTCATCATATATAATATCAACTCTTTCACACTCATCAGTTTCTTCATCACACATAACTTCAAACACACACTCATCAGTTAGAGAATCATAATATTCAAATTCATAACAATAATTACTATCAACTCTTATGGAATCAAAACCACTTGAAGTAATTGCTAAAAACTCATCAAACTCTAATGCATTTTCATTCAATTCATCAAAATAGTTATCTGATTCCTCTAAATAATCGTAATCATCAAACTCACATCCTGCTGTTAAAAGCATTACTAATAGTAATAATACAAAATTATAATAATTTTTCATATCAAATTCAATATATAATTCATTTATAAAAATTTAGATTATTTTTAAACACATTAGAAAAAATTCATGTATTTTTAATTTTATTTTCCAAAAAATCCTGCTAAATTTTTCTGCTTCTCTAAATCTTTTCCAAATACTCCCTCCATTCGTAAATTAACTAACTCTAAACTCTCAACTAAATAGGGATCAATTTTAAACTTCTTAGTTATCTCAAAAGAAGGTTGTAAATATTTCTTAATTGAACCTTCATGAATTGTAAAATTAATTGAAGTTGAGTAACAATTAGTACATCTTCCATTTAAAGGAGGCCTTCTAAATATTGTATTACAACTCGTACATCTAAAACTCTGCATTCCAAATTTTCTTAAATTTCCTTTAATATCTTTCATAAAATGTTTATCAATTACCAACTCACCTACTTTATTTTCATCAACTGCTCTAATTTTTCTTCCAATTTCAAGTTGTCCTGCTAATTTTTCAGCCATTGAAGGAAGAGTTTTATATGAAGAACATAAAATAGTATCATTTAAATCAAAATTATCATGAGTAAACTTATATCCTAAATATTCTTTATCTAAATCATCTACACCAACTCCAATTCTACTCTCAACATGTTCAATTTTAATTGATTTAGGAGGAGCATATTCTTTACATGCTCTATAAAATTCAAGAGGATAGAAAGGAACAATATCCATACCATGAACCTCATCATCAATTTGATCTAAATATAAATGTGAAGTTAAAACTAATGATACATCCATTGTTTTTGAACCTCTTCTATTTGGTAAAAATTCACGAGAACCATTTAATAATCCATCAAGAAGCAATAGTACTCCATTTTCATCTCCATCTAAATTACGCCTTTGAGCTGCGTGCCAAACAGGATGAGAAAAACACCCTTGAGTTTTAGAATAACCAATAATTCTTCCCACAATTCCTGCAGAAGTATGAGGAGCAAGTCCAATTAATAAATGCCCAATAGTATCTTCTTTAGTCTTAAAATTATAAAATGGTTCTTGAAGATATACTTTTTCAAGCAATTCATCAATAAATTGACCTATTTGAATCATAATATCACTTGCTTTTTCTTCAAAACCTTCATCACAATCAGGTAATATTACATCTTGAGGAAAAATTTCAATTATTTGTTCTGTATCAACTAATTCATCTCCATTGTAATCATGTGTGTAACCAAGTTCTTTTAATTTTTCAATAGAAGTTCCAATCTCTTTAGCTTTAAAGTGAGTAAGTCCCATTTCAATCATATCATATCTAATAGTTCCATCTTTATTAACATATAAATCATACTTTTCACGTAAAAAAGCCTTATCTAAGACTTCAATAGTTTTATGCTCATTTGCTGTCCCTTTTATACCTTTAACAAGCTTTGGAAGTTGAGTTAATTTTAATCTCTCCCTCACCTTATCAACATATGGCTTTAATTCCAAATTCATTCTCTTATATTCAACTGCAAGTTCATCATCTTCACTAACTTTAGCACCAGTATATCTATTAAAATATTGAGATTTAGTCTCACCTCCACAATAAATACAAGTTCTATAAATACACTCTTCTCCACATTTAGTACATTCAAATAATCTAAACTCACTCTCAACCCCTCCTCCTTCATATGCTTCAATAATATTTCTCATTCTATTTTGAATAACATCTGAACTATTTTCATCATCTCCAAATCTTCTCTCAATTTGAACAGTTTTACCATTTCCAATCATAAATAAACCTTGAGGTCTTCCATCTAATTTACGAAGTTTTGCCTTTTCAGGTCTTCCCATTCTTGCACCAATATACGCTCCACCTTTATCTCTAATCTCAATTAAAGAATTCATATTTATAATCTCAAGCATAGTTTTACTTAAATTATTTCTACATAATTCCTCCAGTTTTTTAAAATACTTTAAAAAGTGTGAAATATCAACACTAACTTCTTCTACACTCATCTCAAGTTTCATCCAATCAAAACAATTACAATTAGTAAGAAATGCAAAAAAAGATTCTCTTTCAAACCCAATAGTATCTATTCCATCAATTTGCTCAACCCATATGTGCTCGACCCCTAAAATTTCAAAATCCTTTTTATGAGTAGTTTTAATACAAAAACAAAACTCATTAAATTTAGAATCAAAATATAATGTTTGTAAATCATTAAATACATCAATACCTCTTTGTGGACTTAATTCTGTAAAATAAAAAATATACTCTGGATGAAGTGAGACACCTAATTTTTTTGAAATTTCAATTGCTTCTTTTAAAGTTGGTTTATTATATAATACATTTTTTAAATATTTTTCATATTCAGAGTTAGAAGAAGATAATAAACTAGTCAAATCCATAACTAATATAATAACTATTTACTATATAAAAGTATTGTTTACTACAAATTAAATTCAATCTAATTTAAATAAACAAATCAATATATTAAATTAATAATAAAGATAAGGATTAATGCTAATACTAATTTAAAGCTTTTTCTTTTAAAATTTTAGAAATTTCTTGAAGTTTAATCTCAAATTTTTGTAAAAAGTTTAAAATCATAAAATGAGTTCCAAACCCTCTAAGTTTAGTTTTTTTGTACACTTCTTCTTTAAATGCTCTTTGTAAGTCTTCAATTTCTCTAAGCTCTATTCCTTTAGTAGTAATTTGATCTAATTTTTTAGAACCCATACTAATAAACAAATTTTCCATATCAAAATTATCAATTTCTTCTGAAATTTTAACTAATTTAGTATTTAAAACATCTATATGTTTTTTATGCTCTTTTTGAATAATTGAATCATTATAGTGCTCAATTAAAAATTTTTGAAGCTCTTCATGATACCATTTATATAATCCAGTCTCCAAATACATAATTGAATCTATTGAATTAAACTCAAGTAATGATTTTGGAAATTTAAATTTAGTTGAAAAATATTTTAAAGCTTCATCATAATTAAAACCAGTAGCTTTTATACAATGCTCTTTTTGAATCTTATTCCCAATTAAATAAGTTCGTACATCTTTAGTATCTTGAGTTGCAATACACCTAAGAGTTACAATAATATTGTGAATTTGGTACTTTAAATAATAAATTGTTAAAAGCTCTTTTAAATCTTGACTTGATGCCTTAAAAATTTTTTCATAAACATATGAAGCATAAGAATTTGTGAATTGTTCAACTATTCCAATTGAATTTTTCTTAAAATCTTGAGATACTACTGAAGTATCTAAAGAGAGTTTAGTTGAATTTTTTTCAAGCATAGATAATGCTTCACTAAAAGATGCTCTTTCAATTTCTTTAGTTGAGAAAATTTCATTTAATTCTTGATTAATTACAGAAATTTTTGCTGCAACATACATATCTTTATTACTCTCCCTAGTCATTTTAATTTAGTTCCCTCTCAATAATTTCTTTTACTTCATCTTTTAAATTAAATCTCACTAATTCATTTTTTAAATCAGTATTTAATTCAAATATAACTTCATATAAATCTAGCGTATTATCTTCTACAACCTGATAAACTAATTTTGAAAACTCTTTACTGCTAGAAAACTTAGATATAATTTTACTAGAACAACTAAATACAATATTATTCAAATCAGTGTTTAAAATTTTTTCAATACTTGGAAGTAAACTTAAAATAATTTCTACAAATCTAGAATCTAATTCATTTAAAATAGTATGTTCTAATTTTTTTTTTGCTTCTTTTTTCGCTTGAAGTATAACTAAATTTGCTTCTTTTTTCGCCTGATTTATCTTTAAATTAGAGTATTTTGTTTTATTTAAATTAAATTTAATTTCAAACTCATTTTTAATTGAAGATTTCTTATTCTCAAACTGTTTTTGCAGTTCTTGTGACTTATTTTCAAAATCTGTTTCTAATTGAGCTATTTTTAAGTCTCTAAATTCTTGAAGATCTAGTTCTAAAGTTGAAGTTCTCATTTTATTAAATTATTAGAATTTGTACCATTTTTATAAAATACTACATTTAAACTAACTTAATTATAATTTTAATTAAATTAATATAAAGAGTATACCAAATATCTTAATTTGTTAATTTTGAATTATAAATAATTATATTTCACTATATTTCAAAAAAATGTAAATTATATTTACATACCCATAATTAAGAATGCAACTACGAATCCAAAAATTAAAATTGTCTCTGGTAAAACTGCAAATAAAATTGCTCTTCCCATTAATTTTGGATTTTCACTAACTGCCCCAATAGCTGCTGCTAAAGTATTTTTTTGTCCCATTCCAGTTCCAATTGCTGCAAGCCCTAAAGCTATTCCAGCACCAATTGCTTTTAATCCTACTTCACTAAACATTACAGTTTCTGCTGCCATAAACAACTTTAATAAAGAACCCTTTTTAAATCTTTTGAAAAAAATACAAAGTATTTAATTGTTAAAAATTATGAAATTGTCAGAATTAAGTGATTTACACTAAAAATAAATAAGTAAAATTTATAAAAGTGATTTGTTATTATATTTATTATGAGAAATTTCTCCAATACAATTTCATACTCAAGTAAAGTATTACTTGTTATACTATGCTGTTGTATATATTTAAATAATTCTTTTGCAGATACATTAAGTGTTAATACTAATCATATTCAAGATACAATGCAAATTACGTTCATATTTAATTTTACACAAGGTTCTCCCAATTCAGTAATTGCTATTGAAAAGCCACAAGATTCAATTTTTATTTCAGCTACAGATAGTAATTCAAATTCAATAAGACCCTCAACAATTGGAGATTTTTATAGATTTGAATTATCAGATAGAGAAATTACTAATTTCACCATCCAATTTTCATCAAGAAATACATATTTAGATATATTTAGAACAGGAGAACAAGTACTATATGTAAATAGTAACGTGAAACTTGATAGAATTAATGTAGATTTTGATATAGTTAGAGAATTTGAAAATATTATTGAAATATTCCCTCGAAATTACGAATATGAAGAAACTAGAAATAGGATTTTAATACATCAAATTGGTGCTTTAGAAGACAATATGTTTAGAATTAGATATGAAGTTGATAATAGTTCATCATTTTCAACATGGATAGTCATACTTCTTACAATCCCAATTATATTTTTCATAGCCCTTTATTTTGTATTGAAAATAAAACCTGAAAATAAAGATAAAAAATTAGATGATTTTATAGCTAAAGATTCAAAAAATACAACTGATGATAATCAAAATTTAGAACAAATTTCAAATCAAGACACTAGAAATAGTTCAGATGAAAACTTAAAATCACAAATTCAACAAACACCACAAATAATTTATTCTTTTAACAATGAACTTGATAATAATAACAAGGTAAAAGACGATAATCATTTAGATACAAATATTAATGAATTAAATGAACAACAAACAACTATTGAACCTCAAGAATCAAATGCTTCACAAGTTCCTCTTAAAAAAAATCCTAATGATAATGACGTATCAACTCCTAAACTAGAAGAATATATTCAAAAATACTTTACTGAAAATGAACAAGATGTAATTAGAGTAATTAACAAGCAAGAAGGTATTATGCAACAAGAAATACTTGATAATTTACCAATTTTTACTAAATCAACTCTTAGTAAAATTATTACAAAACTTGAAGGGAAAAAAATTATTGAAAGAGTAAGAGTGGGTAAAGTAAATAAATTATTTTTAGGTTCAGAACTTAAAAAATTAGTTTCTAATCAAATAGATGAAAAAAATCAATAAATTAATACAATAAAAAGTTAAATATATAAATAAGTAAGAACTGAAAATTATATGATTGGAAATTCAGTTGAACAATTTAAAGAACAAGTCAAGAAAGGATTTGCATCTTGTAAAGAGGATATAACTGAATTACAAAAACAAAATTCTCTTCAAAGAGACTTATTACAATCTTTAATCAAACAAATAACTTCTAAAGATGAATATATAGAACAATTAAATTCTAAAATTGAAATACTTGAAAACTCTCAAAAGCAAATATTTGAAAAATTAAAAGAATTAGAAAATAATACCATTAATAATTCTAATCAATCAAATTCAAATAATATTAACTATATTGAAGAAGAATTATATTCATCTCAAAATTCATATTCTACATTAAATAAAAATTTAAATACTAAAACTCAATCAAAACCTATTCCTTCTCCTTCTAAAAGTATAAAAGACCCTTATGAAGCGTTACTTGAATTTAAAGCTAAAGTCAATAAAAAGGATATAATTAAACAAAAAATTTTATCAACAATACCAAATGAGGGTATTAATTCTAGTGAATTATGTTTTTTATTTGTAGAACATTTTAAATATTGTTCAAAAGCTACATTTTATAATTATCTCAAAGAACTTGAATTTTCAAACCAAATTAGAACTGAAAGAGAAAAATCTAAAAATATGATATACACACAAGGAACTATGAAAATTCCTGAAAAAAAACTTCATTCATTTACATAGTTAAATTTAAAATTAAGTAGATTAGTCAGAATTTGAATTAAAACTTATATTTATAAATTAATTGAATTTAATTTTATGTACTATGGTCGACACAGAACAAGTAACACAAATGATAATTGAAAACTCAGTTGCATTTGCACCAAGAATTTTACTTGCAATTCTTACAATAATTATTGGATTTTGGATTGTTAGTAAAATTATCAAAGGTATGGAAAAAGCTCTATCTATTAAAAAGATGGATGCAAGTCTTAGACACTTTTTAGAGTCATTAGTATCAATAATGCTTAAAGCACTTATCATTTTAGCTGCTGCTGGAATGGTTGGAGTTGAAACAACAAGCTTTATTGCAATTTTAGCTGCTGCTGGTTTTGCAGTTGGTTTTGCTCTGCAAGGATCTTTATCAAATTTTGCAGGAGGAGTTATGATTTTACTATTTAAACCATATAAAGTTGGAGATTTTGTAACAATTGCAGGACAAAGTGGAACTGTTAGAAAAATTGATATTTTAGTTACAATTTTAAAAACACCTCAAAATGTAACTATTTACATACCAAATGGACCAGCATTTACCGGAAATATTACTAATTTCTCACAAGAAGAAGTAAGAAGAGTTGATATGGATTTTGGAATTGGCTATGGTTCAGATATGAAAAAAGCTAAACAAGTTCTTGAAAAAACATTTAAAGCAGATAAAAGAGTTTTAAATGAACCTGCTGAATTATTTGTTGCAGTTAAAGAACTAGGTGATTCATCAGTTAATTTAACTGTTAGAGCATGGGTTAAATCAGGAGATTTTTGGGGACTTACGTTTGATATGCAAGAAGCTGTTAAGGAAGCTTTTGATAAAGAAGGTATCGAGATTCCATTTCCACAAATGGATGTTCACATGAAAAATAAATAAATTTATTTTTCTAAATTTCTAAAGTTAGATTATTTTTTTATTAATGTAAAATTTTAAAAAGGAAGTTTGATTAATTTTAATATTCTTGGAATTCAAGAATAGAATTTTTAATTTACTAATTAAGGGGCTGTAGTATAATCTGGTAGAATGGCTGGCTCCAGACCAGCAGATCAGGGTTCAAATCCTTGCGGCCTCATTTTATTTATAGCAAGTATTCTCACCCTTTCAGGTTAGCAAAAATTATCTATAATAATTTTTTAACACTCATCAAAGATGAGAATTTCAAATCCTTGCGGCCTCATTTTTTCAAAATATAGTTTAAATTTATAATAAGATTTTTAGCAAGGATTTTTCAAACCTTAGGTGCAAGAACGAAACGAAGAGAAGTGTCTAGCATCCTTGTGGCCTCATTTTTTCAAAAAATTTTTAATATGATAATTACAATATAAATTATAATGATTTTAAAACCTAATTTAGAAGAATTAATTAGACAACCTAAAGCTAGAGAGTTAAAATTTGATATCACTAAATTAAAAATTGAAGCAGGGTTTAAATCTTATGATAATTCAATTCCAATCAATCCAGAATCTTCTATAATTGGACTTTACTATAAAGATGATTTGGCTGGTTTATTAGGATTTAAAGAAATAGATTCAACTCTCCACATTAACCAAATACAAGGAAGAAAAGGGAAAAAAGGATATAAACTCCTGGCATGTATTGAATGGAGTAGAGTTTTGATTAGAAGTATTTTTGAATATGGTATTTCACAAAATCATTATTTATTTACTGCCACTTCTTCTATTTTAGAAACTCAAGAAGGATGTAATGTTCAAGACACTTTAAGACTTTTACAAAGATATGATGAAGCCCTAAAAAAAGAGGGATTTACATTTAATTCTTCAAATCAACTATTTGAGTACATAAGAAGATAAAATTACTTCATGTCTACTTTAAATTCTCCTCTTTCAAATGTAATATTTTCTGTATTCGTTACACTTCTTAAATCTTGAATATTTTCCTCAATAAATTGCTGTAATTCTTCATTTACATAAATTTTAATCTCTTCAAGAGGTTCTTTCATAGAAATTTGTTTCTCAGCCTTATATTTTCTCACAGCTCTTAATACTTCTGTGTAAAAGAAATATTGCTCCTCATCTTCTTGACTGTATAAACTAGTATCTAATTGAGGATATGAAGAAATATGAATTGATTCTTCATCTTCAAATTCTTTAAAAAATCTCTGATAAACACTCTCAGTAATAAATGGCATAATTGGTGCAAGTCCTTTAATTACATTAATTAAAACATAATACAAAGTTTTCTGAGCTGATTTATAATTATCTTGTTTTTGCCACAATCGTTGTTTAACAATTTCTAAATAGTTATCTGCAACTTCAGCCATAAAAAAACCAGTCCATGTTGATTTTGCCTTAGCATAATCAAATTTTTCAAAAGCTTCTTGTGCTTCTTTAATAGTGTGTTGAGTAAGAGAAATAATTGCTCTATCAACTCCTGTTAATTCTTCTACATTGAAATTTCTATCTTCTTTAGTGAAATCCTCTAAAAGCATACTTGCAAACTTAACTGAATTATATATTTTATTTGCAACCCCAAGTCCTGTTTTAACCTCTTTTTCTTGAAATGGTGAGTCATACCCCAATTTATTTGAAGCAGCTGCAAATCTTAAAGCATCATTTGAAAATTTAGATACAATATCTTGTGGATCAATTCCATTTCCCTTACTCTTACTCATCTTAGAACCATCAGGTGCAAGAACCCATCCTGAAATTGCAACATTATTAAACGGATTTCTATCATAAATTAGATTATTTTTAGCCATTGTATAGAATAGCCAAAAATTAATAATATCATGTCCTTGTGGTCGTAAGTCCATTGGAAAATGTTTTTTCATACCATCTTCTACTAAATTTAAACTTAATTGAGGAGTTGATGCTGATGTGAACCATGTATCAAACACATCCTCCTCTCCTCTGTAATCTTTAGGAGAAAATCCTTCTTCACATAACTCTTGAGGTATTGGTGTTGAAGTAGGGTCAAGTGGTAGTATATCTTTTGTAGGATACACTGTTGAATTTGTTTTTATATTAATCCACGCAGGAATTGGAACTCCAAAGTGTCTTTGTCTTGAAAATCCCCAATCCCAATTTAAACCTTTAATCCAATTTTCAATTCTTGATTTCATAAACTCAGGAGTCCATTTAAACGCATTTGCAAACTCAAAGAACATCTCTTTTTTATCCAAATATGTTACAAACCACTGTTCACTTGCAATATATTCAACAGGAACTCCTGAACGCTCTCCAACATTTACAATTTGAGTAATACTCTCTTGCCCAATTAATACACTTAATTCTTTTAATTTTCTCATTGCAGTAAATCTCCCTTCTTCACTTGCAATTAAACCATTAAAATCATCCCCACATAATTCATTTAAAGTTCCATCTTTATTCATAATCTCATAAATTTTCATCTCAGGATGTCTTTTTATGTATTCAATATCTTCAAGTCCACCAAAAGAACAAAAGTATGCACTTCCAGTTCCTAAATCTGCTTTAATTGACTCATCATGTGTGACTTCAATTTCACGATTAATAAGAGGAATCATAACACTCTCACCAATAAAATTTTTACCTTTTAAAGTTTCAATCACTTCATACTCAATATTAAATAATGACAATTTTTCTTCATATGTCTTGGCTCCAAAAATCCAGTGCTCCTCTTGACCATTTACATTAACTTTTAGTTTAACATAATCTCCTTCTTCCTCTACACTAAATCCATGACACGCAAAAATCATCTCAGGTCGTGTTGTTGCATAAATAATATATGTATGTTCTGAATTTACAACTTTTGCTTTAATGTAATTCATCTTACTCTTAACTTCTTTGTCTTCAAGCTCAGCTTGTGCAATAGTTGTTTGAAACATCCTATCCCAAGGAATTGGGCCTTTTCTTCTCTGAATTAGCCCTTTACTTACCAGTTCTAAAAAACTCTGCTGAGATACTTTTTGAGCATAAGGTGAAATTGTTGAATATCCTAAATTTTCAAAATCACATGAAATTCCTAAATTCTTCCAATCTTGAACAAACTGAGGTCGTGTTTTCTCAATATACTCCATTGTAATTTTTACAGCTTCTTGTCTACTTACTTTTCTCAAGTCAATGTTTTTCTCTTTTTGAACAATTTTCTCAGTTGCAAGTCCATTATCATCAGTTCCAAAAGGATAAAATACTTCAAATCCATTCATTCTCTTATACCGAGCAATAAAATCAGTTTGAGCATATGAAAATGCATGTCCTATATGCATTCTCCCTGACATTGTAGGAGGAGGAGTATCAATTGAGAAGACGACTTTAGAACTTTGAAGATTAAATTTATAGATTTCTTGTGTATTCCAAAAATTCATAATTTCTTGTTCTTGTTCTTTTGCTTCATACTTATTTTCAAAGTTATTTTGTTTTGACATTTTTCTTCTCATAATTGATACTAAAAATTCTTGAAATAATATATAATAATATTTAACTAGTATTAAATAAATGTTAAATAAATATTAAATCAAAAAATTTGTATCTATTAATTTTTATAGTCAAGTATTTAAATAATTTATGGAATTATAATATATATAATGAATTCTGATATCATTAGAGAAACTCCTAAAAATAAAAATAAAATTTCAATTTTATGTGAAAATACTATATATACATTCAAATTAGATTTGTTATTAAAAGAATTATCAAATTATCTAGAAATTGAAATATTTTCAATAATTAGAATTAAATTAGAAGAATATGAATATATAAATACTAAAAATAAATACTTAACACATTTCAATTTAGAAAAATCAGGTCACAAAATTAATAAAGTCTATATTTTACCTAAAATAATTCAACAAGGATATTTTGAAGAAAAAGATAATCTAAAAACAGAAATTCTACCAATTCTTAGTTTTGAAGAAGTTCTCATCTATAAATGTATTAATTGTAAAGAACATATTTCATATCAAGATTTGAAAAAAGATGACTTTAAATATTCAATGACACATATATCAAATTCACAAGAACTCTTTGATGCAATTTTTAAAAGATATTCTATCTCTCTTCCAACTCTTTTAAAAAATGATATTTATAATAGAGGAGTTTCATTAACAACTCTTGAAAAAGTAGAAGTTAAAAGTTCAAATATTTCAAAAGATTTAATTTTAAAAATAATTAAAAAAATTCAATAAATTTTATAGTTATAAAAATATTTAAACTCTAAAAATATTCATTAAATTATGATACAAAAATTAATTGGAATTAAATCAAGTTTAAATGAAGAACAATTAAAAAATAAATTAAATCTGTTTCCTCTTCCCCCTCTTCTTGAAATTTTTTTAACAACTCAAGATTATGAATGTGAAGCATATATTGAGAAGAGAATTAATTCTATTAATCAAGAATTTCCAAGTTTAAAACTAATGTTACATGCTCCTGTTGATAGTAATAAAAAAGATACAATTCATCTTCAAGATAGTGATTTTGAGTTTTATTATTCAAAATTATATTTCCTTTGTAAAAAATATAGTTTTATTTTAGGATTTGTTGCACATCCTGAGCCTAAAACCCCAAAACAAAGTTCAAAATTAATATTAGAAAACAATATTGCTTTTCTAAAACAAAAGTATCCTTCAATTGAAAAATTCATGTATATTGAAAATCTAACTAACTCAATTACTCTTAAATTTAATACATATCTTGAATTTATTGAAAAAAATAATATAGAAAATGTTTGTTTTGACTTTGCTCATTTTGTATCAAATCATACTAATAATAATCAATTACAAGAAGCATTAAATCAATTAAATAACTCAAATATAATAAAAAATATATATTTGCACATATCTGATAATATATTTAATAATAATTCACCAATTCCTCTAAACATTGGAAGAGGAGAAGTTAATTTTAAAAATATTAATCCTTATCTCAATTTTGGAATTTTAGAAACAATTTCAAAAAATGAAGAACTTGGAGAAGAAATTAAAGAAGATTATAACAAAATTATTCAACTTTAATATTTAATCTCTCCATTAATCCTTGAATATAAATCTCAGACATTTTAAATTTACCTTCTTTCAATTTATTATTTGATAAATTAAAATCTAATTCATAGTCAGTTATATCTTGTCCTGAATCTTTTAGTTTTTTAAGCTCAATTTTAATTAATTTTAATTTATGAGTATAATCATTATACAAATCCAATTCTTCATCAGATAATTTGTGAGGATTATGAAGAGGAGGTCTAAAATTAATAAACCAAGGTTTTCCATTATTATATCTAGGATTTTGAACCATTGCAACTCCTAAACCTTGTCTTGCAATTCTTCTTCCATAATCAACTCCATATTTTTGTTGAGCTTTTTTAATATCATCTAAATTCTTTGTATTAAGTTGAACTTCAGTTAAAACATTTCCACCAATAGCCTCTTTAAAATCACTACTCACTTGACTTGCCATTAATAACCCAATCCCCCACTTTCTAAATTCACGAGCACCTTTAGTTAAAGCAGCATATCCCTTTCCTTCACAACTTGAATCTAATAATCTATGAACTTCATCAAATACACACAATAATTTTAAATCTGGACTCTCCTCCCACCCTTTTTTAAAAATTGAAGTAATTATTTTTTCAGTTACATCATCATAATCTTGCGTACTTAAATGAGCTAAATTAAATACAGTAATCTCACCAGGGTTTAAATATTCTTCAAAATTAATATCAAAATTCTTATCTTTTGGTGTAAAAATTAATCCTTTATAACTTCTAGCATCTTCATTTTTAAGACCAAATTTAGAATATACTTTAAAAATATTCCTATCTCTAAGAGCTGATAAAAACCCAGTCCACTGACTAGTTGGATCAAATACAACAACTGGAATTTTATTATTTAAAGCTTCTTCTGCAATAATACTTGAACTTACACTCTTACCACTTCCAGTACTTCCTGCAACTAAAGCGTGAGTTGTTAAATCTTTTGCAACAATATATGCTCTATGTTTAGTCTCAGCCACTAGTCCAACTTCAAAAACTATATCTGCTGAATTTTTATTAGGCAAATCTTTCAAATTAGGAGTAATATATCTCTGAGTTGCTTTTTTATATTTTAAATACTTTTTAAAAGAATAATAAACAACTAAAAATACTTGAGATACAATAATTGCTAACAAAAATAAATCAAAAAATAAAGAATCTGTAAAACTTTCATTTAATGTGAATAGAGAAGAATCTTGAACAATCAAATCATTATATTCAAGTGTAAAAAGTAATTCATATTGACCTACATAAATAAATGTTTCATTTAGAGCTCTAAACATTTCAGCATCAAGTTTTACTGAATCAATAGAACTATAGGTTTGATTAACTAAAATATTTCTCTCTTCAAGTCTAAAATAATTTCCACTCTCTTTATGAACTCCTTCAATTAAAAGAGTTACATTTCGTAAATTTTGATTACTTGAAGAACTAGAATCAAGTTGAATAAATAGCTCATAAATTAAATTCCCATTTGTTGAAACTTCTGAAGACAAAACATTACTTCTCAATCTTACTCTATTATCACTAGGATTTAAAAACTCAATTCTAAGTGTATTTTCTATAGTATGATATTCATTACTAATTGAAATTGTACCAATATTATTTCTTAAAACATTATAACCTAAATCACTTATATTCAAGTAAATAACACTTACTCCTCTTTGCTCAAATTGAGTTGTTGCATTATTAATTTGTATAAATCCTTGAAGAGAATCTGAAATATTAATTGAATATTCCATCTCCAAGTCAGAAGTATGAATTAAACGAATTGGTAATAAAACTTCCTCTCCTCTAATTACTCTTAAAAAATTATAATCATTTTCAACTCTAAAACTAATACAATCTTGAGGACAAATATTAGCATTTAAACCTTGAGAGCAAATCCCATCTCCACAAGTAGCAAAAACATTTGATTGTATTGATACCAATAATAACATACTTAAAAAAATAATACTTAATGCTATTCTCACTAATTTTGAAGTTAATGTATAAGTTGAAAAAAATAGCATAGATTTAAGTTTTGAAGATTTAAATTTTAATTTAGACTCTAAAAAAAATAAATAATTTGAGTTAATTAATTTCATACTTACATTCTCTCCTCAATTTTTGTT
>JAIUMM010000022.1 GCA_022565615.1 Nanobdellota archaeon | reverse complement strand
GTACAGATGAAGTTCCAATAAATATAATTCAAAGTGGAATTTCTGATGCTTTAATTTATATGTTAGGGGAAATAAAAGATCGAGAAATAGGTGAAAAAGCTTTATTTGGTGCTTCAAGTAATATTTTATCAAAAGCGGTGTATGATTATCGTTTAATAAGGCCTCATGTAACTGGAAGAACAATTTCTGTTCCAAATAGATCAGAACTAGATTCTTTTATGTCCACGTTTTTATTTGAATTAGCAAATCCAAACTTATCTTCAGATAGAAAATTAGAAATGATTTTAGGAGGAATTCCTTATGCTCAACCTTTTGAAGATGGGAACAAACGTTTATCAAGAGTAATTGAAGCAACTTATTGTATCAATGAAGGATTGAATCCGATTCAATTTTTTTCAAGACAACATTATATAGATTTGTTATTTGATTATACTCAAAAACAAGACGAATTAATAAAAAAAGGAGATGGATTTTATGTTAATACGAATTGTAATTCAAAATTATTAGAGCATATTAGAAATAATTAATTATTTTTATTTTAAACTTTATTCTACTTTCAACACATCTTTGATATTAATTACTGCTTTTTTATGTCTTAATATATCATCTTGACCAATTCTTGGACACGCAGTATTTACCCAACACTCACAAAAAGGAAAATTTTCCATTTCATAATCTAAAAAGTTATCTCCAATAAAATAATAAAAGTTTTTATCAGGATATTGTTCTTTAAGTTTTAATGAAGTCTCAAGATATTCTTGACCCCATTTTGTTGTTACAAATACACCAATATCAGTAGATGAATAAAATTTAGCAAAACAGAATTTTCTTTTTTGTAAATATGCTTTGATATGATTATAATCAATAACTTCTGTGAGTTCTTGAACACAATTAATTAAAATTACAGGTTTTATTTGTTCTTCGTATTCTTGAGCTAAAAGAAGAGCATTGGGGTGAAAGTATCCATCTCCTACATAAATAAATCCATCAACTTCACTCAAATCCATTTTCAAAGAATCTTTATATGAATCACATCCTAAAATTTGCCCCTGAATTGAAGTTCTAAAAGGTTGAGAAGTTTGAGTTGTAAAACCAAGTGAGTGTAAAATATTTTCAACCTCTTGTTTTTGTTCTCTAAATTGAACTGCACTAAATATTCCAAAATTAGCACCATTTGGAAACATTTCTTGAATTTTATCAGAGAAGTCAGATGGTAATCGTAACTCAGATTTATATTGAGCTTTTAAAAAAGTTAATTTCATAAGAATAGTTAAGAAGAATTAGTTTAAAAAAGTAATGGGAAAATTAGAATGATTAATCAGTTGATGTATCCTGATTACTATTCGCTCTTTGAGCACAACAAATTGTACCTTCTCCATTTCCACTTACTCCTGGAACTCTGGAAAATCCAGCATCACAACCATCTTGTTCAGATTTAGTTGCGTCAATATTAGCATTTGAACCATAAATTGCTGCAATTGCAGGATTTCCTGCATTACAATTTCCTCCTCCAACTTCATTTACTTGAGTATTAAATCCTCCTATGTTTGTTGTAAATGCTAAGATAATTACAACTAATACTACAACCACTAACAATGCAATTACAATTGTATTTAGTGGTAAACTTTGTGCTTTTTTTGTGTTATATACCATTTTATTATATGTGGTGAAATTAGATTATTTAAATATATCTATTTTTTTAGAGTAATTACATATTTAAATTTAAGACAAAAATTCAAGTTTAACACAAATGTTTTTAAAATAATACATTATTATTTATGTAGATGAAAAAAAATAAGGTTCAAGATTCACCAGTTGAAAAGGCTTTTGAGAATGAAAAATTGAACAATGCTTTTAATTGGTATTATTCAAAATTATATATTTTACTATTAATTCCTCTAGGTTTATTTTTACTTAGTATATTTAGTATTATGCAAGCAATAGATGTAGATGGAACTCCAATTTACAGAGATATTTCATTAAAAGGAGGTTTAAGTTTAACTCTAAGTAATGAAGAATTTTTAGAATATTCAGCAACTGAGTTGCAAATTATGTTACAAGAAAATTTTATTGAAGATTCTTTTGCAGTAAGAGAATTTCAAATGCAAGGTCAAAAAGCAGGGTTCATTATTAATACGAATATAGAAGAAGAAGATTTAATAGCTTACTTGAATAATTTACAAGGAGTTGATTTACAAATTCCTCAAGATTTCACATCAAGCTTTATTGCTCCAAGTTTATCCCAAGCATTTTTCACACAAGCAATGAGTGTATTGTTAGTGTCGTTTGTATTAATTTCAATAATTGTATTTGCAGTATTTAGAAAATTTGTACCTTCAATTGCAATTGTAATATCAATTATATTTGATTTGGTCGTAACTGTTGGAATTTTAAATTTACTTGGAGTTGAAGTTTCAATTGCAGGAATTGGAGCTTTACTAATGCTCATTGGATATTCAATTGATACAGATATTTTACTTACAAATAGAGTTTTAAGAGAACAAAAATCAAGAAGAGTTTCATTTGCTCATCATTTCCAAGAGAAATTTCAAGATTCATTTAAGACAGGAATGCTTATGGCAGGAACAACTCTTAGTGCTGCAATTGCTGCAATTATTATTACTAATTCAGAAGTTATCTTTCAAATTACATTAATTTTAATTATTGGACTAATTGTTGATGCAATTTCCACTTGGATTCAAAACGCAGCAATGCTTAAGTGGTGGATGCAGAATAAAGATAAATAATTTTAACATTCTTTATTTTCATCATCTTTTTAAATATTGATTTATTTTACTATATATAATGTCACAAGAAATTCAAGATTCTCTTCTTCTCTTTAGAGAAATTTATCCTGAAATTGTAGAATTTTTAGAAGAAAAAAAAACTCCTAAATTTAGAATTAAGCAAATTCAACATGCAATTTTTAAAGAATATATCACTCAATTCTCACAAATTACAACTCTTCCTAAACATTTAAGAGAAGAATTAGATGAAAAATTTAATTTAGAAACATTTACACTCATTGAAGCACATAAAACAAGTGAAATTACAAAAATGCTCTTTAAAACATTTGATGGACAATTTGTTGAATGTGTTATTATTTTTCATAATGATAATAGAAGAACTCTTTGTGTATCATCTCAAATATTTTGTGCTGTTGGATGTAAATTTTGTGCAACAGGTGCTACAACATTTAAGCGTTCACTTACAACAAAGGAGATGGTTGAACAATTAGTATTTGCTCAGAGATATTTAAAAAATAATTTTGAAGAAGAAGTTACTAATATTGTATTTATGGGTATGGGTGAGCCACTTTTAAATTTTAATGTTGTAAAAATAGCACTTCAAGTATATAATTCACAAGATTATTTTGGAATTGGAGCAAGACATATTACAGTTTCAACATCAGGAGTGTTACCAAAATTAAAAGAATTTATTCAAATGCAAGAACAATTTAGACTTGCAATTTCTCTTCATGCTCCAAATAATGAACTTAGAAGTGAAATAATGCCAATTAATAGAAGATATCCACTTAATGATTTAATGGCTATGTGTGATGAATATGTAGCTCTAAAAAATAAACGAGTGAGTTATGAGTATGTATTAATTAATGGAATTAATGATTCTCTAAATCATGCAAAAGAACTTGTAGATTTAATGCAACACAGACTTGCTCACGTAAATTTATTAATGTATAATGAACATGAATTCTCAGATTATACTAGACCAAAGTATGATACTGTAATGAATTTTTTTAACTATTTAAAATCAAGAGGAATTGAAGTATCACTTAGAAAATCAATGGGGAAAGACTCAGAGAGTGCTTGTGGACAGTTATCTGGACATGCTCAAAAGGAGAAAGATAAGAAAAATGCTCAGCAAATGGAGAGATCAACTCAAGCAGTAATTTCATACTAATTTATTATAATAAAAAATAAAGAATAACATAAAGAATAATTTTCTAGTTAGTGTATTGTTGTAAAAATTCTTCTGCTCTTAAAAATAATCTCCTCTTCTTCTCCTCATCCATGTTATCTAAGAGTTTTACCATCATTCCCATTCTTGGATTTTTTAAAAATAATTCTCTCTTCTTATCAATAAATCTCCAATATAGACCATCTACAATTTCACACCAGTCTTCATTTTTAGAATAATTTGACATTTTACAAATATAATTTGAACCTGCAATATATGGTTTTGTTGCAAAGCCTCCATTATCAATTCCTCCATCACTAAACTGAGACATTGAATATACGTTAGGTGCCATCACCCAATCACTTGAGTCCACATACATCTCCATAAACCACTTATATACTTCTTTTGGATCAATTTCACACAACAACATTATATTTCCTAAAACCATAAGTCTTTCAATATGATGATTATATGAATATTTGAGTACTTTTTTAATACTATCATCAACAGGTTCAATACCAGTAGTACCTTCATACCAATGTTGAGTGAGTTTTCTTGTATGATTGAGAAAATTTAATTCTTTTTTTCGTTCTTTTTCTTCATAATCAATATAGTGATAACATCCTCTTACAAATTCACGCCAGCCAATAATTTGTCTAATAAATCCTTCAACACTTGAGAGTTTAATATCATGTTCTTCATAATACGTAAGAGCTTTATCAACTACTTCTTTAGGAGTCAATAATCCCATATTTAACATAGGAGATAATACAGAGTGAAATAAGAAATTCTCTTCTTTAAGTATTGCATCTTCATATGGTCCAAATAATTCAAATTTATGAATTAAGAATTCATTAAGCCAACTCAGAGCTTCTTCTCTTGTTGTAGGTAAATAAAAATTTTCTGAATTTCCAGGGTGATTTGAAAATCTTGAATGTACAAGTTCAATTACATCTTTTAAATGTGGATTTTTAGAATCTTGAATTGATATTGTATTATCTTTTGGAAGAGTTAAATTATTTGGAATTTTCTTCCTATTTTCTTCATCAAAACTCCACTTTCCACCAATTGGTTTTTTATGCTCATCCATTAATATATTAAGTCGCTTTCTTTGGTATTGATAAAAATCATTCATAAATAATCTCTTATATGATTCTCTATACGTTATAAATTCTTCATGACTGGTAATAAATCCTTGAGATGGAAGAATTGAAAAAGAGATGTTTTGTTTATTTACAAATTCCTCAATTCTTTTTTTGAAAAAATTATCTTCAATATCATAGAGTTGTAGAGTTGAAATATTTAAGTTATTGTTAAGTATTTTTTTAATCTGTTCTTCAAAAGAGAGTTCTTGTTTTGGTTTTTCTTTTTGTAACTCAATATACTCAATTGTTGCTTTAATATGTTGTTTTTTGAGTTTATTTTCTAATTCATCTCTATAATTTCTCATAGCAGATAAGAAGAGGATAATTTTATGTTTATGATATATATAGTGAGTGCATAAACTCTCATCTTCAATCATTAAAATGATATCATTATCTTTAATATTTAGAGGCTTGATATTCTCAAATAAGCAATTTCCTAAAATAATATGTAAAGTGGAGGAGGACATAATTGAAATTTATGAAATAAGATTTAAATAATTTTGTTGTATGAAGAGTTGAAATTAAAATTTATGATTCTTTTGATTCAAGAACATCTCTATAAGAAATTAGAGGAGAATTGCCATCATTTTCACATGAAGATGTGTTAGCTCTTACAATATCACTTAACAATGTACAAAGATAAGATTGAGAAGAGAGAGCCTCATTGAGTTTTTCTAAATCACCCTTAGAAAATTGAACTCTTCTAAAATATACATTATCTTCTAAAACATCAATTTTTTGAACACCTAGAAATTTATTAGCTCCATTTATAGCGTAAACATTAACAAAATCACCTCTTCCTAATCTATCAAGATACTCTGCTCCAAAATAAATTCCACTCTCATTATTAAGAGTTAGAAATGCTAAAGGAGGCATTCCATCTTTAAATATATTGATACTTTCATATTGTTCTAAATCTGAGTATGGTATATCATCAAGAAGAGAAATTTTACTAAATCCTTGTGGAATTAATTCTTCTAATTGATTCACTAAGTATCCGCAAAATTCTTGAGTATCAGGTCTAGGTTGAGGAATTGAAGATATAAGAGGTGCAAGAACTCTTTGCTCTAAATTATCTTGAGAGGTAGTTCCTCCTAAATTTGAACTTATTTCAGAAGTAGTTCCTCCTAAATTTGAACTTATTTCAGAAGTAGTTCTATTAGGGCTTGAACAAGCTGCTAACATTAAAGAAGCTGCTAATACACTTGTAGGCAGAATTGATTGCTTAGATTTCATGATTTTATTTTACCTAATTTTATTATATATAAACTTTTTGATTTTTATTTTGAAAATTTGATTTTGATTTTCATTTCTAATTTTCAACTCCTCCTACAAAGTAATTTTATAAATTGAAATAAATTAAATTAATAATGAAAATAGTAAGGGATAATTCTTCACAAAAAATAAGTATTATGTGGCATAGAAGAGATTTAAGAGTGTATGATAATAAGGCCCTATTTTATGCTCTTGAAGAATCAATTACAAATAATACTCCAATTCTTCCTATCTTTATTTTTGATCCTGCATTTTTTAAAGAGGAGAATAGAAATACGTGCGATGATAGAATTATATTTTTATGTGAGAGTGTTCAAGCACTCAAAGAGAAATATAAAACATTTGGAGTTGATATGAAAATAGTATATGGAGATTCAAATCAAGTGTTACAAACTTTACAAAAAAAACTAAATGCAACTATTTTTTGTAATAATGATACCAATATGCACGAAGGATTTTTAAGAGATTCAAAACTTAAATCATTACATATTCAACAATTTGATAATGATGCAATATTGAGAGATTCTCAAAATTCAAGAGTGAGTTGGTCAACACATGCACAACAATACTTTTCATCAGACATATTTGATACAATAACTCAATTAAAAAAAATACAACAATTAGAACAATTAATTCAAGAACAAAAAGAGAATTTAAATGAACTGCTAAATTTTTCTCAGTTAGATATTACAGAGATAGAACCAAATTTTATACTTCAAACGTATAAGCTAAAAAAACAAAAAAAATTCAATCAATTAGGAGGAGAAGAAGAAGCACAAAAACAACTTCAATTTTTCTTAAAACATATTGAAAAATACCCATCTTCAATTTCAAAACCATATAAAGCACAATTTTTTTGTTCAAGACTAAGTGCATATTTTTCCTTAGGATGTATTTCACTTAAACATGTGTATAATGAAGTTGAACATTTAGAACATATTAACAGAAGAACTAAACAATTTTATCAAACAAGATTATTTTGGAATCAGCATTTCACTCAAAAACTAGAAGATTTTAAAGAACTACCACAAAAAGCTGTTAATCCTGTGCTTAGAAAAATCAATGAAGAAAATTATAATGAAGAATTCATATCTAGATATAAAAACGCTCAAACAGGATATCCTCTTGTTGATGCTTCAATTACTGCACTTGTACAAACAGGTTGGATTAATTTTCGAATGCGCGCTATGATTGCAAGTTTTTTTTGTTTTATTTTACACCAATCTTGGAAAATTGGAGCTGATTTTATGGCATATCATTTAATGGATTGTGATATGGCAATTAATTATGCACAATGGCAAATGCAAGCAGGAGTTGTTGGAGTACATCCTCTAAGAATTTACAATGTTACAAAACAAATTTATGACAATGATAATGAATTACAATTTATTAAACAACAACTACCTATATTTAAAGATGTAAAAGAAATTGAGTATATTGCTGAACCTTGGAAATACCAGCAAGAATTATATAAAAAGTATAATATTTCACTGGGTAGAGATTATCCTCTTCTTATAGTTAACTTTGATGAAGAAGCAAAAATTACAAGAGAATGGTTTAAAGAGAGGATGCCTGATATACGAAAAGCTCTCGAGATTCCTGAAGTTAAAAAAAACGCTTCACTTTCAAAGAAGAGAGCTGCTAGAAGCAGTTCTTCTTCGAAGAAGAAATCATCAACACAATTAAAAAAAGATGATAAAAAGAAAGAGTCAAAAGAGAAGTCATTATTAGATTTTTAAAAATATCGCAAAGATATATAAATATATTAATTGATAATTAATTATGAATAGAGGTATTTTAGATGGAAGATACATTGTAAAAAGTGCAGATTATGAAAGAGGAGCTATATTACATGATGGAATGTGTAATTCAAGAGTTAGTTTTCCAACACATAAAGGTCAAGAAATAGATATCTACAATAGGCATAGACTTATTGTTGAATTGTCTGCTTATGAAGTTTCAAGTGACTCTGCTCCTTCATCTTTAAAATTAGAAATCTCAGATAATAACAAAAGAGAATCTATTGAAGCAAGAGCTTTTAGTGTAACAAAGTATCAATTACAATCATTATCTATCAAACCAGAAGATCTTGAAGAGCGGTTGAAAGGAACATTTGTGGATATTAGTACTGATGATAGAAATATTAGGTATGATTTCACATTTTTAAGAGATGAAGAATCTCCTGTAGATAGACAACTAATTTTTAAATATTAATTTTAATTTTCAATTATAATATGTCATCATTGAACAATTTTATACCTAATATTAAACCAAAAACAGAACTTGAACTTCCTCAAGGATTTGAATACGTTTCTAATTTTTTAACTCAAAAAGAAGCTGATAATTTATTTGAACAATTAGTTAAAGAAATTGAATGGGAAGAGCGAGAGATTAAGATGTTTGGAAAAGTGTATATGCAACCACGACTTATAAAATGGTTTGGAGATAAAGCATATTCCTATTCAAAGCAAGAATTTCAAGCTCAAAGAATGCCTCAAATTGTAGAAGATTTAAGAGAAAAAGTTCAAGAGTATACTGGAGCAAAGTGTAACTCTGTTCTTATAAATTATTATAGAAATGAACAAGATTCTATGGGAAAACATAGCGATGATGAAAAAGAATTAGGAGTAAATCCTACAATTATATCAATTAGTGTAGGAGAAGAGAGAGAATTTGTAATTATTAATAAACTTGATAAAAGTAGAATAAAACTTAATTTAGAACATGGGTCGTTATTAATAATGAATAAGGATTCTCAACATAAATATTGGCATGAACTTCCAAAATCAAGAACTAAAAAAGGAGGAAGAATTAATTTAACATTTAGATATATTTATTAAATATAACTTATTAGTAGTAATTTATAATGAGTGATGATAAATATAAATTTGATTTATGTAAAATATCTCAAGAATATAGATTTGGAGGAAGAAAATTACCTAGAAAACCCAAATTAATGACTTTTTATAAAGGTGGACTTGCAGAATTTTTAACAGCTCAAAGAGAATTAATTTCGTTAGCACAAAGAAACTCAATTGAAGGAAGAATTGAAGAAGTAAAAAGAATTATTGAGAGTGAAAATATTGATGAGATTGATAGAATTATCAATGAGCATACTTCTCATTATCACAATACAGCATTATTATCTGCAACTTGTGATTTTGAAAAAGCAATTTCAGAGGCTAAAAGATGTAAAGGTCATTATGAATATGAAATACCATACTCTAATCCTGTTGTATTTGAATTAAGTATTCATCCTTCAAGGTTTATTTATGATGCTAAAAATATTGGTAGGTGTGGTTATAAAAGGGAGATTATGATACTTGGCAAAATATTTAGAGATGAAGTTGTAAATGTTCAAAAAATATATATTTAGATTATTATAGATTAGAATAATATAAACTCAGAGAATCTTGAAATTAGAGGTGATGTTGGATGTAACGAGCAGAAGTTCTCAAAGTCTTCTTGAAATGAAGAAAAACCTTTCATCTTTTTAAATTCATCAGTAGTTAAGTATTGTTGAATTAAAAGTTTACTTTCTCCTCTTCTTATATTAATTATATGTTTATTTTTTAAAGTATCTAGAAAATCTCTTTTTAATACTAATTCTAAAGAATCTTCCCTAAGTGAATCAAATGAGTTTGTATATTGTGAAGAGGGCAATAATTCAGTTTGAACAAATGAGTTAGAATCTCTAATAGTTCTTTGAGGGATTCTAACACATCCTAAAACACTATTTCCAAAACTTAAATTTGCAATTTCTAATGTTGAGATATATAATGTAATATCTAAATTTTGAGAATCGTAATATCCTAAAACCATATTTTTTAAAATTTATAAATGTTTCATATTTAAGTACTTTTTGAATGTATTAATCTCAATTAGGACATATAGGTATTATCTTTGAAGTAATTACTAATTTTTATTAAAAAATATTATAATAAAATAGTCATGTTGGAAAATTTTAATATATTACTATTCTTACAATTCGTAATATATATAATTTGTTTATTAATTGGATTTAAAATTCAATCAACTCAAAAAAAACAACTAAATCAAAAATATAAAACATATAAAACCTATTTAACATTTCTAATAATTACAATTTTCACAATCTCAGCAAGTGTTTTAGCATTTACTACACTTAATTTTTATATGATGGGAGTTATATTTTCTCTTCATATGATGTTTTCAATTTATTTATTGTGGGGAATTCATTTTAATACTCGTTGTTGGAAACAGCACAGAATGGTGTATTATAATTTTTTTTTAATTTTTATAATGAATGTATCAATGCAATTAGTAGGAGTTGTAGAACTATTAACTCAATTAGTATTTGTTCTAATTTGTGTATATACAATTTTAGAATTTCAATTTGCCAAATTTAGCTTAAAGCAAACTTTAATGTGGGATTAGATTTTTAAATTAAATTACTTCCAATTACAAAGAGATTGTTCAACTCTTTTAGAAAAATTTTCAAAATTATTCATAATAATTTCTTTAATTTTATTTTGTCCAATACATTCATAAAGTAGTACATATCCTCCTTGTTCTAAATTTTTTTGACTCTTTTTAAGAACTCCTTTAGTTGTTAATTTTTTAACAGCTTTTTGAATTGTAGTTATATCAAGTGCTAATTCTTGACTCAATTCTTGAGTTGTATACTGATTTTTCTTATGAGTTACTAAAAATCTAAATATTTCAAGCTCAGTTTTAGTAAGTCCAAAACTACATTTAATTATATTGTCAATTGAAATATGTGTGCATGCAAAATCTACCATTTTTTTGTATGAAGTTTATTAATATGTGTCAAATATATATTGAGTATATGTGGAGTAAATTTATAATATTATTTAATTATTTTTTTAAGTATCATTTCTAAAGGACAGAACTTTGTAAATGAGTATTGAAACAAATTAAGTCCAACAAAGAGTGTAAAAAGTACCCAATACATTGAATGAAAAAATGTTAAAGCTGCACTTAGTACTAAAAATACTCCTGCAAATCTCATAACTAAACGTAGTAATTTAATTTGTCTTACTTCTTCTTGTGAATTAGGTTGTTGTTTTATATCAGTTGCCATTTTTTATTTTTATTTTTATCTTTATTTTTCAATTATTTTTCTAAACATAATTATAGTTAGAGCTATAGTTATGGATATGTTATAGTTATTTTTTTTGAGGTGATGATGATGTTCTTTTTCTATTAATTAGTGCAATTACAAATAACACTACTACAATTATTACAACTCCTACTCCTATTGTGATAAATATATTTGGAGCTTGTCCACTTACTTCAAATTCTGCTCTTCTATTAAATGTATAAATTGAACTATCACCCTTATCAGTATCTCCTTGTGCTCTTATTAATAGTTGAAATTGATGAAGTTTCTCTTCTGCTGAGCTTAACGTATCAAATTCAAATACAGCAGTTCTAGTTTCATTAGGTCTAATTTGTCCAATAAAATTTGTTCTAATATCAAAAGCAAAAGGTTGTGATGAATCTCTTATAATTCTTACATCAACAGCATTTGCAATATCTTCTCCAATATTTGTAATCTCAACAATCATTTGAGCCTTTTCTCCTGCTCTTGATGAACCCTCAACATGAGTTACAACTAAATTAGGCCTTGATTCAATAATAATTGGAATTGTTGAATTTTTAGTATACGAATTTCCATCCATATCTTTATAGTTTATTGTGAAATATAAATTATGAACTCCTGCTTGAACAGAGTCACGAACATCAATATAAAATTGAAGAGGTTTTGAAGTTTTCTCATCTAAAAGTCCAACCCATTGTCTATTATTATTACTAAATGATGCTACAATTCCTGAACTCTCACTTTCTAAAAGAATTTCAATTGATTGAGCTGTTTTAAATCCTGAGTTTTCTAGGTGTGCTTGAAGTAATACTTCTGTATTCCCAGGTCTAATTTTATTTGGCATTGAACTTATTCCTGCAATATCTAATATAATTCCTTCTTTTTTTACAGGTAAATCAAATCGTACAAATTCAGTATTTCTTTGAGCAACATTATTTCTAAACCATTGTCCTTCTAACTTTAGAGGATAATTTAGTGCTTGTGCATTTGTATCAACTTTAATTCTAAATACTTTATTATATGTAACTCCTTGTAAAATCCCACTGCCTCCTCCTTTTACATCTTTTCCTGATGAGTCTATAATTGTAATATGTTCATTTGCAAGTTCACTATCAGCAATTAATCTTACTTGATATGTGTATTCTCCAGAACCTATTTGATTAGATTCAAATGGAACATTTCTTGCTCTATATTCAATTACTACATCTACCTCATCTCCTGCAGTAATAATTGCAGGGTCAAAGTACACATTTACAAGTTCTAGTTGAGAAAAACTAAGAGGAATTATTATTAACACTAATAATGCTCCAAATAGAACTTTTATCCATTGAGTGTAAATTAATTTATTTTGATTTTTGTTTTGTTTTGTTTTCATTTTTTATGTTTTAACTTTTTTATGTTTTTTTTAAATATTTGATTTTTAAATATTTTTTAGCAATTTATTTTGTATATACATTATTTCTATCATACAAGTAAATTACAACTGGTAGTAAAAATACTGCTCCAATTAGTGTTGTGAAAATTCCAAGTGCTAAGATTCCTCCAAGCATTTGCATAGCTGGTAATACTCCAAAGAGAAGTGCCAAAAATCCTGCCATTGTAGTTAAAGAAGCTCCAATTAATGCACGAAGTAACTCTTCTACAACTTGAATTATACTCTCTTGAGCGTTTAACAAGTCTTCTTCTCTTTTTCTAAAATATGTTTGAATTAAGTGAATTCCAAAATCAATTCCAAGTCCCATAATCATAGCAGCTGCAACCATTGAAACTACAGTAATTGTCCAACTTAAATATCCAACAATTCCCATAGTCCAAATAAGAGCTACCATTACAACAAGCATTGGCAACATACCTCTTACAAATGATTTAAATGTAATCCATACAATCATTGAAATAATGGCCATAGATACAAATGTAATGAGTAAAAAGTCAGTCATTATAACTGAAAATGTTACATAATCAATTGCACTAAAACCTGTTATTTGTGATGTTGTTCCAGGATTTTTATAATCACTAAGTTCAATATCTTCTTCAAGAGATTCAATTAATGTTTTAATTGCTTGAGCTGATGCTCCAACTGTTGTTTGTAGAGCAATAACTGAAAATGAGTAGGAGTAATCGGTATAATCATTAATAGTTGGATGAGTATTGAATATTTCATCTATTTCATATTTTGAATTAGGAAGAGTTGTAAGACCTTGTTGTTCTTGAACTTGAAGTATTTGATTGGATATTGATTGAACTCCAACTACATATTCTCTTGTTTGAAAATTTTGAGTAAGAGTATTTATATACTCAATATAATCTAGATTTCTAATATCTTGAGTTCCATCATTAGTATGAATTAAAACATACACCATATCAACTCCAAATTCTCCTCTTAAGTAATTCATTGTTCTAATCTCTTCTAAATCTTGTGGCAATACTTTTTCTAAACTAGGTTCTACATTTCCAACAAGTTGAACAATTCCTGGAATCATTAAAATTGTAATAATTACAAATGTCCAAAGAAATAGACCTGGTCTTTGAATTTGAAGAAGAGCAAGTCTTCTTGCAAGAGAGATTGGTTTTTTAGATGAACTTGATAGCTTTGATGTTTGCCTTGATTTTGAGGCTTCAATTTTATCATTTAAAGTATCATTTGAAGAGTTTGGTCTTGTTATTCTTTTCATTGTATCTTCTCACCTCCTTCTAAATGGTACTCATTATCAATTCCAAATCTTGCTTTTTCTTTAATATAATACAAGATTTTTTCTTCAATAATTAATAGAGCAGGCAGTCCAATAATTGAGAAGAAAAGAGCATAGAATATTCCTATTGCCATAAGTAATCCAAAGCTTCCCATCTCAGGCATAACTCCTGCAAAAAATGCTAAAAAAGCACCAATAGTAGTAAGTGATGTTGCAATTAGAGCTGAACCAGTTTGAACAACAGCTAGTTCAATTGACTCAGGAATTGAGTTCCCATTTTTTCTCTCAAGTTTAAACTTATTCATAATATGAATTGCAAATGCAATACCAATTCCTACAACCATAGCAGCCACTCCTCCTGCAAGTGTTGAGATAGGTAAATTAAAGTATCCCATTGTACCATAGAGCCAATTAACACTTACAAATACTACTAATAGTGGCATAATTGCTGTTGTTAATGATCTAAATACAATACTTGTAATTATAAATACTAAAAGTAATGAAACTAATTGAGTATTTTCTCTATCTTGATTTACTAAAAATCCTAATTCTTGTTGAATTACAGGAGTTCCAGTATAACTTGCAACAATATTGCTAGGAAGTCCACTATTTTGAACAATTGCTTTTACTTTTTCAATAAATAACTGCATTGATTCATCATCTCTTCCAATATCAGTTTCAATAAAAAGAAGAGTTTTTTTAGAATCTTTTGAAATAAATTGATGTTTTAGTTGTTCAAATTGTTCTTGAAAGTATGGATTTTGATTATTTTGAAGCATTTCTTCAAATTCTTCTTGTGAAGATATTGACATAAATTCTTCATTATATTTCATATAACTCACAATACTCTCAATTCTAATTATTGAACTTTCTTGTTCTAAACTTTCTTGTAAAAAGAGAAGATATTGCATCACTTCATAGTTTAATACATGAGTATTACCAAGTCTATTTTGTGAATTTTCATCAACACTTAGTAGAATTACTAGACCATCTTTTCCTAAATGAGCATCTCTTAGAGTATTTATTGCTTCAATCTCACTAATTGTTGAAGGCATCATCAACTCTAATGAAGCAACTGTTTGAACTTTTGATGCTCCTCCCCAAATCATTATTGTAAATCCAAGTATTATTAATATTGTAAATACTGGAAATTTGACTTGAAAATGAGTTATTTTTTGAAGTATTGGTTTTAATAATTTCATTTTGTTTGTTTATTTGTTTTTTTTGTAATTTTAAACTTAATTTTAAGTTTTAAGTGTTGATAAAATACATCAGTAGTGTTTCATATATAAAGAGAACGAAGAACAGATGAAAAGAGATGAAATATATCAGCACTTATATGTGGAAAATATCATCATTATTAATTACTCCTCTTTTGTTTTAACAAATATATTTAAATAAATTTTTTAAATATTTAGTTATGAAATTATTTAATTTAATTATAATTACATTTGTAACTTTTTTCTCTTTAAGTTTTGCTGATACAAATGGAATTTGGACGTATCCTGAAGACATTAGAGCAGGAGTATTTGGAGCAGATGAAGGACTCACAGGAAGTGATAGTTTCACATTTAATAATGTAGTTTATTTTAATGCAAACATTATTTCTAATTCCACAATTCAAAGTGACGTTGACATTATTGGAAATAGATTTATTGATATTCAAAACCCTACTTTTTTTTTAAACCCCTCAGGTGTTAGTAATATACATAGAATTGTGGCTGAGAGATATTTTTCTCCTTCTACAAACACATTATTTTTAAACCCAGCAGGACTTTCACGAATTAGCGAATTAGAAGTTCAAGGTAACATTAATTTAGGTGGAACATTACTAAGTGGAGAAGTACCATGGTCAAGATTAAGTGGACATCCTTCAATTCTTGCAGGAGCAGGATTAGTAGGAGGAGGAGTATTAAATCAAGATAGAACATTATCCTTAAATTCAACAATCTTAGATGGAAGTCATTATGATTCTCGATTTGTAAATCGAGCAGGAGATACAATGACTGGAAATTTGAATATGCAGAGCAATAACATTTGGAATGTAGGTTGGATAGGAATTGTTGGTTCAGGAATTACTATTGATGGAGGAAATTTAAATTTAGGGGGAATTGGAAATATAACAAACGTTCAAAGTATTAGTTCATCAGGGGAAGTTAGATTGTTATTAGGAACTGGAAATGGTTTAGCTTTTAAGGAATATGAGTTTAGTCCAGGGATTTTAGGTCCATCTCTTCAAACCTCAGGTGATAGAACATTATCAATTAGACCTTATGGAGCTGGACCTACAACAATTAATCCTTCAGGACCAGGAAATGTTGGTATTGGAATTATGGACCCACAATCAAAACTACATGTAGGAGGAGAAGTTGAAATAGAAGGCAATTTAAATATGAATAATAATAGAATTACAAATGTAGCAACTCCTATAAATCATGATGATGTTGCAACAAAAGAATTTGTAGAAGATGCTGTTAATACTAATAGTGCTAATTGTCAGCTTGAAACTATGGAGTTGGGTTGGAGGTGTACGGGAGGAGTTGCTACTTATTCTGATTGTCCTTCAGGATGGATGTTTACAGGTTACAAATTGAGAACAAATCATAATTGTGGATTAACTTCAGGAAGATATAACTATAATACGGTGTGTGCAAGAGTTATTTGTTCATAATTTAGTACTAAATTTTTATAAATTCATATGTTTTACTATACGTATGGTACTTTCAAAATTATCTTCCTCTTTAAAAGATACATTATCAAAAGTGAGGAACTCTTTAACTGTTGATAGAAATTTAGTTGAAGAGATTGTAAAAGAAATTCAAAAAGCTCTTCTTCAAGCTGATGTTCATGTGAAACTTGTTTTAGAACTTACAAGTTCAATTAGAAAACGTGCAATTGAAGAACGTTCAGAAGTTTTGAATAAAAAAGAGCAATTAATTACAGTAATTTATGAAGAAGTTTCTAAATTTTTAGGAGGAGATGAAGCGTTTGAACTCAAAAAAGATGTTCAAAATAAAATTTTATTAGTTGGTTTATATGGTCAGGGTAAAACAACTACTGCTGGAAAACTTGGGAATTATTTTAAAGCTCGTTCTAAAAAAGTGGCATTAATTTCAACTGATACATGGAGACCTGCTGCGTATGAGCAATTAAGACAAATTGGTTTAAAAGTTGGAGTTCCAGTATTTGGAGACCCATCTATTAAAGATCCAAATGAGATTTATAAAAAATTTGAGTTTGAACTTTCTAAATTTGATATTGTAATTGTTGATAGTGCAGGAAGAGATAGTTTAAATGATGAATTGGTTGAAGAAATTGCATCTTTAAAAGATTTAGTAAATCCAACTGATGTGTTTTTTGTACTTGGTGCTGATGTGGGTCAAACTGCTCAAAGACAAGCTGAGATGTTTAAAGAGTATATGGACATTTCAGGTGTGATTATTACTAAAATGGATGGTACTGGTAAAGGAGGAGGTGCATTAAGTGCGTGTCATAAAGTTCAAGCTCCTGTTCGTTTTATTGGTGTGGGTGAGAGAGTTGAAGATTTAGAAAGGTTTAATGCCCAAAATTTTGTTTCAGAATTACTTGGTATGGGTGATATTGAAGGATTGCTTGAAAAAGCAAAACTTGCTCTTGATGAAAAGGATGCTAAAAATTTAGAAGCTAAACTTATGAAAGGAGAGTTTGACTTAGATGATTTAGCACAACAAATGAGGGCGATGGGGAAAATGGGCTCAATGTCTAAGATTATGGGAATGATTCCTGGAATGGGTAATTTGAATATTTCAAAAGATCAATTAGGAGCTCAAGAGGAGAAAATTGCAAAATGGGAAGTTGCTATGTCTTCTATGACTAAAAAAGAAAGAAAAGATCCAAGTGTTATGAATAATTCAAGAATTGCAAGAATTGCAAATGGTTCAGGTGTTGAGAGTACTGATATTCGTGAGTTACTTAAGCAGTATAAGATGATGAAGAAGATGATTACGATGTTTAAGAATCCTGAAAATTTTAAGGGAATGGATGAGGAAAGCATGCAATCTCCTGATGCTATGATGAAGATGATGCAAAAAGCAGGAGGAGGAAAATTCATGAAGCAGATGATGAAAGGAAGGCGTTAGTTTTTCTTCGAAAAACTAGTTACTTGTGAGTTGGAGGCGGTAAGTTTAAGAAAAATTTTATCTTGAAAAGATTAAATTTGCTCAAAAATTCTGAAAGAATTTTAGACATAAATGATGAAAATTTTAACAATTTTTTATAAAATTTAATATAATTTAATTATTTGTGCAAATTTAATTAATTAGATTTATAAAAGATTAAACTTATAAATTTACTATGAACGAGAATCTAGGTTCAGGGAGAGATTTAATTAAATTGTTAAGTGAGAATTTTTATTCAAAAAAAGATATGGTTTTTGAAGAACTTATTATTAATTCTCTGGATTCAGGTGCAAGTAGAATAGATATAAATATAGATTTTGATAACAAAGATAATATTAATAGAATAGAAATTGTTGATAACGGTTCGGGAGTAGATCTAAATAAAGTAAAGAATTTACTTTTTTTTGCAAATTCTACAAAATCTAAAGATGATTTAATAGATGTAAAAAATTCAAATCTTAAAAGGCCCATTAGAGGAAGTTTTGGATTGGGAAAATTTTCATCTAGAAAAATTTGTAATAATTTAGTAATAGAAACCTGGACTAATTCAAATGAAAAATTTGTTTTGAATTTAAATTATTTGGAGATTGAAAAATTAGAGGATATTAGTAAATATGATATTGATATCATTCCAATTAAAAATTTTAAAGAGAATTCTGATTCAGGTACTAAATTAATTCTTACAAGTATAATTAATTTAAGTAAAAATGAATTTTTTGAAGATTCTTATTTTGAAGAATCTATATTAAAGAGACTATCTAAATTCTTACCTTATGATGATGAAACTAATATATTTATCAATGGAGATCCACTGCCTCAATATAATATTTTACAAGATAATTTATTTCATATTTCTAAGAATTTTAAAAATCCATATTATTCGTTCAATGAAGTTTTTAATGGAAACAATATAATTTCGGGTAAGATTTATGTATATATTGATAATATTAAAAAAGAACAGTTTGGAACATTCATAAAAGTAAAAGATAGGGTTGTAAATAGAAATGATACATTGAATATATTAAATTTAAATACATTATCTCATGATGCTTTTTTTCACAGAAGGGTAAAAATTTTTTTAAATGCTGATTTTATGGAAGATGAAATTTTAGCAAACCGTATGGGTTTTAAAGAGAGTGAAATTTCTTTAAGACTAAAGGCTTTTTTAGAACAAAAATTTCAAGAAATTTGGAAAGAAATGTATATACTTAAAAATCAAAGATATGTTAAATATAATTCAAAATGGATTTTAATTGATGAATATAATAGATTATTAGATTTAAAAAGAGAAGAAGAAAAAAAAGAAAAGAAAGAAAAAGAAAAGAAAGAAAAAGAAAAAAAAGAGAAAGAAGAAAAAATAAATTTTAATAAATTAAGTATTCATCTTGAGAAACTTAATAATGTTAAGAAATTTGAAAGTACATTTTTAGATTATAAAATTGAAGGAAATTCAGAAAGAGAAAAATATTTTAATTTATTTATTCAAAATAAAGATAATTTTGATGATATATTAGATATTTATCTAAATTCAAATAAAAAAGAGATTCTTAAAGATGAAAATTTTAGTAGTAATTTAAATGATTTTTTAAGATTTAAAAAAATTCAATATTATGTTGATGAAAATAATAATATAATCAGAGAAAAAACTTTTTCAAGACTAGACTTTTTAAATCAGTCTAAACTGAATTCTCTGAAAAATGATAATTTGAAAACTTATTTAAATACTAGAAATTTATCTGAAATCTATAGAAATAATAATTATTTTGAAATTCTAATTAATGAGATTAATGAAAATATTAAATCTAAAAGATTCACTTCCTCTATAATTCTTTCTAGAAAATTATTTGAATCTATGATAATTAAGTTTTTTGAAAAAAATAATTATCCAGATTTAAATTATAAAGAAAAAAGGAAAAAAGAATTTTTTTACTTAACTTTTGACGAATTAATAAAGAGTTTAGAAAATAATAAAGAAGACTTTAAATTTCCAAAATTTGACGAACATGTAAATTATCTAAAAAATTTTAGAGTATTGGCAAATTCATCAACTCATTCAATTTTTTATAATTGTTTACTTTCGGATGAGTTTTATAGTTTTAAAATTAATT
>JAIUMM010000021.1 GCA_022565615.1 Nanobdellota archaeon | reverse complement strand
TCCATTTGTATCCGCAAAACTTAAAGAGATAAGAGTTGTAAATACAATTATAATTAAATTAAATAATTTCATAACTAAATATTTAAAATGTTCATTTAAATATATTTGTTAATACATAAGAGGAGTATTAATTCAATAAATTGTACAAATATTCCTGTTTCATTAAACCTTTATCTTTAGAAAGCCTTAAAATCCCCTTATCAAATTTAGAACCATATTGTGCCGCTTTTTTTTGTCTATTTGCAAATTCTTCTTCTAAATGTAAATATTTCATTGCAATGTCTCTTAATACAATTTTTGAGCGAACTTGAGAATTCAAATGAGGATTTTTATAAACATCATCTTCAATTAGTTTAACCATATCTAAATCTAATTTATATTTAGCTGGTATTTGTAAACAATATCTAATCAACTCTTTATCTAAAAATGGAACTCTAAGTTCTTGTCCAAAATTCATTGTAATTACATCATCTCTATACAAATCTCGAGTATGTAATATTTGAAGTCCTTTTAAACACTCCAAATTCACATCTTGAGCTTGTTTATGTCTTCTATATCCTGCAAAAATTTCTTCTGAACCAAGTCCTGAGAACATCACATCAATTTCATCTCTTTGAGCAAGTTCACAAGATGCAACAAAAGGAAGAGCTACTGAGACTTTAATATAATCTCTATCATCAATAATTCTAATTGTTTTTTTAATTAATTCTTCAAGTTCATGAATTTCAATAGTATTTACTTTTAAGTCTAAGTTATACTTTTGAGCAATTTTAACAGAATATACATAATCTTCTGCAATATCTAAAGAGTTAGATACTAAATGAGCACTATAACATGTAAAATCAATTCCTAATTCTTTTAATATTAAAGCTAAAACAGTCGAATCTACTCCTCCTGAAAATAATAAACCTACTTTTTTAGTACTTGAAAGAGGAATCCTTTTTTTAACAGCTTCTTTTAAAAGTTTAAATGTTTCTCTTTCAATCAACTCAATTTCATCCATTAATTCCAAATTTAATTCATAGCTCTCATCTCTATTCACAATTTCTAAATTAGAAGAATTAATATCATACATTATAATTTCACTTGGAAGAACCTCTTTAAAATTAAAATAACTCTCATCTTTAAATGAATTTCTCTCCGAAGTGAAAATTATACACTTATCTTTTTCATTATAATCAAACCATAAAGGTTTAACTCCTAAAACATCCCTAAATGCATACACCTTATTTCCTCTTTTATATACACAAGCAAAATCTCCACTTAATTTGAGAAGTAATTTTTGAATACATTCAAGTACAAACTCTTCTTCAAAAGAATTTAATATTTCAAATAAAACATTTGAATCGTTAAACAACTCTTCATCAAGATTATCATTATTTTTGCCACTAATTTTCTTATTGTCTATCTTTTCAAATTCAATTCCAAATTCTATAATTAAATCTTTATAATTATAAATCTCTCCATTAAACACAAACGAAGAATTATGAATCGTTGAAACTAATGGCTGAATAGTAAATCCTTCTATTGAATGTAAATAATGAGTAAGAATTGAAATAATATTTAAATTTGAATCCAAATCTGAACTTAAATTTTTATTTAAATTTAAATCTAAATATGATTTAAATATATCAAAACTTTGAGTATGTAATAAATCCTCATTAATTAAAACTCCAAATCCATCATCTCCTCTATGAGAAATTGTATAAATTTGTTTTTTAAGTAACTCCATATTATTAATTAAAAAATTAGACTCAGAATTACTAAAAAAACCTAAAATTCCACACATATTAATTAATTATAATTATGTATAGTTTAAAAATCTAATTTAAAAATATCTTCTTATATGTATTAATTTAAAATTAAAAAAATGATGTGAGTATAAATTAGAGAATTTTACTCCTCTTCTTCATCCATCAATTCATCTAAGAACTCTTCATAAAATGATTCAAATTCCTCAACTGAGCCCAATCCTTTTTTTTCCATATATACTAGTAATGCATCAATTCTCAAATGAGCTTCTTCAATTACATCCATCTCTGTTACTTCAATATTATCTTCTTTGTTTGACATTGTATTAGTAATAATAATTATTATTTTAAAAAACTTCGTAGAAAAAACTCTCAAATAATTAATATTATAAAAAATAATTTAACTCTCAATTATAATCACCAAAATAAATTACAACAAAAACTTTTAAAGTTCAAAATCATAAGATAATTATGAATCTATTCAATATATTTAATTTTTCAAAAAAAAATACTAGTAATACATTTAATAATAATTCAAGTCTTAGTCTTAAAAAAATAACTCTTAGAGAACTTGAAAAAGAACTTGAAAATTTTGATTCCACTAAATCAATAAAAACAAAAAGAATTTAAACTATTAATTTATAGAACATTATAATTTAAAATAATACATTACCTTTAAAATTAAAAATAATAAAATGGCAAAAAATAATTTATATAATAAAATAACTAGTAAATTTACATTTAATCAACCTAAATCCTCTCCAAATCTTAAAAAAAATAATTTAAATTCTCAAGATAAAAAAAATTATCAAAACATAAATAATGAAAATTTCTCAAAATCAACTATAAAAAATTCACAACAAGAAACTCAAGAATCAAATTCTTCAAAAACATATATTGAACCCTCCTTACAAAGTTATAAAGAACTCAAAATAATTATCAAAAATAGAAGAAGTATTAGACAATTTACTCCCTACAAACCACCCTATAAAATAATTTTTGAAATACTTGAAACATGTTTTTATGCACCAAGAGCAGGAAATGTAATGAACTCAGAAATAATTATAATTGAAGAAACTTCAAAAAAAGTAACCATTTCTAATTTATGTTATCAACAATCTTGGATAGCTCAAGCTCCATATATTATAGTAATTACCTCCTCTAAAGACGATATACAAAAGCTATATCCAGATATTAGTCAAAGATTCTCAACTCAAAATACATCAGCAGTAATTGAAAACTTTTTATTACTCATTCACTCAGCAGGATTTGCAAGTTGTTGGGTACAATCATTTCAAGAAGAAGTTTTAAAAGACTATTTAGGAATTCCCCCTAATTTAGAAATTCATGGAATTTTTCCAGTAGGATTTGCTAAAGAAATTCCTCAAAAACCAATTAATCCTGACATTAATATGAAAATTAGTTATGAAGAATATGGAAATAAAAATAAACAATAAAAAACTATCAATTTAAAAAAATTCCATAAAATACTTAAAACTAATGTTTCAATAAATTCCTTGAGCAATTAAATTATAACATCTTGAACCAATAGTTCCAGGAACTACATTTTGAATATTTGAATACTTCTCCATATTATAAATATATACTTGACAAGCATCAAATAACTCTTCCTCCCATTGACCATCAATTTGACTAGTTGCATTTCTTTGAGTTAAAATAATATCATAAGAATTATAATTATCAATATCACTTACAAAAATTGTAGGAAGTGCATTTCTAATATCTGGATTAACACCATGAGTATTTTCATTATATAACTTAAAATAATTACAACAACCTCCTACTTCACTTTTAAAATTATAATAATGTGAATTTATCTCAGATTGTGAAAATACTCTATTATAAGTAACAAATTCATCTAAAACACCATAAAAATTGGAGTTCTCACCAAATAATCTTGCATTATCAAATCCTCCCAAATTATTACTAATAGCATTAGTTTGATTTCTAATTAAATTTGAATTTAAATATATTTCAACATCTCCTGAATTACGCTTTTGAATTACTATATGTTTGTATCTATTATCCATAAAATTATCAGATAATCCAGTTTGAATATTAAAAGGACTACTTCCTCTATCAATTCCATAAAAATCTAATTGATTAGAAGAAATATTGACACCTAAAAATTCATTACCCAATATATTTTCCATAAATATTAAATTTCCACCATTTCCACCCATATTATCAAATCTAACCCAAAACTCAACTGCAAATTCATTAAAACTCCCATTGAGTTTATGAGATAAGTTCAAATCTATATACTCTGAATTATTAAATACATAAAACCCATAATTATGTAAACTCTGAGAATATTCTAAAAATAATGAACTTCTTTGTGAAACAATTCTTGATACTTCTGCATTAGAAACTGATCGATTAATGATTACAATTTCATCAAATTGAGCATTTCCAAATTGAATATTAGAAATAGAATTAAACGAACCTTCAATTGTATTAGAATATCTAATCTCCCCATTAACTAGTAATAAAATTCTCCCATCTGAAGTAGTTCTAACAATTAAATTACTCCATCTATTAGGATTAAAAGAAATATTATTTCTTTGAAAATTTTCAGAAGTTTCAAGAGCACCTTCAAATTGTAACTGTCTTAAATCTTTATTCAAAGTAATTATGAATTCAGAAGTTTCAATTAAATTTTGTGTTCCCGTGTCTAAACCATCATAATTTATCCAAAAACTCATCATAAAATCAGAACCTGAGATTTCTAAATTTTCTATTTCAACTAGAGAATTTATTTCACAACCATTTCCATTAATACCAATAATAGTACAATCAATTCCTGGATCTGATAAATCTACATTAAAACCATAAGATGTTTCATCAATTCTTTGAGAAATATTACTAAAAGAAGCTAAAAAAACTGTTGAACCATATAAACTATGAGTATAATTATAATTTGCAGTATCATAAGGTTGAGCACTTCTATCATATTCAAAACTTAAAAATGAAAGTATATCTGAATATAAACCTCTATTAGTTGAATTTAAAATAGAACGTATAAAACTCGTTCCTAACGTATATCTAAATTCTGGAAATTCAAACGTTGTTACATATCCTCTTGAAAAAGTTTCATTAAATAATTGTAGAGTCCAATTACCTTGAAAAATAGGAGATTCTTTCTCTTGAGTTAATAGCTCTGCAGTTTCATTGTTAACATATAAAGCAATTTGAGGATCTCTTAATCCTTCAACTGAAAAAGAAGGTCTTATCAGTGTAGAATCATATATTTCTAAATCTAACTCTCTAGATGTTAAAGATAAATTATACTCAACGTCTGCTTTAATATAAAGAGGAGTTATCTCATAAATTCTACCTCCAATTAATTCATATTCAAAATCTGCAAGTAATGAATTATTAAAAAAATCTTCATAAAAAGAAATTAAATAAGGAATTGTTTTATTTTCCATTCCTATAACTGGTGCTCCATCAAATGAACCATTAATTGCAAGAGTAAATATTGTATTTTGAAAATTTTCATAATCATTTTCAAAAGAAGCCCTAATAATTTCATCTTCTAATATAATATTATAAAATTCAACTGTTGCATAATAAAGAGAATATCTTGTAATTTGCTGTAATATTGATTCTTTAAAAAATGTAAATTCTCTATCAAGTTGAAATATTCTTGTATCTATTTGATCTTGAATTTCTAAGTAATTGGGAGTGAATAATTGGGCACTAAAAAAAGCATATGCTAATACTCCAATTATTATAGCTAAAATTGAAAACACATATCCTTTTTTTGTTACATTAAATTTATGTAAATTATTAAAAATTAATTTCACCATTTTAATTCCTCCAAACCTCTATTTTATATCTATGAAAATAACTCTCAACCCCTCTAAATATAATAATTTGTTTCTCAATAGATGCAATTGAATCTGATTCTTCTCTTGAACCAAATCTTTGATTACTATCTAACTCAAAAATAACACCTTCATTAGTCACATCAATTAATGTTATATTATATCCAACTGAGTTAGGAATATAAATTTGAGAAATTTCATTTGTCAAGTTTCTTGCGTACTCAGTTTCTCCCCTTATATAAAAATCTGAAATTTGTTGAATTATAGTATTATCAATATTTTGAATTCTTTGTTGAATAAATAATTGTCTTACATATTCATTATTTAAATCATTAATTCCAATACTTCCCATTGAATTGGATGTTCTAAAAGCTATATCAAACAAATCTCTTTGGGAATCTGTATTCACATAATTTGCAGCAATAACTCCAATTGTTACAACAACAATAACAAATGCTAATATTAAATCAATTATAAATATTTGAGATTTTTTATTATTCAATTTAAATTTTAAATTAAAAAATGATTTCATTTCTATTCTCTATTCAAAAAAACCACAATTAACATCATTAATTAAAATTTTATTTGAACCAATACAAGAGATTCCTTCTTCTGCATCAATATAAATTAATTGACCATCTTTTTCAAAAGCAATTGCAAAATCTCCATTAATATTTAATTCTCTTCGTAATTCTTCTTCATTAATTTGTTTAAGTTGAACTAAATCAACATCATTATTTCTGCCAATAATATTTGAATTAACTAACTGATTAAATATTGAATCAGAAACAACTTTACTTCCTTGTCTAACTTCTTCAAAATTTCTCTCTTGCTGAGAATTTATTTGAGTAAATACAACAAAAATTGAAGCTAATAAAACAAATGCAACTACTATAATCAAATCTGCTGAGAGTGTTTGAGACTTTTTTTTTAATTTTAAAATATTTGATTCCATTTTCTATAATTTTTTTAATCATTACATATATAAACATTCATAGTCACTGGTTCTCTGTTAATTAACACAGTATATTTTTCAACTAAGATATCTCTACAAGAAGTTTCATCAATTGAACTAACTTGAACTTGTTCATCACTTAATTGAGATGCTCTAAATTGATTAAATGGTGATTGACATAGGATTTCCCTATCTTGATCATACCTCACCCATTGACCTGATAATGAACCGTCACACTGTTCAGGAACAAATGAACAACTTGCAAGTTGAGATGCACATGCTTCATAAATTCTTCCATCAAATCTTGAAGTACAATCAGGATTACAAGTAGTAGTTTCAATATTGGGAGTCAATCTTGCATACACTAAGAAAGGGTACTGTTGATTTGAACCAAATCTAGCATCACAAGAACTAACTTTTGAAGTAACTGTATAAAGATTTGGATTAGCATTTGAAAATCTATACATACAAGTATAACCAACTAATTCCCAATCATTAGCGTCAGGACTATTTAAATTTTCAATTCTAATGTCTAAACTTCCAGTACTCTCATCTGCATCTAAACAAATTGAGTGAGGATAATTAGAATTTCTCTCAAGACTTAATTTTGCATTAGTTAGACTACTTAAAAAACCAAAATTATACTCTCCAGAACTACAAACTGAACTTTCTCTAACATTAAAATCTATGGAAACATTATGACCTGAAGTACAACAAAGTGCATGATTATAACCTGTTTGTTGAGTTGATGAAATTTTCGCATTAATTAATTCTCCATCTCCTGTTAAATCTCCTGCTGCATAATATGCAACTGCATTCATGTTACCACTGCATTGACTTCCTATCTGAGAAGTAGAAATGAATTCACATGTGAATAATTGATCCTCAGTTGAACCTCCTCCTGAGGCAAATAGTAAACTAGTCATAATTACCAATAAAACTATTATACTTCCAAATTTATAAACCATATTTATTTTTTGAGGTAATAATATTAAATAAATTTGTTACTTCTAATGAGTTTTTAATGTTCAAGAAATTTAATTTGTAAAATGTTGTATCTGAAATTGTATATAAATATGAAATTAAATATAGATTTTACCAACTATATTTATACACATCTTGCTTATTTATTAGAAATATTTTTAAAGAATAAGAATTACAATTATTATATGACATTTAAAAATATTGTTCCAAATTTGTTAAAAAATAAAAATAAAGAAAAAAATTCAAATAATCTAAAAAACATAACTTCAACTAAAACAATTCAAACATTCTCAATTTCTCCTACAATTCTTCAAAGGTACGCTGATGTAATGATTAATTTTGCTCTTCATAATGGAAAAGGAGCATCAAAAGATGATGTAGTAGAAATCGTACTACATGAAAGTGCAAAAGAATTTTTACCCTATCTTCAAGCAGAGGTTCTAAAATCAGGAGCTAAATGTTTAATTAGATATCTTCCTGAAGGAATTTCAAGGCAAAAATATGAACTTAGTTCAAATGAACAAATTGAATATATGCCTGATAATTTAATTAAAGGAAGAATTAAAGATATTACATGTACTGTTCATATTATTAGTGAAGTGGATAAAGAAGAACTTAAAGGAATTGATCCTAAAAAAATTATGCTCTCTCAAAAACATGTTCAAAAATATAGGAAATTGTTAAATAAAAAAGAAGAAGAAGGAAAATACTTCTGGACATTATGTATGTTTGGAACTCTTCAAATGGCAAAAGAAGTTAATTTAAGTCTTGAAGAATATTGGGAAGTAATTGTTAAAGCATGTTATCTAAATTTTAAAAACCCTGTTGAAAAATGGAAGAAAACTGCTAGTGAAATTGATAGAGTAAAAGAAGAATTAAATAATTTACAAATTCAAAAAATTCACGTTGAAGCAAAAGATACTGATTTGTGGCTCTCAATTGGAGAACATAGACAATGGTTAGGAGGAAGTGGACACAATATACCCAGTTTTGAATTATTTATTAGCCCTAATTGGCGAGGAACAAAGGGTCACATTCAATTTACTGAAAAATTATATAGATATGGAAATATTATTGAAAATATATATTTAGAATTTAAAAATGGACTTGTAACAAAAGCTACTGCTTCAAGCGGAGAAGATGTGTTAAAAGAAATGATTGCTCAAAAAAATGCAAATAAAGTAGGGGAATTTTCTTTAACTGATTCAAGACTCTCAAATATTACTAAATTTATGGGAGAAACTCTTTTTGATGAAAATGTTGGAGGGAAATATGGAAATACTCATATTGCAGTTGGTATGGCATATAAAGAGAGTTATACTGGAGATAGAAGTAAAATGAAAGAGAGTGATTGGGAGAAACTTGGATTTAATGATTCAAGTGTTCACACCGATATTGTATCAACAAGTAATAGAAAAGTAACTGCAGTACTTAAAAATGGGGAAGAGAAAGTAATTTATAAAAACGGTAAATTTACTATTTAAATTTTAATATTTATAATTCTCCCCTATCATATCCAATTCCAACTCTTCTAAATCCTCCTAGACTATTATCTGAAGAAGTTCTATCCTCTTCTCCCCATTTAATAAGTTCATCTCTTCGTTTAACTTCTCTTTTTAAATCTTCAAGTGAAACATATACTATATTTCCTAAAGCTTGAAAATCTGAGATATCCTGATTTGAAATTAATCCTCTTCTATGACTCAATTTTCTATCTGCATCAAGAATTGTCTCAATACCTAACCAAGAATTTGATGACAATCTTACACAAGAAGAACTTGTAAGTCTAGATAATTTTAGTAAATATTCACCTAAATTATCTTTATTTTCAAATTTTTTAGTCGAAAATTGTAAAGAACTAGTACCAAATATCTCATTGTTACCATGAATATAATTGTTTATATATCCAGTGAAATCTAGATTCCTCTCATCTCTTCCATAATATACTCCAAATCTAAAAAATGAAGGACATTCAAATTGCTGTGTACGTTGTTTTAAAAAATTCATTGTATTATATTGACTCAATTAAAAATATATAAAAAAGTTATATTTTGTATAATATTATTAATATAGTGTTATTTAAATAGTTATCTTGAAAAATGAGCTTTTTTGTCATTTTTAAGTTGTGAAAATAAAAACATTTAAATACTCCTAAATATTTAATATTAATACAAGTATAATAAAGAAAAATGAAAGTAATTCAAATTATAAGTTTTATTGCTGTACTATTATTAACAGTAAGTTTTGCTAATGCAAGTTTTGCAGGGCACAAATCAGAGAATTTTCAAATTATTCATACATCAATTCAAGATTGTGATGAAGAAGTAACTGTAATTACACACAATACTCCTAAAAGTGAGTGTTATGAATGTGAATTTAAAACATATCAAGAACCTGAGCACATTAAACCTACTACTAATGTAAGACAAGTAATTATTGAAGAAGTTCAAAAAAAACCTGTTCAAAAACAAATTGAAACAGTTGGTGTTAATGTGAAATTTGATGATAACATTTGTGATGAACTATGTGAAAAATCATTTAAAGCACCTCAATATTCAAATCCTCAAAATGTTGAAAAAAAAAGTATTGTTACACGAATTATGAATTTTGTGTATGATTGTATTACTTGGTAATATTATTATTATTATTAAAAAATATTATTTCTTATTTTATTGGACTAATAATAATAACAATATTTTAACTATTTAAAAAAACATATTTTTAATTTAATAACACAAATTCAAACTAATACGTATTACAACTTAATTCTACTCCTCTTAAAGCAATAATTTAAAAACTTCTAATACTTAAATATACTATGAAACTCATTGAGCAAGATAGAATTTCTCAGCATACTACTGAGAATGCTATTAATTTAATTATTGATTGTATGAATGATAATAAACAAATTATTATATTTAATGCTTCTAAATCGACTGCTCAAAGTACTGCTAAAAAAGTTGCTCAATATTTTAAAAAATCTAAATCTAGAATTATTCCTGAACTTCAAGAAGCAAGTGATAATATACTTAAATCAATTTCTCCTCCTACACAACAATGTATTGAACTTAGTGATTGTATTAAATATGGAGTTGCATTTCATCATGCAGGACTTGTTGCAAAGCAAAGAGGAATTATTGAACAATTATTTAAAAAAAAGATTCTTTTAGGAATTTCATCAACTCCAACACTCGCAGCTGGATTAAATTTGCCTGCAAGTGTTACACTTATTAAAGATTATAAACGATTTTCGCAAAGAGGATATCAAGATATTCCTGTTTTAGAATATCAACAAATGGCAGGAAGAGCAGGAAGACCTGGAGTTGAGACCATTGGTGTAAGTGTATTACATATTAAAGATTCAAAAGATGAAGAAGAGAGAGTGAGTAAAAAATTTATTCATGGAGAAACGGAAGAAATTTTCTCAAAACTTGCTGTTGAACCCACTTTAAAAATGTATTTACTCTCTTTAATTGCAATGGATAGTATTAATTCAAGAGATGAAATTGAAAATTTTTTTTTAAATAGTTTATACGGTTTTCAATTTGAAGATAAGAAAATGTTATTTAATCAAGTTTTTAGAATATTACATGTTCTTGAAAAATACGAATTTATTAGAAATAATGATAATTATTATGTTGCAACTCCAATTGGTAAAAAAATTTCTCAAATTTACTTAAATCCTGATACTGCTCATTATTATATCTCAATTCTACCTAAAATCATACAATTATTTAAAGAGTTTTCATCAAAGTCTCAAAATAATACTCAGTACTCAATGAATAAAAATGCTGAAATTGTTCTTCTTCATGCCATTTGTAATGTTGCTGAAATGAAGCCTTATTTTTATATTAAAAAAAAAGAGGAAGATGAATTATACATGCTTGCTCAAGATTTGGAGAGTGAATTTCTAGTTGAATATGATCCATTTGAACAAGATATTGGTGAGTATTTATCTGTTTTAAAAACTGCTCAAATTTTTCAAAAATGGGCTAATGAATTTCCTGAAAGTCTTCTTCTAGATCAGTATAATATTACACCTGGTGAGTTAAATTATAAACTCAATGTTATAGATTGGGTGTTATATTGTATTGAAGAACTATTAAATTTGAAAAAAGAATTATTTACAAAATCTCAAATAAAAAAATTAAGAGTAAGAATGAAATATGGTGTACGTTTAGAGTTACTTCCTCTTCTAACTCTTAAAGGAATTGGTAGAAAAAGGGCAAGAGATTTATATGAAAGAGGAGTTACTAGTCCTGTAAAATTAAAAGAATTACCAAGAGAAACTCTTGTTCAAGTACTTGGAGAAAAAAGAACTAATACACTTTTAAATTCACTTGAACAGGGAGGAAATCAAAAAGAAATTAAAAATACTCTTGAACTTGACAAACCTAAAGAAATTAGAGCAAGAGAAGTAAGTTCAGAAGAAGTTGAAATTTTACTAAAAAGTCAAATTGAATATGAAGAGGAGAAGAAAAAAGAAATTAATAATCTTCTTGACTATTTTTAAATTTCATTTGCGTCCTAACTATATTAAATCTACTACTTACAAATTTAAACATAAACATAAATGAGTATTATTTAAAATTATATGTATGAAGAACTATATGACGTTAGATTCAATTTCTATTCAAAAAAAAATAGTAGGAATTAGAGTTGATATTAACTCAGCAATTATTAATGGTAAAGTTGAAGTAAGTGGTAGGATTAAAGAAGCATGTAATTCAATTAAAGAACTAGTTGATAAAGGAGCTAGAGTAATTATTTTTGCTCATCAAGGAAGAAAAGGAAAAGATGATTTTACTTCTTTAACTCTACATAAAGAAGCACTTGAAGAAATTTTGAATATGAGCATTGTAATGATTTCAACTATCTCTTCAAAAGATGTAGAAGACTCGTTACAAAAATATCCAAAAGATAAAGTATTTTTACTTGAAAATTTAAGAGAATTAGACATTGAACAAAAACCTGAATTTACTTCAAAAGGAATAATTAAAACAAATCCAATTATAAAAATTATTGAATTATGTGATTTTTATATTTTAGATGCTTTCTCAATTGCACACAGAGCTCATAGTTCTGTGTTAGCAAGTCCAAAAATTCCACTCATTGCAGGAAGATTACTTCAAAAAGAGTTAAAGCCTCTGAGTATTTTAGAACATACACCTCATCCAAGAGTTTATATGATGGGTGGAGTGAAACCCGATGATTTAATTCCTCTTCTTAAAAAAAGTCTAGAACAAAATTCAGTTGATACAATTCTTCTAGGAGGAGTAATTGGAGAATTAGCTCTACATATTAAAGGATATGATTTAGGAAAAAAATGGGATTGGATTGTTAAAAACGAATTTCATACTGCTCAAGGTGATTTAAAAGAATTACTTAAAAAATACCCCAATTCATTTGAAATTCCACAAGACGTTGCATATTTAGATGAAAATAATAAAAGAGTTGAAATTTCAATTAATGAACTTAAAAAAACTAATCCAATTCTAAAAGATATTTTTATTGAAGATATTGGTGAGAATACGATTTCTAAATTTAAGGAAATAATCTCAAACTCTAAATCTTGTTATGTAAAAGGACCAGTTGGTAATTTTGAAAAAAAAGGACTTGAAGTTGGTACATATTCTCTATTTAGGGCAATTACTACTTCAAACACGTTTTCATTTATGGGAGGAGGACATACACTCACTGCTGCTGAAATTTCAAAAACAAAAGAACATTTCTCATATGTATCACTTGCAGGAGGAGCATTAGTTCAATTTATAGAAGGAAAAACTCTACCTGGAGTTAAAGCAGTTGAAAGTTCTTATATTAAATTTAAAAATTTAACACTTGTTAATAATGAATCTGAAAATAATTCTCATTTTGATGTTATAGTTGTAGGGTCAAATGTTATTGACACATTTATAAATTCAAGTATAGATATTGATGCTTCAATTTTAGGAGAAAAAATAAAAGTTGAAGATAATTTTACAACAAGTGTAGGAGGAGGAGGAGTGAATGTATCTTCAATTCTCTCAAAACTTCAAGCAAAAGTTGGATTAATAACTAGACTCTCAAATGAGAGTATTACAAATGTTAAAGAATGTGCAAAAGAGAATGAATTTGAAATTTTAACTACTAAAACTCATAATCAAGCTAGTTCTAAAAGTATTATTATTGAAACTCCAAGTAAAGATAGAGTAATATTTACACACAGAGGTCAAAATCAAAATTTCTCAAAGAGTGATTTGCCACAAGAATTGCCTCAATCAAATTATTATTTTTCAGGACTTACTAATAAAGCATTTTCAACTCAAATGGAATTAATTAAAAAACTTAAAAAAAAACAATTAAGTTCATGTATCTGTTACAATCCTTCTTCTTATACTATTGATTTACATGGTGAAGAAATTTCTAAACACTTAGAGCATATTGATATTTTAATATTTAATAAAGAAGAAGCTGAATTACTAACACATGAGAGTGGAATTAAAAATAATTTACATCTCCTCTCTACAATGGGTCCTAAATATATTATAATTACAGATGGTTCAAAAGGTTCATATGGAATTTCTCACAATTCTAATGAGATTATATATCAAAAATCTCCAACAACTACCACTCAAATTATTGATACAACTGGAGCTGGAGATTGTTATGCTGCTACTTGTTTTTATTTTTTAGCTAAACAATATTCTCTTCAAGAGAGTATGAAACTTGCAACAATTAATGCAGCTCATTTAATTACACAAAAAGGAAGTACTAATGGAAGTTTAACACTCAAAGAATTAAAATCCAAAAAATATAAAATTGAAATTAATTTCTAAAATAAATATTTTACAATTAAAAAATATAAAACTAACTTCTAGCAAATTCTCAAATTTACACTTCTTGTAGCACTAATTGACTCCCCATCTCTTATAACTAATCTAGCTCCTTTAGGAGTTGTAAAATCTACTCCCGTAAATTGCCCATTTATTGAAGTTGATTGATACAAATTTCTATAATTTCCAGTATTTTGCATATTTACAACCATAGGATTTTGTCTAAATTGAGTCAATTCTAAATTAAGATTAATATTTGATATATCGCTAAATGAAACTATTTGAATTATTGAGGGATTAGTTGGTTGACCTAATTGATTTACACAAATAGTTGAATCTTCACTTGGTGAAATAAAATCAAATACAGTTGAACCTTCTCTTTGACTTCTAATTTCATAATTTGTAGTAAATACTTGATTCACCCTTCTAGCTGTCCCAGGATCTACTTGAATCCCTTGCTCTTCTAATATGTCCAATTGAAAATTATCAGGACTAAGTGTAATATCACTTCCAGTCATTCTTAGTTCTAATCTACAACTCCCTTCTCTTAATTGAGGAGCAGCAGGAGTTTGTTGTTCTCCTTCTCTTTCCTCTTGAGCTCCTGTTGGTTGAGGAGTTGAACCTAACTCAGGAATTGAAAATAATTCAGTATAAAAATTCCCATTTTGTGAAGTTACTAATGATTGATCTAATTGAACTGAACCAAATACATCACCACAACTTGATTTATACCACAATCTTCCTCTATGTGCATCAGCCATTGAACCTCTTGCAGAATATCTAATATTCACACCAACCATATCACCAGGAGTAAATACAACTGAACCACCAACTGGTGCTGGAGCGACTCTTGAATTTTGTAAAATTTCAAAATATGAAATATCGCTCATAGCTCCAAATTGTGAACCACACGTAATTCCAATTCCTGCAACTCCTGCAACTCCTGCATTAAATGAACACTCTGCAAATGCACCTGAACCCAATATATCAGCTGGACCTCTTCTAATAACTTCTTCATGAACTCTTCTCTTTTGTTCATCTCCAATAGAATATTCAACAGTCGTTCTAAGAACATTAAATACAAATTTAGCCTTCGTATCTCTAATTTCTATTAATTCTTGTGCTTGTCCTCCTCCTGAAATAGTTCTTTGCATTTCTCTGTATAAACTTGGATCAATATCTACTCCTCTAGTATATCCTTCTGGACAATATTCTCCATTTTCTTGACCACTATCACAAATTAACTCATATGTAAATCTCACAGGACTTCCTCCTGAAACTCCATTATGAGTAAACCTATATGAAATTGTCATATCACTTGTAATTGGATTATATGCTTCAAATCTTGTTTGAGGAATTGTTCTTGCATATTCTGGACTTACTTGAACACTTGTATCTAAATTTCCAATCATACTTTGTTCAAACATTGAAAAATCTCTATTTATAGCAAATAAACATAAATTATTTACAATCATTCTATTATTAAATCCTCCTCTACTATCATAAAAACTCTGGCCTGCATATCTATCATCCATTACTTGTTGTGTTTGTTGCATTCCTCCAAATAATGCTGCAAGTGCTCCTTGATTCTCAGGAGTATCGTACTCTCTTTGCTCAGGAGAACTCACTTGTCTGTCTCCCATAAATCTAAACACAACACCTGTTACAGCATCACATAATGAAACACTAATAAGTCTCTCACAATACGTTCCTTCAACAGTTGCAGATTTTACATCTTCTAAACAATCAATAATATTTTCTTGAATTCGGTATAATTTGTTTAAATGTTGATACGTCTCAGGAATACATCCACACATCACTGAGTCAATAATAGTGTCACTAGGATCCATTCCTTGTTGCCCAAAACATCTCGTTTGATCCATTCTAGGAGCTTCTTCTGAATAACATGCATTACTAATTGTTTGAGTATCAACTCCTAAAATAAAGCTTGGATTTGAATAAGCAGTATTTCTACATTCAATTCTTTCTTGAGCATCATCAAGACCCCTACATCTTTCAAGTTCTGTATCCAATGCTGGAGAATAAGTATAAGGTACACATCTTCTTTGAAGCATTAAATTTGATTCAGCTTCAATTGCACTATAAAATAAACTTCCACTCTCTTCAAAACGAGTTACACTTCCAGTCACAATCCTTCCTCTCATCCCATTTCCTCCTGGAACTTCACATTCTCCAAGAACTTGTAAATTATTGAATCTTTGTAAAATTTGTCCATGCTCAGCATTTGAATATGTATCAAAAACTCCCAAGTCATCAGGAACATCAACTCCTACTAATTGCCCTCTTCCATCAACTCTTACATTTCCATCTTCATCTCTTTGAGGACTCATTAATGATTGACTCTGTTCAATATCATCAGGATTACACTCATTTGGAGTCCCAGAACAAAATGTTCTATCACACACATAATATAATTGTTCTTTTAATTGATTTAACCTCTCTTCATGCTCAGGATTATTTTGAGGATCTAATTGAGCTGATTGAAGAGTATACCAAAACCTTGCACCTGTACAACTTAACACTCCAACAGGAACCAATTTTCGAGTAGTATCTCTAAGAGTACCTGTAAGTTCAAGAGTTGAATTTAAAAAACTAATACCTGAGTCAATCATTTTAGGAGTAAGCCATTTTGTAAGTAAATTAGTATCATACAAGATTTCAATTTCCACAAACTCAGGATTTCTATTATCAATTTCATATCCTTGAACAACTGCTCTTGGAATAATCTCTAATACTAATCTCTCAGTATTTGGATAATCTTGAACAGGAATATCTCTTCGAGTAAATTCAAGAGGAACATATAGATTTAACCTTCCTCCTTGATAAAAATATACAACCTCTGAGCTTACAACTCTTACATTTCTAGGTTCAGTTCCTCTTTTTCTTACTTGAACTTGATTAAAATCCAATTCTCCAGTCTCTCCAAATTGACCTTGATATGTCATCTCAATTACAACTGAAGTTCTATATCCACCCCCAGTTCTACTCACTGAACTCTCAATTTCATACGGATTAATTGAATTTTTATTAAAAGATACACCATCAACATTCCAATCTGTGTTCCCAGTTAAATAATTCACATTAAATTCTTGCATATTAGTTCTCCCAAAACTATTTTTCATCAATACACACAAAGTATTTCTATGTTGAGCAGTTCTTTGGTTAGGATCATTTCCTTGTCTAAATGTAATATAATCTCCTCCTACAATTGCTTCTATAATATTTGAAGTACCAAATCTACCCTCACTATCACTTTTAAATTCAAGTGAACCTCTAATAAATTCAAGTAAATCTGAAAATTGAAGTGAAAAACTTCCTCCAACAGTTCCAGAAGTTAAATGTTCATCTAAAGTAGAAGTATCTTCATAATTTCTCCAAATTCCTCTTCTATAATATTCATATGCATTTTGACATGTAATCCTTACTCTATTTCCTGAATCTACTTGAACAAAATCATCAGGACCAATTGCAATAATACTAATCTCAACATTAGGTTGATTTGTTCTCCCTTGAATTCTCTCAATCCCATTAAATGATTCTCCGTCTTTAAATACTGAATTCGGTCTCATCTCATCTAAAACTAATTCTGGATTTTCATCATTAAAAATAATTCTATATGAAGTTGAAATCTTATTTCCAGCTACATCCTGAGCCTTTAAAATTAAATCATATCCTATTCCAAATTGATTTGCAACTTCTCTAAACCATAAACTATTTCTAGGAATTCTCTCTTCTACTAATTTTTCATATGCTTGACTTACAATTTCAACAACTTCTCTACTCACTTCTAATTCTTGAGCAATTTGATCAATACTTTTTTCTCTTACTAATTCATTTGAAATATCTCTTACTAAATTATCTCCTCTTTTAGCATTAAATCTAATAACTACATTTTCATTAATTACAACTTCATCTCTTGGATTAGAATCATACTCCCACACTAACGTTTCTGCATCAACTGAAATATTCAACTCAATAGTTTGATACCCTGTGAAAATTTCTCTTCCAATTTCATGTTCTCTAAATTCATTAACTACAGTACCTCCATCATAGAGCTTAATTGAATTAATTGTAAGAGTTGGAGGCACAGTAGCTCTTAAAATTTCAACTCTGTAAAATCCTACAAATGTCCCTTTATTTTCACTCCTATGAGCAATTAAATCTAATGTGTTCATTCCTTCTCTAAATTCATTAGCTCTTAGAGTAAAATTGAATTCTCCTGTTGTTTCATTCACCTCAAAACTTCTCATAAGACCTGTATTTGTAATAATCTCACCAGGTCCATTTACTAAATATGAAAAACCTACTTCTTCATAATCACTAACACCTGTAACCCTTCCTGCTAAAAAACCTCCCTCTAAATTTACAGCATTTCTATTACTCTCATCCATTATAAATTGAATTGAATACTTTGAAAATTCATACACGAACGCTTGTTCTAATGGCTCTTCATCACCTCCTTCAAAATCATCAGGTTTTCTAATAATTACAGCAATAGTATTCTCTCCGGATATTAAATCCTCTCTTGAAATACTTGAAAAATTAAAATCAACCAAAGGATTTTCAATTGAAACTGTCTTTGATTCTTGAACATCATTATACTCTAAAATAATTCGTGATAAATCAAAATCAATTGATGACATTCTAAACTCAGTAGATAAATGATTTACTTGATAAGATTTAAAATCATCTTGCTCAAATACATCAACTCTATATGAAGAAATGTCATCAATTAACTCATCTCTTGAATAATTTATTACAAAACGTTGATTTGGAAACAATGTTATTGTACTACCTTCTTCTCTCCAATTAATTATCTTTACTGGAGATTGAATCCTTTGTTGTTCTACAACTTCTGAGTTTAAGAGGAGAGTTACTTCACAATTATAACACACTTGACCTGTAATTAATAACGAATTTGTTTCATCATCAAATATTGGATTTGTATTTACATCAAAATCAGGATAATTTAGAGCATAGGAACTATTAATCGCTAAAAAAATTACAAACACAACTATTATGGTCAAAATAGACACTGTGTTTTTTAAAGAACTAAACATATTCATACTCAATTAGAAGAAAATTTATTTAAAAAAATATGGTATAATTTATGAGTAAATATAAATTATTTGATTTAAGAGTTTATTCACAAAATTCACAAAATTTGAAGTTATAAAGTTAACACATATATTTAAATATAGAATTGTAGCAATAAATATAAATTAAAAAATTAAAAGTAATAGAATGAATCTAAAAAATAATAAGTTAAATCCCAAAGTAGCTACTAACAATACTTCTAAAAGTATATATACAATTAAACCAAATATACAAAGAGGAATGTTTTCCACCATAATTTCTCTACTAATTATAAGTATTATACTCACACTAATATTTGTCTTTATTTTATTTGGAACTACACATTTAAATACAATAATTTTTATTATTATTGTTATGTTATATGGTATTTTACTAATTGGGATTATATTACACCTTATATTAACTTTTTACAAGCTAAAACATACATCATATCTTATTTTTAAAGATAAAATTATATATGAAAATTTATTTTTAAATATTCAAAAAATTATCCTTCCAACTGAGCAAATCACCAATATTGATTCATTTGAGAGTTTTTTTTTAGATAAATATTTTAAAACTGGAACTTTAAATATTTATACTAGTGGAAGTTCTTCAGTAGATATTTCTTTAAACTATGTGTCTAATTATCAACACATTTATTCAACTCTTGATGAAATGATTCAACATCATAAAAAGAGTAATATTGAAAACAATACATTAATTAATAATTTAAATAATAATAATTCTAATGAACAACACATTCAAATAAATTCTTCTATAGATTTAAAATCAAAATTATTAACAATAAAACCAGATATTAAAAGTGCAATTTCTTTAAATTTTTTACAATTATTTATTGGATTTTTCATATTTTTTATAACATTTACTCCATTTGCTATAATAGGACTAATTTCATTACTAGTTGGAACCAATAATCTAATTTTAACATTATTTATATTAATAATAATAATTAGTATATTTATTGGATTAATTTATTTTATTATATATGTACTCAAAAGAAGATACTCCAAAATTGAATATCACTTCTATTCTAATAGAGTTGAATATTTTGATGGTTTTTTCAATATTATTAAGCATACTATTCCATATGAGAGAATTACAAACTCAAATTCATTTCAAGGATTTTTAGATAGAATCTTTGGAGTATATACAATTAATATTGAAACTGCTGGTTCTCATAGTTCAACTATATCAATTAAATATGTGAAAAATGGAGAAGAAATTAACCAAAGAATTCTTGAAATTCTTCAAGAAGCAGGAGATAATTAAAAAAATGATACAACAACAAAACATAACAACTAATAATACTCAAAATGGAGAAGAAAAACCTCAAGTTATAGCTCAAGATTCTATCATTTTAAAACCAAGTGTTAAACCTCTTCTCTTATCAATAGTTGCAGGAATTTTATTAATACTAATTATAACAAGTATAAGTTTGTTAATTTCATATTTAACTAATAATTACACCATATTTACAGTTACAATCTCTATAATTGGATATATAGTATTTATCAGTTCTATTGGAGGTATAGCAAGTATAGTTGATTTGCTTGTAACAACATACACAATCACAAATAAAAATGAACTCATCATTACAAAAGAATTTATTTCTAAAACTTCAAAAGTCTATAGAATCGACCAAATAACAAGTCTTGAGAGAAGTCAAACTTTTATTCAAAAGATATTTAATCTTCACAGTATTGAATTTAATATTTTTGGAGGAGTTGGAGTTCAAAATACAGGACAGAGTAATAATAAACAACCAATTCTTCCAATATTTAAACATATAAGTGAAGGAGATACTATGTTTAATGAAATTACATCTAGAATGAAAATTTCATATAATAAAGCTCAATATAAAGATGAACCAAATTTAAGTCCTCAAGTACTCTCAATAACTTTAACATTAGTTACATCACTTATTTTATTTATCTCAATATTTTTTGTAGATAGAGTTATTGAATCGACTCAAATACTCAATGACATAAGTAGTGAAATATATTTTTCAATTTCAATTTTTTTAATTGTATTAGGAATTATTTTTACTAGTATCTCAATTTCAAAGATAATTATATTAGTTAAACTTAGTAAAATGAACTTTGAGTTATTTGAACAAAGTGCACATATTAATTATCATTATTTTTTTAAAAATTCAAATAAATTAGTTCCCTATAAAAAAATAACTAATAGTTCTGAATACAAAAAATTAATTCCCTATACACTATTTAAAGTAAGTGATTGTGTTATTTATACAGGAGGAAATAAGGATCCAAGATTTAAATTTATTTCAAATGATTCATTATTTATTCCAATTATCTCATCTCTTGTTAAAGATCCAAATAATATACTAGATAATCACAAAATCTCAACAGTTAAAGAAGAATTGTATTCTCAACAACCCTTATATACTTTAAAACCAGGTCTTTCCTATATTGTTCAACCACTAATTCCAATTTCATTTTTTATTAAACTATTTATTTTATACATATTTATAGAAATCCCATTAATTGAAAATTCCTTTATGGGAGATTTAAGACCCCTAATTATAGTTTTAAGTTCACTCTATATATTCATATATATGATTTATATGATATATAGATTAATTGCTTGGAATAATTTCAAATATGAATTATTTTATAATAAACTCATGCTTCAACAAGGAGTATTTAATATTGCAAGAACTGAAATTTATATTTCAAATATTAAATATATTTCATTATATAGACCTGTATATTTGCAGCGAATATTCAAAGAAGGTACAATTATAATTTTCACAGCTGGTAAAGAATCTTATGATGGAGTAATTAGAAGAATAAGAGATAGTGAGTTTTTTTATGAAGAACTCTCAAAAGCTATAAGTGAAAAATAAATAATATTATATATTTAATAATTTTCATTTTAAATTAATAAGATTAATTTTATTCTTTAAAATTATCTATCTTAAAATATTTCGACTCAATTTTTTATGATTCTCAATCCAATCTAAATCACAAGTAGCCCCCGTAATTTCTCTCATATTATTTTTTCCTGTTAAAAGTGTTGCAATTCTACTTGCACCTAAACCAAATCCATAAATTCTCTTATTTTCAAGTCCAAATGCTTTAAGTGCTTCAGGTCTAAAAATTCCTGAATTTCCAATTGAATACCATTTATTCATATTATCATCAAAATAATGAATCTCCATACTAGGCTCAGTATATGGATTAAAAGTAGGCTTAAATTTTAAATTATGAAGTCCAAATTTTCCATAAAATTCTTTCATAAATCCAATGAGTCCTGCAAGTGATAAATCATCTTGAATTAAAATACCTTCAACTTGAAAAAATTCAGCCAAGTGAGTTGCATCTACTGCTTCATTTCTAAAATTATGAGCTACATAAAAATACTTCCCATCAATGTTTTCTCCTGTCTGTGCTTTTTTACCAAGTTCATATAATGTTCTAAAAGTAGTTGCAGTTGAATGAGTTCTTAAAATAGTATTTCTTGTAACACTCTCTTTAAAATCTCCAACCTGTGTATGAGTTTCATCAATTCCTCTCTCATGCATCTCTTTTACTTTGTCCATTAACTCTTTATCAACATCAGCTTGTTCTCCAATATAAAATGTATCTTGATCTTCTCTTGCAGGATGATCTTGTGGAATCCAAAGAGTGTCAAAGCACCAAAACTCACTCTCTACAATTGGACCTTCCATTTCTTTAAATCCAAGTTCAATAAATACTTGAGTTAAAATGTCATTTGCTTCATGCATAGGATGTAATCTTCCAATATTTTTAATAGAAGTTGGAACTTGAGTATCATAATGTCTAAATTCTTTACCTTTCCACTCTTTTGACTTAATCATTTGAGGAGTTAAAGAATCAATTAATTCTAAATCTTTAAACGTTGAAATTAATTTCTCACCAACTTCTCTTCCTAATGTTGTAAGTGTTAGCTCAATAATACTTTCTTTTTTTGTACTTAAAAACCCTTTTCTCTTTTGTAATAACTCAAATGTTGTTTTTTCCTCTTCACTTAAAGATTCTAATTGTTTTTTTTCTTTAAATAATTTTAAAGGATTTAAATAATTCCTAGTATATTCTTGAGCTTCTTGAGTTGGCGTAAGCACAAGTTGATGTTCATCATTTTTAAAAATTTCAATAAGTTTGTGTTTTTTTAATTCTCCAAGAGCTGATGTAAGTACTTCTTGTGAAATACCAAGTTCACTTTGAACTTTTGAAGTTCCATTTAATTCTTTTAAGACTTGATACTCTGGCAATTCCTCTTCTAAAAATTTAAGCCCTAATGAGTCAAGCATAACACATTCTTCTTTTAAAATTGTAATTTGAATTAGTGAATCTTGTTCTAATAAATAAGCACCATCTAGGATTTCTTGAGGAGGATTTATAATTATATCTTCTTTTGCATTAATACAATATTCAAGTGCATTTCGTGCAAGAGGATGAAGTTTATAAATAATTGAAGTAATTTGAGATTCATTCATAATAATTTTATTTGAATTTTATTTAAAAATATTTGTGTTATATTTAGCACCCATCACTTCCCCATTGAGGTTGAAGAGATGAATTTCCTTCAAACCCTGATAAATAATCAAAACCAGATGGTGCAAATGGAATTAAACTTACATTCCAACAACTCAAATCTTGATTAAAACTACTTGCAGCTAAAAACATAAATTCCATATTTGTAACACTACTAACATCCCAATTACCAATATCTTGATTGAAAGAAGAAGCATCATAAAACATATCGCTCATACTTGTAACACTACTAACATTCCAGTCTCCAAGAGATTGATTAAAAGAAGAAGCTTCATAAAACATATCGATCATACTTGTAACACTACTAACATCCCAATCTCCAATATCTTGATTAAAAGAAGAAGCTTCATAAAACATACCTCTCATTTCCTCTACATTACTAACATCCCAATAATTAATACTATCATTAAATGAAGTACCTAAAAATAATAAAAGCATATCTGTTACTTGACCTGTGAAAATATTGTATGCTGAATCTCCAAATGTGTATATGTTGCTATCTAATCCTACAATTTCAAAACTCCCATCTCCTCCCATAAATAAACTTCCTGCTCCTCTTAACATTGAATTATTGACAATGAGCATATTCTCACATGGAGCACCAGTTCCTATTTCTCCAACATTCATAGGATCATAACATGCTAATCCTTCAATTATAAATTCTCGAGTT
>JAIUMM010000020.1 GCA_022565615.1 Nanobdellota archaeon | reverse complement strand
TTACTCTTAGAGTTCCTTGATTAGCATTCACATTAATACTTGATGAAGTACTAGTACAAATAATTTGATTTGTTAAATCACCATCCTCTATATCATTGGCTGATATTGGTCCTTGCACTTGTTGATTAGTTCCACCATTTAATGAACTTGGTGTACTTAATACAGGTGGATTATTAGTAATAGGTGGATTAATTAAATCAACTCTTGTTGTAAGTGTTGTTCTCTCACTTCTAGAACATCCCTCACCAATAGGGTCTAAAAGGACTACAACTTCAACTTCACCAGGAGTAAATTGTCTTAATTGCTCTTTAATATTTTTTTTATACAAACCTGAATTTGAAGTTACAACTTCATTTACAATTTGAATTCCATCAACTCTAATTCTTACTCTATAATCAATAAATTGTAAATTGCTCCCATCTTGATTTCTACTTTTGTATGCAAGAGCTTCAAAAGATAAGAACGCATCTTCACCAATTGTAATTACAAAATCTCCAACTTGGGGATTAGTTGTATCTCTATTTGCAACTACTAAATTATTTCCAACAACCCAACATGCATCAGTTAAATTTTCAGGATAAATGGTTACAATTTTAGAGTCTTGATCTCTTCTAGGAAGATGAGCTTGATCATCTACAATATCAGTTGTAACTCTAAATTCAACTTCTCTATTTTCAAAATTTGAAGGTGGTGTCCATTCAAAAGTATGAAATCCACTACAAGTGCTTGCTTCAATATTCATAGTTTTTGTATCACTTGCAACCACATTTCCAGTAACTCTATCAATCACTTGAAGTGAAATATCTGTTTTAGCAGCATAATCAGAATATCCATTACTAAATTGTGGCTTATGATAGTTAGTTGCATAAGCAAATGCTGAACATACAGTTGAACTCATTCCTGCTCTAACATTTACTTGAATTGGCAAATCTCTATTATTCATATTTTCTACATAAAAAGATTGAATATTTGCTTTTGGTCTTTGAACTTTTGTAAATGTAATACTTAAAGGTGAATTTGAATAATCATAATCAGGAAATTGTGTTGTAAAAAAAACCCTATCATGAACAGTTACAAATGTATCTCCTCTAACAGAGAGAGCTACTAAGTAATTTTGTGCTTGACTAGGTTGAACATCTGTTAATTTAATCACCATTCCATTAGAAGGAGCTTTATTTCCAGAGATAGCATAATTACTCATACAATTATTCATCTGAGATTGACTTAAATCTCTAAAACATTGATTTGCAGCTTGTTTTTGGAATATTTGAGTTGGAATTTGAGTAACTCTTCCAGTTCTACAAGTTGAATCTTGACATTTAAACACCAAAACTTCTACATTTTGGGAATTAGTTCCAAATTCATAATTAAAATTATATTCAACAAACATATCTGTTGAATATCCTAAATTTAATGTTACTATAAAAAGTAACAATCCAAACATCATTTTTTTTACCATTGTATAGTAGTAGGACTCCTACATTTATAAATGTTATGAAAATTAGTATTAACAAGTAGTAACAAAATAAAAATTTAATAATGAAGATAATAACAAAAAAAGAAATTAATTTCCTCTGACTCCTGGTTGAGGGTCATGTCCAATATTTCCTCCTCTTCCTCCTGTACTTCCTCCACAATCACCACCACAATTAATTCCTCCTCCTGTGCTTCCATTTCCCCCTCCACTGCTATGAGTTTGTGGAGGATAATGACATCTTACCTCAAATCTTTGAGGAACTCCAATTCTATTTAATTGAGTTATATAAAGTGCAGGATTAGGAGTAAATGTACCATCAACTCTAAATCCATCTCTACAGACTCCACTAGTGATATTATGTATTGCAGTAGTGTAATTTGTTGCACAGTCATTTATTGGTAAACTTACATTTACACTTCCAATACCAAAAAATCCACTTTTTCTCATATTAACAACATCAGTTGCGCATTGTCTTTGAGTAGTTGGAGTAGGAGTATGCCTTTCAGGAGTTGGAGTTCTTGGTTGTACTCTTGGTTGTTGTACAGGAGCTGCTCTTTGAGGAGCTTGATGGGCAATAATTCCTGCATATCCACCTTCTAATAGTCTTTCTAAATTTCTTGAATTATAGCTATCCCAAGTTCTATCATCAGGTCTATCAGCTAATCTGAGCATATTATCTCTATATTCAGATTTCATTACACTACTTGCAAATCTAGAAGGGTCACTTCCAAATTGGTCTTGTGTAAATCTACAGTCAGTTAAATTTCTTTGTCTATCGTTATTTGATTCTGCAACTTGACCTCCTAAACTTCTACAAGAACCATCTAACAAATAAGTTCTAATATCAAGTACAGGTTCAGTTCTTCTCTCAATTGCAGAAATTCTATCATCAAATCCTGCAAATCTATCACTAAATCTCTCATTTCCTGAATTGCTTCCAAGGGCATTGTATCCCAAAGCACCAAGTCCAATTCCTAATGCTACAGCAGCAGTTCCAAGTGCTGTTTTAGCAATTCCCCTAGTACTATCGTTCATATGTACTAAGTTCACATCACTTGCTCTTGCATCTTGTAAACCAAATGTATCAGAGCCTGATCTTTGAATAACAGCATCTCTATTCTGTTTATATCCTTGTGGTCTATTCATACACTTAACTAAGATATTGATATTTATAAACTTTACTTATTTTGTTACTAGTTAGAAGTAACATCAATGCTAGTGATGAATGTTTTAATTAATTCTTTATTTGATGGAGATAAAGTAATGTTTTGAATTTGTTGATTACTTCTTATAATTTCATTTGAAGCAACATTATGTTGTCTTAAATATTGAACTAATTCATCACAAAATATTTTAAACGTATTTTGTATGTGTTCATCATATTTTTTAGTATAATATATATGAGTACCTAAATCAGTAACTAGTATAGTTAAAATTTGAGGATTTGTAAAATGGGGATAAATTGTTTCAAAAAATTTATTCATTTTTAAAATTTCAGTATATACTACATTTATATCTTGATTATCAAGATTACTAATGATTGCTCCAAATGTATTAATTATGCTCTCAATTGTATCATCTTCTTTGTGAAATGTACCTACTAATCTAAATTGTTGATTTTGAAGAGTAGAACTAATAAGACTTAAATTTTTTAAAATATCTTGAAGATATGTTTTTAATGTTTGTTTATCAGTATTTTCAATTCCACTTTTTTGAATTAAACTTAGAGTTCCTGCAATTTGTCTCTTAATGATATACTCTATATCTAGTATTCTTGCAATAGGTGTATGAGTAGTCACTTTTGCAGGAAATAATTGAGTATTTGATTGAGTTTGTTGATTTTCTTGTTGAGAGTTTTGAGCAATATTATTTCTTCCAAATAAAGAACCAAACATTGAAGATGATGAATTAGAAGAATCATAGGAGGAGTTAACTCCTTCTTTTAATTCTTTATTATGTTTATGTTTGAAAAAAAATACTGCTCCAATTGCAACTAAATCTAATATATTAGCACCTGTAAATCCAATAATAAATGAAATAAATGGAATTACTTGTAATAAATCCACACTTCCAAAGAATATAACTAATAATCTACCAAATATATAAAACCCTAGCCCAATTGACACTAAACCAAGATTTGAGAACCAACTATTTTCATCTCCTTTAACTTTTTTAGCAATTATGTATGCTAAAAGTGCAAGAGGTGCTGCAGCTATTAAGAACACAAATCTAAGAGCACCTGCACTTTGTTGAGAAAGACTCACAGCAAGAATTAGTGCAATTATTAAAATCCAAGAAGTTAAGTTAGCACTTTTACTCTCTAATTGAAATCTATTCATTAAATCTTCTTTTAATAAAATAACAATTAAAAATAATAAAATCACAAGTGAGAGTAGCTGAAATTGAACATTTCCACTCCATTCTGCTATATTAAAATTTCCTTGTTCAAAACATTCAAAAATAGTTGTACATGAAAATGAAACATCTAAGGAGAATAAAAAGACTATAACTACGAGTAAAAACTTAAATTTACTACTTAACATAATTAATTTTTAAAATATCAAGATATAAATTTATGGGTAAACTCTAAGTAGTATCAATATGTAGTAATATTTTTTTTCATTAATATTACTAAAATAATCATAAATTTAATTTTTGTTAATGATTTCTAATTTGTTCAAGTAATTCTTGAGGAACTCTAATTTGGTCACCAGGGTGAATTAAATCAGGGTTTGAGATGTTATTTATTTGAGCTAAATTGTTTGTAAGTTCTAATATTTGAGCATTAGTTGCAGAACCTCCTAAATATGAATGAGCAATATTCCATAAATTATCTCCTCTTATAACTGTATGAATGTCAATAGAAGCAGTAGCAGTAGGTATTGGACTTTCAACTTCTACATTAGATACATTTTGAGATTCAGAGTTAAAAAAATCTTGAATATAATTTACAATCTCTTCTTGAAAATCCCATGCAATTACTCCTATAATTCCAAGAGTTACTCCTCCTGCAATTATTGTAGGGATACCAATTCCTTTTCTTTCTCTTTCTTCTTCATAGTTATAATTATCTTCATATTCTTCACCATCATTAATAAGCGGGTTAGGTGAAAAAGGAGATGGCTCAATAGGAGGAAGAGGAGAAGGTGGGTGTATTGGTTCTTGAAGAGTTGAAGCATATTTTTTTTGATTATCATTTAGATATAAGTAAAATGTTCCTCTTGAATCTTGTTGATAGCAAATGTTATTGTCTTTTACTGCTTTTCTAACTATCTCTTCAAATTGTTTTGAGTTAATAAAAGGATAATTAATTTTTATTATATCTTCAATTTCTTGATATGACATAATATGATTTGAAGTGTATATGTGATATATGATTTCATCTATAATTGTATTATCATCTAAATCATGATTATCAACTCTTAGACTCTCATCTAAAATTAAAGGAGATTTCTCTTTATCTTTACCATTTTTATGTACTTTATCTTGTTCATTATTATTTAATGTTAGTATATAGTTTCCTTGTGAGTCTTGATATGTTGTATATAACTTTTGTTTAAATCCCTCTTGCAAAATCAAACTTAGATGCTCTTCTCCCACATATTTAATATTATGTAGCAAATATTCACTTAATTTAAAATAACTCAAACTTTTACTTTCTTGTGATTTTAATATTTCAACTACTTTTAAATTTAACTCAGAAATCATTTCAGAAGTAAGTATTTCATTTCCTCTCTCTTCTTGAGTTTCATAATTTCTCACTTTAAGTGCTTTTACAGTTGATTTAGTATTTCCAACTTTATAATCAATTTCTTCTGCATCAACTTCATATCTATCTGCAAGTATTTCAATTACTTCTTCTATCTTATTATCTTGATTTGTAAATTTAAATCCTCTTTGTTCAAGGTTTTTGATAATATTTGAACTCAATTCTGCATCTGCTTCTTTTTGATTATTTAAACTTCTAACTAAGTATACAAAATATTCATTAATTTCAGGTTGAGTAGTTTTTGTATCTACATCTTCATGTTCAACATCATCTTTAGTAAGTTCTCTTTCAACTTCCACAACAACTGCGTCTAAAATAGACTCAGTATCTAAATGTTCAAATGAAATTGTAATATCATTATATACTAGAACATATATTTCACCTCGTCTTTGAATTTTTTGTAAAAGTAATGAGTGTATTAAAGACTCAATATTAGGATTTGATTTTAATACAGTACTTAAATCGTTCATAAGTCTTTCAACAATGACTTTAATATTTTTTAAATCAGTATCTAGCAAGTGATTTTTCTTAAACACTTCTAACTCCTTAACATAGGTATAACCTTTACTTTTCATAATTTCAATTAAAAATTGGAGATAATTTGGAATTTTTTTTCTAAAATCATTACCTTTACCTAAATCTCTTCCTCCTAATATTTCAGAAAATTTAATTTCTTCTCTTTCATCTTATTTAATGATTCCAATATTTACAATATATTGAGTACAATGTTGCATAGCAAATGAATAATTTATTAAATAATAAAATGATAGAAATGAGCGAGTATGACTAAATTTTGTATTCAAATGAATATTATTCTCTATAACTTGAAAACATCCAAAATGAGTTTGAAGAAGTACAAGAAACTCAGAAATTTCGGTTGAAGTATTTGAATTAAACTCAATTGGTTCTTTTGAGACTCCTTTTGAATTAACATTTTCAAATATTTGTTTTGATTCTATAAATTGTTTTAAATCTTTAAGAAATATAATAAATTTTTTTGTAATAAAAAATGAGTCTCCACCTTTTTCTAATACTTTAATTGAAATTAAATAGTTTAATATTTCATCTCTATACTTAATATTTTTATTAATAATTGTTGTATCATCTTTAATTTGTTGTTGAGTAATAAAATTCAAATTACTATCAAATGAATTAATAAATAGTATATGCATTATTTTTTGAATTTGAGTTGTATATTTTTTGGCTTCTTTTAGAGGCATATTACTACTAAGTTTACTTTTTGTATTATTGTTTTCATCCACCATTTTTAAATCATCTCCGCAGATATTTTTGAAGCAGTAACTCCAATTAGTACACTTGAAATACACACAGTCATTAAAATAGTATTTACTGATACAATTTGAGCTTGTTTTCGAGGATCATTTTTAGTTTGTTGAACTATTTTTTGAGCTAATGAAAGAGATGTTGGAGTAATGGGGTATGAAATAAATTTTGAAATCCAAGTAGGCATTTTTGATCCAACTTTATTCATAATTGAGTATTGAACAATTACCATTTGAGCCCAACTATATTCTTTAAATTCAGGATGCTGTACAATAAATTGAGTAATGCTCCTAGCTCCAGTGTCTTCAATTTTAGATTTTAAATATTTGTATGTAAGTTTAAACTCAGAGCTGTTGTTCTTCAAATATGAACTTATTTTATATACACCATATCCTCCTTGTGATGCAGTATTAAGAGCTAAACTTTTCCCAATTTTAAATAAAAAACTTTGTGACTGCTGTTTTACCATTTGTCTAAATTGCTCAGATTGTTTTTGTATTTGTGCAATTAAGGTATCAAATTTCTCAAGAGATTGTTTAAGTGATTGTTGTAATTGAGGACTTAATTGTTCTCTTAAATGTTGTACTTGTTCATTAGCTTCTTTAATTTGATTTGCCATAGTTAATTCTTCTTCAAGACTAAGTAAAATAAGTAAATTTGAAATACTAACTCTTTCATGAATTAGAATGGAGAGTCTTTTTAATTCTTCTCTAATTTCAAATATTAATTTAAATGATGATTTATTGGAAAATAATGTATGCTCTTTTACTTGAATTTCTAATTCATTTAGATGCTCTGAAATTGTGGAAATTGCTTGTTGCAATGTGTCATGAAGAGTTGTTCTTTGTTCTTCAAGAGATTGTAAATTAGTATTTTGTAATAAATTGTTTGTAAGTTGTTTTGAAAATTGTGCTTGTAAATTAGAGAGGTCTTTAAAGAGAGTTTGTTCAAGTAAGTGAACTGATTCATCAATTACTTTAATACATTTTTGAATTATTTCAATAATAGCTCTAGAGTTTTGATGTACTTGAATTGATATTGGAAGTTCTGCTATAATCTTAATTAATACTTCCTTAATTGAAGTAATTTGAGTGTGTACTAATTCTTTAATATCTAAAAATAATTGAATTTCATTATCTCTTAATTGTTCACATTGTTGTGTAAATGTTTGAAATTCTTGTACCATATTTAGAAGATGAGTTTCAACTGCGGTAATATCTTGAGTTGTATTAATACTAGAAAAAGAAGAGATGTGATTTGCAAATGAAGTATGAGTTCTTTGAATTGATTGTAAAAACTCTTGTTCAGTTTTTTCTCTTGAAAATAATTTTTTAGTTCCACTTACTGCAGGACTAAACATTTGAAAAAAAGCCATATGTAATATGTAAAATTTGATTATTTAAATTTAAGTTATAATTATAAGTAGTAATTTTGATTTTAACGAATTTAAGGTAATATTTAATCAGAGTTAAATTTAGAGAAGTTGTATAATAATTTATTTAAGTAAAATTCTATGAGAATACAAAGTTTAATAAAAATATTTATGAACTAACTAATATGTCTAAAAAAATCACAGTTACAATTGATGGTGGTTCAGGTGTTGGAAAAGGTACTATTTCAAAACTAATAGCTCAAAAACTACAGTATCAACTCATTGATAGTGGTGCAATGTATAGAACTATGTCTTGTCTTCTCTATTCAAATTCTATTTCACCAAATGATGTTACAAAAGAGCATTTGAGTCATATTAAATTTTATTATATAGATTCAAAATTGTATGTTTCATATAAAAATAAAAATGAAGATAAATATGAAAATAAACACGAAGAGGAACATTTTGAAGTTGAGCAATTACCTATTAGAACACAAGAAAATTCTCAAAATTCTTCTAAATATGCAGTAATTACAATTATAAGAGAACATGTAACTACTCAAATTAAAGAGATTATGTCTAAAGGTGGATTTGTTCTTGAAGGAAGAGATGCTGGAAGTGTTATTTACCCACAAGCACAAGTTAAATTTTATATTGAGTGCCCAATTGATGTAAGAGCTAAAAGGAGATTAGAGGATTATAAACAAAAAGGAATTTTATATACACAATTAGAAGTTGAACAAGAATTAGAAGAAAGAGATCACAGAGATATGAATAGAGAAACAGATCCTCTAATTATTCCAAAAAATGCGTTTATTATAACTAATGATGATTCAAAAACTCTTGACAAAAGAGTGGAGGAGATGATTAATATTATTGAATATACAATTTCAAAATTATAATTAGTCTTATAATTCTCTTTGACACTAGAATAACTGTAAATAATTGTAAAAATTATTTGTTATTTTTTAATTTACTTAACTTATAGATAACAAAAATTTAAATACTAAACTTCCTCTAAATTTAGTTATGGATAGCCTGATTAAAAACGCAGTTCAAAATGCTGATAGTTATCAGCAAGTTGCACATAAAGATGATGAGGAGTTACTTGCAATTCTTAATGAACATAAAGCGAGAATTAAAGTAGTTGGAGTTGGGGGAGGAGGTAATAATACTCTAAATAGAATTGCCCAAGTAGGAGTTGAAGGAGCAAAAACAATTGCAATTAATACTGATGCTCAAGATTTAATTGGAACAAAAGCAGATAAGAAAATATTAATTGGAAAAGAATTAACTCGTGGACTTGGTGCTGGTGCTGCTCCAAAAATTGGAGAAGAGAGTGCAAGAGAGCAAGAAAACGAAATTAAAGAAGCAATGAAAGATAGTGATATGATCTTCATTACTTCAGGAATGGGAGGAGGTACTGGAACTGGTGCTGCTCCTGTTGTTGCAGAAATTGCTAAAAAATCAGGTGCATTAGTGGTTGGTGTTGTTACAATTCCTTTTGCTATGGAAGGTAGTAGAAGATATGAAAATGCTATGCTTGGAATTTCTAAAATGGAGAAATTTGTTGATACCTTAATTGTGATTCCAAATGAGAAACTACTTGAAATTGCCCCAAATTTACCTCTTCATACAGCGTTTAAATTTGCAGATGAAATTTTAACAAACGCTGTAAAAGGAATTTCAGAATTAGTTACAACAAATGGATTAATCAACTTAGATTTTGCAGATATTAAAGCTGTAATGACTGATGGAGGAATTGCTATGATTGGACTTGGAGAAGCAGATTCTGAAAATAGGGCAGAGGAGAGTGTTGAGAGAGCTTTAAATACTCCTCTTTTAGATGTAGATTTAAAAAATGCAACTGGTGCTCTTGTTAATGTAACTGGTGGCCCTGATATGACTCTTGAAGATGCAAGAAAAGTTGTTGCAAAAGTGAGTGAAACATTAGATGAAGATGCTAAAATTATATGGGGTGCTCAAATTATGGATGATTTAGAAAAAGTGATTAAAACAATGGTTGTAATTACAGGAGTTAAGTCTGAACAAATTAGAGGAAAGAAAAAAGCAGAAGCACAACAAAGAGAATTAGATAATGAATTAGGACTAGAATTCATCAGATAATTTTGTTTTAATCATTATTTACATTTAATTAACATATTTTTCTAAAAAATTTATCCTAAATATCGTAAAAATATTAAAAATGCTGTAAAATCACACTCTTTATGATGTTCAGGTCTATTTGATTTTGAATTAACTCTCCAATTTCTAATTTGACTCTCACTTACTTCTTCTACAAAATATTGAGAGTTTTCTTGTGAACAAAAGTCTACTAGTTGGTCAACTTGTCTTGTTGAAGGTAAATAGCATACAATATGTCCTCCATTAATAATATGTTTTGAAGTTACATGTTTTAAAATTTCAATAGGTTCGGGTAAATCTAAAAATATCATAGAGAATTGAGGAAGATTGGAATTTTTTTCTTGAAGTACTTCACTAATATCTTTGAGTTGAATTGTAGTGTTTGAAAATCCTCTTTGTTCGATATTTTTTTTAGCACATTCAAAATGACTCTCAATTCTCTCAAAAGTGTAAATTTCTTTACAAATTCCACTAAAAAATGTAGTTGCAAATCCACTTCCTGAACCTGCTTCAAGTAAAATTGTCTCTTTATTCATACTTGTTCTTGAAGCAATATAGCCTAAATCTTTAGGGATTATGATTTGTGCACTCCTCTTCATCTTCTGTATATAATCGTGATGACTTGCATTAAATAGAGTAAATTCAACTCCCTTTGTAGAAGTAATTTTTGAAGAATTAGACTGTAATTGAGAAATTTCAAGTATTCCTTCTTTACAATGATAATCTTGTTCAAGATTTTTAATATAATACCAATTATTTGTTTTTTGACTTACTGCTACTTTCATATATAATAGTTATAAATTATTCTTATATTAAAAATGTGTCTATAAAATCAAATGTATGTATTTAGTTTAACCTAATTTTTTTAATTCAAATGTATTTAATTTTTTTATTTTATAATGCAAACATTAGTTTAAATATATTTTAATTTTTAATAATTGTATGAAGTATAAGTATTCATATCAAGAATTACGTTTAATTTCAATTACTCTTAAAGAATTAGTATTAAAAATGCTCAATTCAGCAGGTTCAGGACACACAGGAGGAGCTTTAGGGATGAGTGATGTATTTGCAGTGTTATATGGAAATGTTGCAAATATAACTCCTCAAAATGCAACTTTAAAGAGAAGAGATTATATTTTTTTATCTAATGGACATATTTGTCCAATATTATATGCAACACTGAGTTATTTTCATTTTATTGAAGAAGAAGAATTATATACGCTTAGAAAATTACATTCAAAATTACAAGGACATCCACATGTAGGTTCAATTAGAGGAGTTGAAAACTCAGGAGGACCTTTAGGGCAAGGAATATCTCAAGCTGTTGGTTTAGCAGCTGCTCTAAAAAGAGATAAAAGGAATAATCAAGTATACTGTATAGTAGGAGATGGAGAGTGTGAAGAGGGACAAGTTTGGGAATCGTTATTATTTGCACATAAAGAAGAATTGGATAATTTAATTATTATAGTTGATAGAAACCATATTCAAATTGATGGAACTACAGATGATGTATTAAAATTTGATAACTTAGCTCAAAAATTTACAAGTTTTGGGTGTGATATTACACAAATTGATGGAAATAATGTTGAACATATTCAACTTGCACTTGAACATGCTAGAAGTAGAAGAGGAAAACCTCACGTAATTATTGCAAATACAATTCCAGGGTGTGGAGTGAGTTTTATGGAAAATGATTACAAATGGCATGGAAAAGCACCTAATGATGAAGAACTACAAGTAGCACTTGAAGAGTTAGGGAAAATAAAAAATAAATAGTATAATAGCAGTTAAATAATACTTTAATTTATTAATGTGTTATTTTATTTATTTACTTTTAAAATATGTATGTAATTCTTCAAATATTTTTTGTGTTTGTTCAAAACTAATACACTCATCAGTAACTGAGACTCCTCTTCTTAAACTATTCTTCTCATCAAGTTGTTGTTTTCCAAATTCTAAATAACTCTCAATCATCACACCTTTTATTAATCTTGAACTTATTTCATGGTACTTTAATAGTTCAAGTACTTTTGAAATATTATTGAGTTGCAAGTTAGCATCTTTTTCACCTTCAATTTTACAATTATCATGTGAAAGATCACAAATAATAGAAGGGTGTTTAATATGTTGAATTTCATATAATTCATTAATAATTTCAATACTATTTTTTGAAATATTATTACCATTTTTTTGATGAGAGTTTCCTCTTAAAATTAAATGAGCAAATTCATTTCCTCTACATGTAAAAAGAGAATCTTTGAAAAAAAGTCTATGATTTGAATATTGTACACTAATAACTCCATTAATTCCATCTTCTAAATTTCCACTTCTTGGATGCTTTACTCCAACTGGACATAATAGATGAGAACAGTACTTTCTCATATTTTGGTCTTCACTATTTCTAGCACCAAGTGCTGCGTATGATAAATATTGACTCCATTTGTCAGTGAGTTCCATGCTTAATGCTTCATCAGCAATTGGAATACCTAATTTTGTAATCTCTTCACAAATCTCTATGGAGAGTTTAATTCCTTCTTTATAATCATAAGAACCATCTAAATGAGGGTCAACACTAAATCCTTCCCAACCAATTGTTGTTCTTGGTTTTTGAAAATATGTTCTCATTATAAAAAAAAGTGTATCTTTATATTTTTCTTGCTCTATTTTAAGTAAATTAGCATATTCAAGAGCTTCCTTTTTAATATGAATTGAACAAGGTCCAACTATTACTAAAAATCTTTTATCTCTACCTTGTAATATATCTTGAATTTGAGCCCTATATTCTTCTACATTTTTAGAAATAATATCTGTATCATTTAAAGTTGTCATAATAATGTTAGAACTTAAATATTTAAATAAGTTTAGATATATTCTTAGTGAAGTGCTATATTAAATAAATACAATATAACTTAAGTAATATAAAAATATTAATATTATACATAGAATTATAAAAAATGAAATCTAATGAAATCAAAAATATTAATAGTCTAAGTGAACTTGAAGAGTTTATTGAAAGTGAGATTAAAAATTTTATAGTTAAACAAAATATAATCTTTCAAACTTCTATTGATGAACTTAGTTCAATTGTTAATGTTATTGAAATTAAAGAGGAGTTGTTACATAAACAATTCTTGAACTCTACATTAAATGATAATTCTTCAAAAAAGTCATCATTAGAAAATTCTTCATTAGAAAAATCCCAATCAAATAAATTATCTTTAAAAAAATTATCAAATAAGATTACAAGTACAATTGAGTATAATTATTTCAAATTTAAATATTCAATTCCCCTAAAAATTAAAGGAATTGGTCCTCAAAGTGACAATTATTCACTAGAATTTTTAGAAGATACTATTGATAAAAAAAAACATCAATTACTTGAAGTAGGTTCAATGCTAGAATTTGAACTATTACAATTTGAAACAATATTATATGAATTAAAAAATTCAATTAAATCTCTACAATTACAAGTTTCATTTTCATCAATTCATCAACTCATTATTTCAACTAAAAAACAATTACAAAAGCAGTACTCAATTTTAAATACTCTATTAGCTATATTTATTAATTCAATTTCAAAAGAGTATAAATCTGGAATGTATGAAGAGTATCATACAACTAAAGATAAAATTTTAAAAATTAAAGATACTTCTTTAAAACATATAATTCATTTGGAAACAAAATTATTTGATTTTTTTCAATATACTTACTCATTAGAGGAGGAATTAAATTCACTTCCAAAAATTTCCTTAAAAGATGTGCAAAGAGGAGATATAATAGTTGAATATATTGAAAAAGAGTATTCACATATGCTTGGAAGAGTTATTTCATTTTTTTTAAAAACTCCAATTATTCACGTATCTGTTGTGTATAAAATATCTAATCGAAGAGTATATATTTTTGAGACAAGTACATTACATAATATATTTAAATCTAAAATTATTTTATTTGAAAAAATTGATAATATACGTTATATTGTACTTAGAGCAGCTTCTAATTTATCTAAAAATCAACTGGAAATTTTTGATTCATTTGTAGATTCTCACATATCAACTCCATATGCTCCTCTAAAGACAACTGGACTTGTATATAAAAAAATTGTACACTCCACTCAAAATTTGTATTATTTTTCAACTCCAAGTTTAAAAAACCCAATTAAATCTAAAAATGGATTATTTTGCTCAGAATTAATAAGTAAATTATATTTAGAAATGGGGATTAAAATTACAAAACTTGAAGATAGTTCATTAGTGTCCCCATTAGACATTTATAATTCTAAAAATTTAAAAAAGATTGGAATTTTAGATCTGTAATTTAAAATAATATGAAATTAAACTTATTTGTTGAGTGAGTGTTGTTTTTATTTGTAAATGTGACACAAAGTTTTTAAATAATTGTGATTTACTTTTCACTATGAGGAAAATAGATTTCACATGTAAAAGAGTAACTTTACAGGATTTAGTACAATGTAATTATAGTTTAAATGACTCAGAGTATGAGATTTTTGCTCAAATTATTAAGAGTAGAAGGGGTTTGAGTGTTAAAGAGTTAGTTGAGAAAACTCAAAAAGATAGAACTACAGTTCAAAAAATATTAACTAAATTAATTAAAAGAAAATTACTTATGAAGAGGCAAATGAATTTAGAAAGAGGATTTATGTTTGTATATTTTTCAAAAAATAGAGAAGAGATATTTAATGAAATTGAGCAAAATGTTGAAAATTATTTCAAGACAATTAAACAAAGTCTAGAAGCTTGGAAGAGTAAATAATTCTATTTTTTATTGAATTATAATTATTCAATTTCCAATTAATCCTGTTGATTCAATATTAATTCTAACAGGAATTCTAAGTCCTTTATATTGTTGTGTTTCTAATTGTAAATACCACTGAACTAATTTTTCAAATTCTGACAAACATTTTACACATTCTATATAATTTTCTTGAGTTAGATTTAAATATTTAGATGTAGAAGTGGATTGTTCTTTTAGAAATTCAATAAAGTCAAAATCAATATGTCTATTAACTCCGTATTCTTTAAGAATACTACTATTTGATGCTCTTTGAGTTTTTTTAAATTTAGGTTCTACAAACATATTTGCTATTTCACTAATTGCTCGTAAGTAATTATCTACACAACTCTGATTAAACCTAATTTTATCTTCTAATGAGTTACCAAATATTGTTTCAAGAAAAACTCTTTTTTGTCTCATTTTAGCAAGATTAAAACCAATTCTACTCTCAAGTGGGAGTTTAAAAGAATTCATTTTGAATTTCTTTCTATCAAATCCATCTCCTTTTAATTCAATTGTTTCACTTTCAAATTGATGTAGGAAATCAGGAGTATATGTTATAAATCTCCCATCTTGAGCTATTTGAGAATCTGCAAAGGAGAATTGAAGGGGGATTATAATTGGTTTTGAACTATTTATATTTGAGGAAAGTGTTGAAGTTGCTAGATTATGTGTTTCTTGAATTAATCCTCCTAGTTTAGTATATGTTTGAGGTTTATTTATTAAATCTTTAAGTACAAAAACTGCATCAATATCTGATTTTCCAGGAATTTGAGTTCCTCTTGCAGTAGAACCATAACAAAAAACACTAGAGACTTCATCAAAATTAAGTAATTTTTCTTGTAAAATATCAACAAATCTATTATACATTATTGAAGAAGGAATTTTACAATTAATATTTGGTATGAACTTCATATTTATTTAACTTCTAATACATTTATATTTCTAACTATTAAGTAATAATTAAAAAGTTATGAAATTTTAAACTCAATCAACCATTCTTCTGGATCTTTATCTTGAATTTTAGTATATCCTTCTTTAATAAGTAATTTTCTAACAAATTCTGAACTAGGGTCTTCAATTCCCCAAATTTCAAATAAAATAACTAATTTAGAAATTTGTTTAACCTTGCAAACTTCTTGAAAAAGTTGTGTAAGTTTTTGAAGAACAAATGTTCCATCCCCCATTTTTTTAAATTTAGAAATTCGATGAAAATTGTGTAAAATAAGTGTATTATTTTCAGTATTTATTTCAAAAGAAAATGTGGTTTGTAATTTATGATTGAATTCAATTTGATTTACTGCATAAAGAATAACTGAATTCCATTCTTCTAAATCGAGCATTTTTGCTTCTCCTTTTGCATCTAATTTAATTTCATCTTCTAAAAATTCAATAATTAATTGAATTATCTTTTCATCATCAAGAGTTAATTTGGAGTTATTTTTGCTAAATATTGACATTTTTTATGATATGTTATAAATTTTGATCCATTTTTGAGGACTATTATTTTGAGTTTTTTGAAATTTATTTTTACTAAGGAATTTTTCAACTAACACAGCTGTTGAGTTAGTTATATCTTTAATTTCAAAAATTATTACTATTTTAGTATAATTTAGTTTTTTTGCTACTTCTTGAAATATAATCTCTATTTCTTCTAAATATTTAGATGCGTTTTCTTTTCCTTGAAATTGAGAATATCTATGGTCATTGATAATTAGTAATTCATCTTTGTATTTTTCAAAGTGAAAATAAAACTCAACTTCTAATATATTATGATAAAATTCAAATGAATAAGTTCCAATTTGTGTGACAATTGAATTATTTTCCTTAACTAAATCTCTTATAGAAGATTTAGAACTTAATTTTGAGTATAAATATTCAATTATGGCTGAGTTATTTGATTTAGGATTATTTTTGCTAAATATTGACATTTTTTTAATTTTATATCTCGTATTCATTCAATTTTTCATTCAATTTTGAAATGTAACTGTGTTGTGTTTGAATTGGATGGTTCTTTTTTAATCTCTTCCTCTACTGTAGGTAATTGCTCATGTAATAATTCAAGCATTCCAGGTAAATGTCCAGCTCCAATTACTATTACAATTTTTTCAAATCCCTGTTTTTTAAGTCCAATGAGTTTACTCACCATATATTGGTTTCGTTTATGAATTAAAATTTCATACAATTCAGGAACTTCGTCTTTAAGTGTTGAGATAATTGTAAGAATTGTTTTTTCATCAAGTTTGTCATTTTGAATTTTTTGAGCTAATTCTTTTTTTTCTTCAAAACTCATTTTAGTAAATACCATTCGTTTAACCATTGACATTTTAGTTAAAAATGAGAGTTTTTTAAACTCTGCAATAGTGTGTAAAATTGGCCTATCAGCAAGACAAAGAGGGATGTCTAATTCTTTACTCATATGAACTCCAGCTAGCATATCAACTCCAGGTTCAATATGAAATGCTTTTCCCATTTTTTGTTGCATAAATCCTGCAATTTTTAAAAAAAGATATCCAAATAATCCAATTTGTTTAATAAGTTTTGAAGAATTTGTTTTTTGTTTTTTTTTAGAGTATTTTTTTTGCTCTTCTTTTGATAAAGAATTAAACTCTTGATTTTCTTTTTCATCTTGAAGTAATTTTTGCAGTCTCATAGAATCTAATTCAACTGCCACAATATTTGGATGAATTGCTTTAATTGTTTTTTCAACTAAAGTTGCACTATGTTTTGAAATATGAGCAGTACCAATTAAAGTAATTCCATTATATGTTTCTATCATATATAATTAATATAATACTTTATATTTAAATGTAATTAATGATTTATTATTTACTACTTCAAAAAGGCAATTATCGACAATTTTATAAATCTATAAAAATTGAAAACATATATGTTAATAACTTTAAATTTTAGTAATTTGTGAATTTGTTTTAAAACTTTAAAAAGTTTTTAAAATTTAAATAACAATTGCTTCAATTTTTAAAATTTTAAATGAAATATGACTACAATAGAGTTAAATGGAGATTTAGAAAAAAAAATTCAAAAATACTATGAATTACAAAGTGCAAATTCATATAATAAAGAACGTTTTGGATGTTTAGTTTATTCTTTAAATTCTCAACGATTTGAATCACAAATAAGTTCTGATGAATATTTTAAAATTAACGATATGTTGGCCCCAGTAGCTGGACTTGCTTTTTTATTTAAAAGACATAATGATTGTTTAAATGGTAATAGTTTAAGTAGTATTTGGGAAAATAATTTAAACCTATCAATTAGGAGTAATGATTTAAGTCTTTCTTATTTTAAAATTAAGTGGTTGATTGATAAAATAGGAGGAGAGGAGTTATTGGTATCAACTCTTAAAGAGCATTTTCCACAAGTAGTCCATGGAATTAAGTATAGTTGTGATAATGAGTTTTTAGGATTTGAAACTACTTTAAAACCTTATGTTGAATTGTGCAAAGCATTAGATGATTCTAAAGAAACTTTTCAAGTTGAGGTTCTTAGAAAATGTATGTCTTTAAGTAAAAGAAATAGGATTATTACTAATTCTTCATCAATTCAAGTTCCAAATGGAACTTTAATTATTCCTAATGAAGTTAAAATTACAAGTAAATCTGGAAGTTCTAGCATATTTTGTGGAGAATTTGGTTTAATTGATTCTAAAGAAGATGATTTAAAGTATATTATAGCAGTAGGTATTCAAAGAAATGTTGCTGAGTTTCAATTCTTAGATCCTCTTTGGCAAAAGAGTAGAGCAAATACAATTAGAGGAATTTCTAGGATTATTTATACACATTTAAAATATAATAAGTAAAGTTTTTAAAATATTAACTCTTAAATTATAATATACAAAATGTTAGATATTAAATTACTCAGAGAACAAAAAGAATTAGTTATTGAGAACTTACAAAAAAGAATTGGTTATGATACAAGTATTGTAGGTAAAGTTTTAGAATTAGACACTCAATGGAGAGGAATTAAGCAGGAATTAGATACATTAAAATCTCAAAAAAATAAAGAATCTCAAAATATTGCTAAAATTAAAAAAGAAGGAGGAGATGTTCAAGAGCAACTTAGCAAAGTTAAAGAAGTTGCTGATTTAATTTCCCAAAAAGAAGGAGAGGAAAAAACTGCACTTAAAAGACGAGACGAGTTATTAATTACAATTCCAAATATGTTAGATATTGAAGTCCCAATTGGTAAAGATGATGAAGAGAATGTTCCTATTCGTTTTTTTAAAGAAAAGCCTGAGTTTAATTTTAAAATTAGAAATCATATTGAACTGTGTGAATTAAATAATTGGTTTGATTTAGATCAAGCTAGTAAAGTAAGTGGGAGTAGATTTTACTATTTAAAAGGTGATTTAGTACTTCTTCAACTTGCTTTGTATCAATTTGCAATTTCAAAACTTGCTAAAAAAGGATATACTCCTGTTGAAGTTCCTCCAATGCTTAGACGTGAAGTGTTAGCAGATTCAGTACCTCTTGAAGATTTTGAAGAAGTAATTTATAAAATTGAGGATGAAGATTTATACTTAATTGGAACAAGTGAGCATGCTCTTGCTGCTCTTCATAAAGAAGATACAATTTCTCATAAAGACTTACCAATTAAATATGCAGGAATTAGTGCATGTTTTAGAAAAGAAGCAGGTGTTACAAAAGATAGTAAGGGAATTTTTAGAGTTCATAATTTTAATAAAATTGAGCAATTTGTATTTTCAAAACCTCAAGAGAGTGACATGTATCACAAAGAGATTACTCAAAATGCAGAAGACATTTTTCAAGAATTAGAACTACATTATCAAATTGTAGATATTTGTACAGGAGATATGGGTGCAATGGCTACAAGAAAGTTTGATTTAGAAGCATGGTTACCTTCTCAAGAGAAGTATAGAGAGATGGTAAGTGCGAGTAATTATAGGGACTATGGAGCAAGAAGATTACATTGTAGATATCAAAGTGAACAAGGAACTACTGAGTTTGTTCATACATTAAATTCAACTGCAATTGCTCTTACACGTTGTATGATTGCAATTATTGAACAACATCAAATGGAGAATGGAAATGTTAAAGTTCCAAAAGCTCTTGTACCATTTATTGGAAAAGAAATTTTAGGGAATAATTAAAATATTTTTAGTTTTTAGTTTTCATAATAATTTGTAATTTGACTTTCTAAGCTAGACACAAAGTAGATTTCTTTACCAAATAAATCAGAAAAAAAAGAAATTGCAATTTTTTTAGTATTTCCACTTGCAACATCTTCATCATATATTATAACTTGTTTATTTTTGGCTAATTCTTTTAAATTTAAAATTTCAGTAGAAGATAATTGAGGTATTTTATTGAATGATTTTCTTCTTGAAAATTTAACTGAATAAAAATTAGATACTAAAACAAAATCTTTTATTCTTAAATATACGTCCAGTCCTGATGCTGTACCTCCATGAGCTAATGCAATAAATAATATATCTTTAGATTTAATTATTGGAACAAGTTTTGCAATTAAAATATCTGCTTTTTGTGGATTCATTGCAAGCCAAGTATATTTATCTTCATCTTGAATAATTTTAAATTTTAATAAGTCTGGAAAATTTGTAGCAATATATTCTTTTAAATTTCTAACTTCTTTAGAGATATCAGAAAATGATTGAGAATATATATTTAATGAAAAATTTATTACTTTTTGAAGTAGATCTTCTAATCTAGTAATTTGAGGATTATAAATTTTATAATCAATAACTGCTCGAATAATTCTTGGTGGGTATAATACTAGAATATCAATGGGTTTTAAACTTCCAATAGTTTTTAATTCTTCAAATTCTTTTAACAATTTTTCTAGAGTGTCTTCGTAATTCATAAATTTAGAAGATGCATTAGGATAAAAATTATCAAATAAAGATTTATATGTCATAATTTATTTTTGAATTTATATATTAAGTACTTTTCTATTTTGATTAGTTATTATATTTTCATATTTATCTCTTGAATTGTGTTGAGAATATTTTTTAATTAATACTAGTTTTTTAAAAATTTTATTTTGAGATTCTAATTTATCTTTAATAATTTTGATAAAAGTTAAAAGTCCAGCAAATTCATTTATATATTTCTTCTGCTCCAATTAGTTCAAAATATTTATATACTCAAAGAGTATAAAATTTAAAAATGGACTCTTTAGATGATGCTATTTCTAAATTTAATTATAATTCTCATAACTCCATAGTTGGTTTATTTGGTTCAAAAATAGTTTTTCCTCTTGATATTACTCATCATTGGTTTGTAGTAAAGCATGGAGATAATCTAAGAAGAGTTGAAGTTTTAGGTTACTTATCAAATTCATTACAAAAAGGAAATAAAGCAGGACTTACATATTCAAAAGGAGAAGAATTTGAAGGTTTGTATGTGAATCCTTTAACTTATAAATTTCCTTTAATACCATCTCCTAAATTTGAATCATTTAATTCAGGAATTATTGAAGGTGGAAAAAATAGTTTGGCTCATAAATTATCATTATTTATACTAGATAGGAGTTGGGAGTATCCATTTTTAGATGAATATGAAGGATATCCATCACAAGGCCCAAATTCTAATACATATACAAGTTGGGTTTTAAGACAATTTCCAAGAGTTGAGCAAAAGTTAGTTCTTCCTTCTACAGCACATGGTAAAGATTTTCAAGGACTTGAAGAAAAAGAGATACGATATGGTATTGCAGCAGAATAATTTTTTATGTATATTTATGTATATATATATATATATATATATATTAATTTAATTAATATTCGAATTTGAATTCTAATTTATTTTTTAATTGAAACTGATTTTTAATTGAAAAATACAAATTATTAAAAATAGTTTTATTTAAAATAAACTTATGAATACTAAAGCTCTTTGTGATACATTATTTATTGCGCTTGAAGGATTAGATGGAAGTGGAAAAGATACTCAACTCAATATTTTAATTGACGAAATAAAATCTTCTAAAAATTCTCTTTTTGGCGATAAATATTCAAATATTTGGATAACAAGACAACCAACAAAAATTACAAAATCAGGAGTTGAGATTAGTGAGAAGATTAAGCAAGAACATGTCAGCAAAGAAGAAGCTACAAAAGGGTTTGTTCAAGATAGAATTGAACACTCTCAAATCATTAAAGAAATATTGAATCATTCATTTGTTTTAACATCTAGATGTGATTTTTCAACATTAGTGTATCAATATGCTCAGGGGATGAATTTAGATGAATTATATGAAATGCATAAATATAAAGAGCAAGTAGGAACATTAATTCCAGATATTACACTTATATTTAAAATTCCTGCTCAAGTTGGACTAAGTAGAATTTTAGGAGGAAGACAAGAAGTACCTAAAGAGTGCTTTGAGCAATTAGAATTTTTAGAACTTTGTGAACAAAAAGAAAGAGAAGTAATTGAATATTTGAGAAAAAAAGATGGAAGATGTATTATTGAAATTAATGCAAATCAAAGTATTGAGGATGTAACAAAGGAGATGATTTTAAAACTTGAAAAATGGTGGGAGAAGCAAAACAACAATTAATTCCTCAAAATTTATTAGATACTAAGAAAAACTTTCATTCTAAAAAGAGATTTTTGTATCTACTTGATTTAGTTGATAAAAAATATGGGCATGTTACATTTAGACTTGCAGGAGAAGGTTGGAAGTACTCTTGGCAAACATTATTAGTTACAATTCTCTCAGCTCAGAGTAAAGATGAACTTACAATTATTATCTCAGAAAAATTATTTGAAAAGTATCCAACTCTTGAAGATTTAGCTAATGCAAATTTTGAAGATGTACTTAAAATTTTAAAGTCAATGAATTATAATAGAACTAAAACAAAACATATAATTGAGTCTTCAAGAATATTACTTGAAAAATTTAAAGGAATTGTGCCACAAACCATTGATGAATTAATTACACTCCCAGGAGTTGGGAGAAAAACTGCAAATTTAGTAATTAGTGAAGAGTTTGAAATTCCTGGAATTTGTGTGGATACACATGTTCATAGAATGTGTACTTTATTTGGGTTTGTAACAAACACTAATGATAGAGATAAGACTGAGATGGAACTTAAATCATTTGTTCCAAAAGAATATTGGACACCAATTAATAGATTATTTGTACTGTGGGGAAAAGAATGTCCTTCAAAAGATATTGAAGTCCTTTTAGAACTACTGCTTACAAAACACTCAATTTATGATACAAAATAGAACTTTTGAAGAAGTAGTTTTTTATTAAAATTATAATTTATTGATTAATAACTTTTAAATCTAAAAGTCCTCTATCATACTCAATTTGAGCTACTTTAATTAAATCTCGTGATAACATAATATTTATTCCTTCTTTTTCAATATCAATTTTTGGTTTTGCTCCCTTTGAGAGTTCTAATGCTCTTGCTCCAAGTAATCTAGATTTTTCAAATTTATTTAGTTTTTTTTCCATTTTTATTTTAAATATTTAATATTTTTTACTACTTATTCTCCTCTGCAATTTCAATAACTCTAATATCATCAAGACTAAGAGTAATAGGAATTGGTACTGGACTGTGTAGAGGTTCAATAATAATTTCGTCTTTACCGGGAACTACACGAGTAACTCTTCCTTGATCTCCTTTAAATGGACCAGCAATAACTTCAACGATATCTCTTTGATTTACAACTACTCTTTGAGATTCTTTATCAAAGTATTTTTCAATCTCTTCAAAACTAATTGGACTTCTTAATACTCCTTTTGAATTAGGAATATTTCTAAATGCATCAACTACTTTTGTTAAACTCTCAGCTTCAACAAAAATGTATCCTTTCACCATTTCAGGTTTCATAATAGCATAAATTCCAGTATCTTCTTTTTTAGATAGAAATTTATGAATAGCGTCTAAAAATTGATTCTCTCTATTTGGAGTTGAACGAACAATGTAAAACTCACTTGAAGACTTTTCTTGATTATTATTTTCTATTTCCATTCTTTATTAATTTAGCTAAATAGTGGTTTAATTACTATAACACTTAAAAATTCCATTGTAAGTGCGATAAATCCTACAATTAATAAACCAATTAACACAATTTTTAGAGCTTGTTTATATTCATATTTAGTTGGCTTTTTAGTTGCCTTCCATACATAATTAACTTTAGATATTGTTTTTGAAGCCATTTTATTTTATTCTACATTTGAATGAATTTAGATAAATTTTTATTAAATTCAAATCAAATATAGTTTGCTGAAATCTTTATATGTCAAAGAAATCAAAAACTATACTAACATAAATTTATTTCTATTTTTAAAGCTTTGGTAAAACTATATATTAAAAATTCTAATCTTTTGAACTTTCAAACTAAAATATTATATTATTTAAAAATAAAATAAAATTAATGAAATGAGTGAGTCAATAATTCATGTGTTTCTTCTTCTCTTCTTACAATCTCAATAGCATCTAAAAAATTTTGATTAGAGATTTCTTTTTTGTTTCCTTTAATTGCTAGATATCCAGCTTCTGTACTTAGTGCTTTTAATTCTGAACCATTAAAATCAACTGCTTTTCTTGCTATTTCTTCTAAATTCACATCTTTACTTAATTTCATTGTTGAAGTATGAATATTTAAAATTTCAAGTCTTCCTTCTTCACTTGGTTTATTGATCTCAATATGTCTTTCTAATCTTCCAGGTCTTAAAATTGCTTCATCAAGTACATCAATTCTATTTGTTGTTGCAATAATTTTTACATTATCAAGAGGATTAAATCCATCAATTTCTCCTAGAAGTTGCATAAATGTTCTTTGAACTTCTCTCTCTCCACTAGTTCCATTTTCAATTCTTCTACTAGCAATTGCATCTAATTCATCAATAAAAATAATTGTAGGAGAGTGTTTTCTTGCATATTCAAATAATTCTTTTACTAATTTAGCACCTTCTCCAATAAATTTCTGAACTAACTCTGAACCTACTAATTCTATATATGTTGCATTTGTATGTTTAGCTAAAGCTTTTGCAATTAGAGTTTTACCAGTTCCAGGGGGACCGTGTAATAGTACTCCTTTTGGAGGTTGAACTCCTAATTCTCTAAATATTTCTGGATTTTGAAGTGGTTTTTCAAGTACTTCTTGCACTTTTTCAATTTCTTTACTAAGCCCTCCAATATCACTCCAAGAAGTTTTTAAATTTTTATTTACAATTACATAATTTTCAATAGGAAATAATTTTGAGAGTTCAATAGTGTCCATTACAACAAGTGACTTTTGTTCATTAATGACACTATCTCCAACATTAATTTCACTTTTAAACTCATTACTAATTTGAACTAAAAAATTACTTTGATTAGGTAGCTTTACAACAGCTTGTCCTTCTTTTGGAAGAGCAATAACTTCTGAGACTAAAAAAGGAGGAGTTCTAAATTTTTCAAGTTCTGCTTGATAAAATTGAACAGTTCTCTTTAAATTTTTATTTTCTTCTTCAAGTCTCATATTCTCATGCGTAATTGCATAATGAATATTCTCATTATAATTTTGAGTTTTATCAGTTGTAGAACCATTAGTATCCATACTAAATTAAATACATGCTATTATTTAAATGTTTTGGAGATTAAATTGATAATAAAATTACTTGCAGGTATTTAGAATTTAATTTAAGACTCTGTCGGGATTTGAAATATTTGACTTTGTCAAATGCAACGAACGAAGATTTATCGAAGTGACCTTGCCTGCGGGTGAAAAGACTCTGTCGGGATTTGAACCCGAATCAGCGGGGCCGAAACCCGCTACTCTATCCAGATTAAGCTACAGAGCCTTTGATTTATAAAAATGAGTTATATGTTTAAAACATTTTGGATTAAACTATGTAGTATAATATGCTTTAATTTTTAAATATTATTGAAGTTAGTTATTTTTTATGAATGAAACATTAAATTTATATATAAGTTATTTTAATAGTCGCATATGAAAAGTATAGTTATAATTATGTCTCTATTGATATTAACTTTTTCTTCAGTCTATTCAGATACAAATGGTATTTGGACATATCCTGAAGATATTCGTTCAGGAGTATTTGGGGCTGATGAAGGACTCACAGCATCACAGAGTTACACATTCAATAATGTAGTGTATTTCAATGCTGGTTTAGAAGCTTCAAATATTGACGTAACAAATAATATTGCAATGGGAGGAACGTTGGTTAGTGGAGAAGTTCCATGGGCAAGGTTAAGTAATCACAGAAGTG
>JAIUMM010000019.1 GCA_022565615.1 Nanobdellota archaeon | reverse complement strand
TATTTATAAATGTATCTTATATTTTTATTTAGTAGTAGTAACAAAATTTGAATTTTTAAATTAAAAAATTTAATTTTAGAGAAATGTTTATAAATATCAAACTACTTATTTGTATTAACTAGATAGTGTCGATAAAATTTGAGTTTGATATGTATAAATTAAAACTTGAGTTTTAAGAACTTCTATTTAATCAGTATGTTATCAATAAGATATATAAACTCTAAAATTATCAATTAAAAATAAATAATTAAGAAAAATGATTCAATCAATAAATAAATTAATAGTTATGATGTTAGTTGTGTGTTTTATAACAATTTCAGCTTTTGGAGCTGATATTGAATTGAGTATGAGTTCAACAACTCCTATTCAAATACAACAAAATCAAGTAGGAGCATCATTTGTAGTGGAAATTGAGAATACTCGAACTAGTGATATAAATATTACTTTAAGTTCATTTAATGTGATAAGTGGTTCAACTTCATATCAATTTACACCAAATGTGACAGAAATTACAAATTTAGCTGGTTCAGCTTCAAGATTAGTTGAATTTAGCTCAACTCAAACATTTAATCAAATTGGAAGTTATACAGGAAATATTGTTGTTCAAGAGAGTTCAAATTCTTCAAATGATGCAAGTTTGAGTGTAAATATTGGAGTTTTTGACCCAAATAGTTTAAGAATTAATAATGTGAATGTTCAAGGTCCAATTATTCAAGGTGAGACTATTACAATTCAAGTAGTAATTCAAAATAATGGTTCTGCAAATTTATCTGGAATTAATGTAACTGCAGATATTGCTTCATTGTCAGTGAGTAATTCAGTAAATGTTGCAAATTTAAATGTAGGAGCAACACAAACAATTCCAGTTCAATTACAAATTCCTGCAACTGCTAGTTCAAATCAAAGAGAATTAGAAGTAAGAGTTGAATATGATTCAGGTTCAAAAGTTGAAATATTTACTCAAAATATTATTGTATCAACTTCACAAAGAGTGTTTTTTGAAGGATTTTCAGATGGAATAATTAGATTTGATGTTGATTTAGATAGAAGAGATGATACAAAAAGACTTAGATTAGTAAATGGTTTTGATACAACAATTACAGATATTGTATTTACGCTTGAGCGAGATATTGGTGATTTTGAAGTTAGTAGAAATATTGATTTTTTAGAAGGTAGAAGAGGAACATTAGATGTTAATAGAGATGATAGAAGAGATTTTGAATTGGCTCCAGGTAGTTCTTATCCTTTTAGATTTGATTTAACAAGACTTGATGAAATTTCAGTTGGAACATTTTTTGGATCAAACGCTCTAAGAGTTGAGTACAGAGTTAATGGAGTAACTCAAAGTGATAGATTTAATATTGAATTTAGAACATTTAAAGATGATGTTGATGTTAAATTTAGAGATACTGAATTAAATATAGTAGCTGAGAGAGGAAGAATTGAGAGAGTTGATTTATTTTTAGAAAATAATGAAAATTTTGAAGTTGATAATTTAGAATTAAGAATTGGAAATAGATTTGAATTACGTTCAGACCCAAGTGTTAGGTTAAATGATGGTTCTATTGAATTTGATACAAGAGGTGTATTTTCATTACTTGAAGGAAGAGAGAGAATTAGAGTTGAATTTGATTCAAGAGATAATGATAGAGTTGGAATTTATGAAGGGACATTTGAACTTGTATATGATGGAAGAGTTATTGAAGAAATTCCTGTAACTATTACAATTACTGATGGTATTTTTGTAAGAAATGTTGAATTTTTAAATGATGCTAAACCTGATGAGACTCTAAGAGTTGCTGTAACTATTGAAAATACAAGAAGTTTAAGAGAAGTAACTGTGAGAGGAATTATTGATAATGCTGATTCAAGAGGTCTTAGACTTACTGACACTCAAACAACTACAATTGCTTCAAGGGATAGTAGAGAAGTGAGATTAAATTTTAATATTCCAAGAGATGTAAGAGCATCTGACTTGTTACTTGAAATTGTTGTTGAATATGAAGATTCAAATAGAAATAGAGCTGAATTTAGAGAAGAGAGAGTAATTAGACTTGATATTGCACAAAGTCAAGTTGAAATTGTAAATGCATTTGCAATTCCAAATGTTATTTCATGTAATGAAAATGTTGAAGCTAGAGTTTCATTTAGAAATACAGGACTTCAAGAAGAAACTGTTCAAGTGAGTGCTGAAGTGTTAGGAACTCAAATCTCATCTCAAATGAGACAATATAATTTATTAAGAGGGGATCAAGAAACATTTACATATAATGTTCCTGCTACTAATTTAGAAAATGGGTTATATGATATTAGATTTAATGTAAGATATAATGGAAATGGGGGAGAAGGTCAAACTTCAAGAGTTGTTCAATTTAGAGTTGAAAATTGTGAAGATAATACTACACCAATTACACCTCCAATTATTGAGCCTCCTGTAGTTGAACCACCTGTTGAGGAAGGAAATGATAGAGGAATTAGAGCAATTTTAAGTGATTTAGCTAACCCAGTTACAATTTTCTTAGGAATTATTGCAATGATTCTCTTTTTCATGATTATAGTAATTGCATTATTACTATTATAATTTTTTTATATTTTTAATTTAATTTAAACTTATTTTTATATTTTATTTTTGAGTTTATTTATATTATATTTCTACTTCTATAAACAATTAATTTTATAAGTATAAATTTCTTATTACTAAATTAGGTTTAATTCACCAAAGTACTTTTTGTATATTTTTATACATAATGCTTAAAGAAACATAAGATTAAAAATGACACAAATTGAAAAAAATAAAGTAGTATCAATTCATTATACAGGAACATTAGAAGATGGAACAGTATTTGACTCAAGTGAAGGAAAAGAGCCTCTTGAATTTATTTTTGGAGTTGGACAAATTATTCCAGGATTAGAAGAAGGAATTGATGGTTTAAAAGTTGGAGAGAAGAAAAAAATTGAAAATATTTCACCTGATAAAGCATATGGTCCAAAATTAGAAGAAGCTATGCAAGAAGTTCCAAAATCACAATTACCTGAGGATTTAGATGTTCAAGTAGGTATGCAACTAGCTGCTCAAGGACCACAAGGACCAATTCCTGTTGTAATTGCTGAAATTAAAGAGGAGAGTGTTGTAGTTGATTTTAATCATCCATTAGCTGGAAAAACATTAACATTTGAAGTTGAAGTAATCGCTCTAAGAGATGCTGATCAAAGTGAATTAGATCATGGACATGTTCATGGAGAAGACGGACATCATCCTGAGCATTAAAATATTAGATTTTAATTTAATATTACCTCTTATTTTATATTTTATTAAATCTAACTTAAATAACTTTAATTTATATCTAAATTTTCAAATGATAATTTTATTGTTTTATTTTTGAATAATAAATATTTATAAAGACTTAGTTCTAAAAATAAATATGAGTAGTGAAAGTAGTTCTGATATTTCAAATAGAACAATAATTGGATTAATAGAGACAATAACTCTTGAAAATGGTAAAAGTTATAAAGCAAAAATAGATACAGGTGCTGATAGTTCTTCAATAGATATTAATATTGCAAAACAATTTGATGATAAGAAAATTTTAGCACATAAATATATCAGATCTGCTCTAGGAAGACATAGAAGGCCTGTGATTTCTCTTGGAATTGAAATAAAAGGTAAAAAATGTGTTGATGATTTTACTATTTCAGATAGAAAAAATTTAAGTTTTAAAATTTTAATTGGAAAAGATATTTTACAAAAGGAAGAATTTATGATAGATCCTTTGCTTGATCCTACATTAAAATCACAAAAAATAAATGATTTGAGTAAAGAGAATAGAGAAGAGGTAAAAAATAATTAATTATTATTAACTAAAAATGGAAAATTTAAAATTAGGTTTAATATGTATGACAAGTATTTCATCACAGATGATTATCGAAGAAGCTAAAAAATATTTTAGTCAAGTTGATTTAATTGATATTAGAAAAGTTGAAATTATGATGAATAATAAGCAAACAAAGGTTCTCTATGATGGAAAGGAACTTGAAAATTATGATTGTTTATATTTGAAAAGTTCTCATAGGTATGCTGAGCTGATGTATGGACTTACTGAAATTTTTAAAGAGGATACGTTTATTCCTCTTCAAGCACAAGCTCATTTACTTGCTCATAATAAATTTTTAACACATTTAACGTATGCCCAAAATAAAATTTTAAAGATGCCTGATACGTATTATGCAGCTAAAATTTCTGAGACTAAAAATTTTTTACAAACTCTAAATTATCCAATTATTTTAAAATTTCCAAGTGGGACACATGGTAAGGGAGTTATTTTCTCAGAGAGTTCAAAATCAGCACGTTCAATGGTAGATGCTTTAGATGTATTTAAACAACCTCTAATTGTTCAAGATTATATTAATATTCAAAGTGATATTAGAGTAATTGTAACTGGAAATAAAATTGCGGGTTCAATGAGAAGAATAGCAGCAGGTGGTGAAATTAGAGCTAATGCACATATGGGTGGAAATGCAGAACCTTATGTTGTAACAAGTCAAATTAAAGAAATGTGTTTAGAAGCTGCTAAGAGAATTGGGGCTAAGATTTGTGCTGTTGATATTATTGAGAGTGACTATGGTCCTTTAATTTTAGAAGTTAATACTTCTCCTGGACTTCAAAAAATTACTGAAGTTACAAAAAAAAATATAGCAGGAGAAATTGCACAATATTTATTTGAAGAGACAAGTAAAATTAAACAAAGTAAAGATAAACTTCAATCAAGAGATTTAATGGGACAAGCAGGAATTGAAGAAATAGGTGAGCGTGATTTTCAAATTGATTTAGTTGTGAGAAATGGAAAAATAGTCCTTCCTGAATTTGTAACTAAGATGTCTTCATTTAGAGATGAAGAGGAAGTTACACTTAAAATTACTGATAATAAAATTGAAATTCTAAAAGATTAGTATTTTATTAATATTTCTATAAAATATTTTTATTATTATTTTTATTTCTTTTTGTTTTTTATTTTTCTACTCCTAGTTAACTAAACATTTATAAAAAACTCTTCTTATTGTATTAATATATGGTTTATGAACTGATTATTCTCAACAATCAAAGATTTTTGGACGATTATCTCATAATAATTGGAGGTAAGAAGTAAAATGGTATATGAGCTAATCATTTCTGAGAAGCCTCAAGCTGCTGAAAAAATTGCAAAAGCTCTTGCAGATTCTCAACCACAAAAGATTAGAGACAAAGTTAATTATTTTCAACTAACGCACAAAGGTAAAAATATTATTGTAGCATCAGCTGTTGGGCATTTGTATGGACTTGCTCAAAGAGAAGGAAATACGTGGAGTTATCCTCAATTTGATGTAGAGTGGAGAGCAACATATGAAGGTTCAAAAGATTTAGCATATACAAAAGATTATGTTAAAACATTAGAAAAATTAGGAAAAGATGCAAGCGAAGTAACTGTTGCATGTGACTTTGATATTGAAGGAGAAGTGATAGGTTTAAATGTAGTTCGTTTTGCATTAAAAAGAGAAGATGCAAATAGAATGAAATTTTCAACTTTAACAAAAGGTGATATTATAAAAGCATATGAAAATAAGCAAAATCATTTGGAATGGGGACAAGCAAAAGCAGGAGATACTCGTCATCATTTAGATTGGTTTTATGGAATGAATTTATCAAGAGCATTTACTCAAGCTCTAAAAAATGCTACAAATTCATTTAAAGTGTTATCAACAGGAAGAGTTCAAGGACCAGCTCTACATTTTTTAGCAAATAGAGAGAGGAGAATTCAAGCTTTTATTCCAGAAGAATTTAGTGAGATTTATGCTCATGGAGAATGTAAATCAACAAAATTAAAAGCACAGTACGAACTACCCTATGAAATTGCAAAAGCACAAAATGAAAAAAGAATTATTCAAAAAACAAGTGTTGATGATAGTGATGATGTGGAAGAAGATGATGGAAGTGAACAAGAAGATGGAATTACTTCAAAAATTGATAGATACAAAAGTTTTGATACTAATTTTACTAATACAGTAGTTAAAGAAACAGAGGGTAAAGATGGAGTAATTACTTCAATTCAAGCTAAACAATTTAAGCAAAAAGTTCCTCTTCCATTTGATTTAACTACTCTTCAAATGGAGGCGAGTAATCATTTAGGTTTAAGTCCAAAAAGAACACTTGAAATTGCTCAAAAATTGTATGTTGAAGGAATTACATCATATCCTAGAACTTCTTCACAAAAATTACCAAAAGAGTTAAATTTAAATGAAGTATTAGATAAACTTGAAAAACAACCACAGTTTAGAGATAAAGTTAAACTTGTAAAATCAGTAAATCCTCAATTAAAACCAAATGAAGGTAAAAAAGATGACCCTGCACACCCAGCAATTCATCCAACTGGTGAAATTCCTAAAAAATTAGAAGGACAAGAAGCTAGGGTATATGATTTAATTGCTAAAAGATTTTTTGCAGTATTTGGTAAAGATGCAACAAGAGAGACTCAAACAATTATAATTGATATCAATTCTCACAATTTTGTACTTAAAGGAACAAGAACTGTTGACCCTCAATGGCATTTATTATATGAGCCATATTTAAAATTTGAAGATGTAACACTTCCAAAATTAGAAGAAGGAACAACGTTTGATAATAAAGAAATTGAAAGAATTTCAAAAGAAACTTCTCCTCCTAAGCGGTATACTGATTCGTCAATTATTAAAGAATTAGAAAAAAGAAATTTAGGAACAAAAGCTACAAGAGCTGATATTTTAGATAATTTAAAAAAAAGAGGATATATTATTGGAAAATCTATTCAAGTAACTGAACTTGGGCTTGAGATGGATAAAGTTTTGAGTGAAGAGACTCCAAAATTAGTTGATGAAGCACTTACAAGACAATTTGAAGAGGAGATGGAATTAATTAGAGAAGAGAAATCAACTCCTGAAAAAGTATTAGGTTCAGCTAAAAAGGAATTGCTTTTAATTCTTGAAGATATTTCCAAAAATGAAGAAAAATTAGGCCATAAACTTGCAGATGCAAGTAACATTGCAAGAGCAGTTCTAGGAACTATTGGAAAATGTCCAAAATGTGGAGATACACAAGGTGGTAAAGCAGTAATTAAAAATTCTCCAAAGACTAAAAAGAAATTTGCTGCGTGTGATAAATATCCAAATTGTGATTTTATTCTTCCAGTTCCACAAATGCCAATAGTAAGAGCTTTGCAACAAGATGAAGAGCAAGATGATGGAAAATTGTATGTTCTTGCTGGAAAGAGTGAAGGTAATTTGAGAAAAATTTGTATCACTGATACTCCTGAAAAAGAGGAAGAGGAACTTGGACATAAAAAATATGAAGAAGAAGGAATGACTTGTCCAAATTGTAACGAAGGTAAGATGATTTTACGTAAAAGTTTTTATGGAGAATTTTTAGGTTGTAATAATTATCCTAAATGTAAAACTATGATGAAAATTGTTCAAGGAAAAGTTGATACAACTCCAATTTCACCAGTTGCTAAGAAAAAAGCACCTGCAAAAAAATCATCAACTACTAAAAAAGCTTCTAGTTCAACTAAAAAGAGCACTTCTGCTAAAAAAACAACAACTAAAAAAGAAAAATGATGTAATGAGAATTTTTAAATTCTTTTGGACTAACTTTTCTTAATGACTCAAAGAGGAATGTTAAAGAAAAGGTAGGATAGGGAATTGTTCAAGGAAAAGTTGATACAACTCCAATTTCACCAGTTGCTAAGAAAAAAGCACCAGCTAAGAAATCAACATTTACTGCTAAAAAGACTACAACAACTAAGAAAACTACTACAAAGAAAAAGGAGTAAGTAAAAATAAATACAAATAATTAAAAAGTTTTAACTTAGTAAATTAATATGTTGAGAATATTTTCTTCAAAAAATTGGTCTGCAGGTTCTGGAAAATTAGGACAGGTTCATAATTTAGATGAAATTGATTTAATTGTTATAAAAGTTTTAGAATATTTAAATGATGTAAATTTAAATCAAATGATTTTTGATGTTAAACACGTTGAATTCTCACTTAGAAATTTTAAATCTCCTCTTAATAAAGTTAAATCTATTACGTATATTAATGCAATTGAACATGGTATTCAAGAAATATTTTATTTATTCTTATTAACAAAAAATTATCCTAAATTATTTTCAAAAAAAGATGCATTTAGAATATATCATACTTTATTAATTAGAGGAGATGGTACTTTTTATGGAATAATTAATGAAATAATCATTGATAATTTTTATCAAACAAAAATTGGAGTTGGGGAAGAAGTAATTAAATATATTGAATCATTAAAAATTCAAAGAAAAGATGTAAATGATGCTTGTCCTTTTTCAAAAACTCTTAAAAATATAAAAAATAATTTTTTTGAGAGTATTTGGTATTTTTTGGAAGAAAGGTTTTATCCCTATTATTTAAGTAAACAATTTCAATTTAGAAATTATTGTTTAGAAGAGATAAATAATGGAGATAAAGATTATTTAGTTGCTCTTTTTAATTTAGGATTATTAGGAGCATATAAAAGAGGAGAATTGAGTTGAAAATAAATTTTACTTATAAATTATAACATTTCTTTAAAAATTAATATTTTTCTATCTAAATAGAAATTTAAAATGGATGTTCCTAAAAAAGACCATAATCATTGGCATATTTTAACTTCAAAAGAGACGTTTAGAGATTTAAACTCTTCAAAAGAGGGTTTATCTTCAAAAGAAGCTCAAATAAGACTTCAAAGAGATGGAGAGAATAAAATTGGTGGAAATTCAAATTTTCATTGGCAAAAGGTTCTCTTTGATAAAATAAATTCTATTTTAATTTATATTTTAATTGGTGCGAGTTTTATTGCTTTAATTTCAGGAGAAGTTATTGAATTTATTGTAATTTTTTTAATAATTGTTGTAACTGTAATTACTGGGTTTTTTCAAGAGTATAGAGCTGATAAAACAGTTAATGCATTAAACAAATTGAGTGCAAAAGAAGTAGTTGTAATTAGAGATGGTAAAAAACATCAAATTCCTGCTCAACATTTAGTTGTTGGAGATATTGTGACAATTAAAAGAGGAGATATTATTCCTGCTGATTTAAGACTCATTGAAGTATCAGGTTTAGAAATTAATGAATCTATTATTACAGGTGAGAGTGTTAATAGAATTAAGACTACTCATCATTTAACTCAAGAACATGTAAGTTTAGGAGATATGTCAAATATTGCTTTTAGCTCAACTCATGTAGTTGCTGGAACAGGTACAGGAATTGTTGTAGAAATTGGACATAATACTCAAATTGGAAGAATCTCCTCTTCTATTGAACAAATTAGTTCACAGAAAAGTCCAATTCAAAAAAAAATCGATAAGATGAGTGAGAGAATTTCATATATTATTTTATCAGTGTGTAGTATTTTATTTGTAATTTTACTAGTTCAAGGTTATCCTCTCTATGCTGCTTTATTATTAGTAAGTGCACTTGCAATTGCAGGAATTCCTGAGAGTTTTCCTTTAGTTTTGAGTCTAGCTTTATCTAATGGAATTAAAAAAATGAGTCAAGAAAATGCTATTGTAAAAGATATTACATCAGTTGAGACTCTTGGAAATACTACTGTTATCTGTACAGATAAAACTGGAACACTTACTCAAAATTTAATGAGAGTAGTTGAAGTTGCTCTTCCAAATTCTACTAAATATGAAATGAGAGGAAATAATTATGAACCTTTTAATATGTTTAATACGTATAATAAAAATAATGAATTAATTGAAATTGATAAAAAAGATGTTTTAATTAATGAAGAGTTTGCAAAAGGACTTATATTATGTAATGAAGCAGAAATTGAACTTATTAATGAAAAAGAGTGGAAGTTATATGGTGAGCCAACTGAGGGTGCTTTACTTACATTTGCAAAAAGTTTAGACCATGATGAATATGTACTAAGAGAAGACTTTAAACAAGTATATGTTAAACCATTTGATCCTAAAAATAAATATATGATTTCAGTTCACAAAGATATTGATCATCCAACAAGTTTATATTATTATATGAAAGGAGCAGGAGAGATTGTATCAACAAAAGCTGAGTTTGTAAGAATTGGAAATAGTGTTAAAAAAATTACTCCTCAAATTAAAAAAGAATTAGAATTACAAGTTCAAGAATTAAATTCAAAGGGACTTAGAGTAATTGGTGTTGCAACTAAAAAGGTGAGTAATATTCATGATCATTCAAACCATATTTCTAAGAAAAGCTTTGAAAGTGAGATGGAACATGCTTTTGTGTTTGAAGGATTTTTAGGAATTGAAGATCCAATTAGACCTGAAGTATTTGGTGCTGTTGAAGAGTGTCATAATGCAGGAATTAAAATTGTAATGATTACAGGTGATCATAAATTAATTGCTCAAAGAATTGGAGAAAAATTACATCTTTTTAATAAAGAGAAAAATCATAAAATTGTAGAAGGGTATGAGTTAGATAATTTATCAGATGATGATTTAGATGCAATTATTGAGGATGTGAGAATTTTTGCAAGAACAAGTCCTGAACATAAACTTAGAATTATTGAATCATTTCAAAGAAAAGGACATATTGTTGCAATGACAGGAGACGGTGTTAATGATGCTCCTGCACTTAAAAAAGCTGATATTGGTGTTGCAATGTGTCAAAATGGGACTGAAGTTGCAAGAGAAGCTTCTAATATGGTTTTAGCTGATGATAATTTTGCAACTATTGTAAAAGCTGTAAAACAAGGTAGAACTATTTATAATAACATTAGAAGATTTATTTTTTATTTACTTACAGGAAATTTTACTGAAGTGACTATTATTATAATTGCAATTTTAATTGGACTTCCTCTTCCTTTAACTGCTTTGATGATTTTATTTATTAATTTAGTTACAAGTTCAATTCCTGCAATGGCTCTAAGTATTGAACCTACTCAAGATAAGGTTATGAGACAACTTCCAAGAAGTCCAAATGAGAGATTATTTTCAAGTTATTTAATGACTAAAATTGGAGTTTTAATCCCATTTATTTTAATTGGAGTATTGAGTTTATATGCATGGGAGTTGTATATTGTTGGAAGCACAGTAGAAAAAGCTATGACTGTTGCATTTGCAAGTATTATTATGTTCAAATTATTTCACTCTTTTAATGCAAGAAGATTACATACTACATTATTTGATAGAGGATTTTTTGATAATAAATCATTATTTGGTGCAATAATTATAACATTTATATTATTATTGATGACAATTTATACAACACTAGGTCAAGAAATATTTAATACAGTCCCACTTGCATTAATGGATTGGATGTTAATCTCTGTAATTGCTCTGAGTATTATTGTATTCTCAGAGTTAATTAAACTCTCAATTCAAGCAGAAGTTAAGGAACAAAATTCTCTTCAAGGAACAAATTTAAAAGTTGAGTAAAGGTTAATTAAAAAGTCAAATCAAAAATTTAAATGAACATTGAAAAAAATGTTGAAAAAAATAAATGATAATTTAATTATAAATTTCTTTAACTCTTCCAACTTTTGCTGATTCTAATTCAACTTTAATACCATGAGGATGAGTAGGAGAATTTGTTAAAATTCTCTTTACAATTCCTTTTGTAATTTGATTAGTTCTTTGATGCTGTTTTAAAACTATTCCAACATTTGCTCCAATTTTAATGTTATCTCTATTTTGGTTATTCATACCTATTTTAAGAAATAGTTTTGAATCTATAAATGTTTATAATTTGATTGAATTAAGTTAAATATTTGTTATTAATTTTTAATAGTTCTTTTTTTATAGTTCACTTCCTCATATACACAATATTTTTAAAGAATAAATGAGATGTATTTCTATAATGACTATAATAAATTCTAAGATTAATAAAGATATTATTCAAAAAATGGAGGATTTAGGTTCTAAATCTTCTTCTCAAATAAGAGATAATTCAAATCAAAGTTCAAATGAGAAAAATTCTTCTAAAAAGGAATACTTAAATTTTAGAAATACAAGTGAAATTAAAATTCCAAATACATTAATTGATAGTGTAATTGGACAAGATAATGCTCTTGAATTAATTAAAAAAGCTGCTAAGCAACGAAGACATGTGTTATTATTAGGTGAACCTGGAACTGGTAAATCACTTCTTGGAAAAGCTCTTGCAGAAATTTTATCTACAAAAGATGCTGTTGATATGCTTAGTTATCCTAATTTTAAAGATGAGAATAATCCAATTATTAAAATTACAAAAGCAGGAGATGGTAATAAAATTGTAGATGGAACTAAAAAACAAACTCCTATGACTACAAAAGGAAGTCTTGGATTTATTATAATCATATTTTTAGTAATTACAGCTGTGTGGGTTTGGTTACATAATTTATATACAAATGAAACTTTACCTCCAGAGGTGTATGCTGCTTGGATAGTATCATCATTTATTATGGGAGGATTTATTTTATTCTCTGTAATTTTATCAATGTCACTTTCTAAAAGAATGCAAATGCCAACTCAAGATGGGGGTGGAAGCCCTAAATTATTAATTGATAATTCTGAGAAAAAAGTTATTTTTGAAGATGGTTCAGGAGCTCACAGTGGTGCTTTACTTGGAGATGTTTTACACGACCCGTTTCAAAGTGGTGGTATGGGAACTCCTGCTCATTTACGTATTGTTCCAGGTATGATTCATAAAGCAAATGGAGGAGTTTTATTTATTGATGAGATTGCAACTCTACATCCTGAGATGCAACAAGAGTTACTTACAGCAATTCAGGAAAAACAAATGCCAATTACAGGACGTTCAGAGAGATCTGCTGGTGCTATGGTGAGATCAACTCCTGCTCCTACTGATTTTGTATTAGTGGCTGCTGGAAATATGGATACATTAAAGCATATGCATCCTGCTATTCGCTCAAGAATTAGAGGTTATGGATATGAAGTATATATGAATGATAATATGAATGATACTCTTGAAAATCGTAAAAAAGTTATCCAATTTATTGCTCAAGAAGTAAAAACTGATGGTAAAATTCCTCATTTTTTACCTGATGCGTGTGAATTAATTGTTCTTGAAGCTAAAAGAAGAGCTGATAAAGGAAAAGAACTTACAACAAGATTTAGAGATTTAGGTGGAATTATTAGAGCAGCTGGGGATATTGCAAAAGAGAATAATCATAGATATGTAACTGCTGAAGATGCTCAACTTGCTCTTGATAAGATTAAAAGTATTGAGGCTCAAATGATTACTCGTTATGTTGATAATAGAAGAAATTATTCACTAATTTCAACAACTGGAGAAGAAATTGGAAAAGTAAATGGTTTAGCAGTTATTGGTCAAGCTCCTCCTTATGCAGGGATGGTTATGGGAATTGAAGCTGAAGTGACACCAGGTGGTAGAAAAGGTGAGATTTTTGCAACAGGTAAACTTGGAGATATTGCAAAAGAGAGTATTATAAATATTTCAGCAATTATGAAAAAATCATTTGGAGAAGATATTAAAGATAGTAAAGATATTTATGTGCAATTTGTTCAAGCGTATAATGTTGATGGAGATAGTGCAAGTATTGCTATTGCAACTGCTATATTTAGTGCATACTTTAAAATTCCAATTAGACAATCTATTGCAATGACAGGTTCTTTATCAATTAGAGGGCAAGTATTACCAATTGGAGGAGTAAGTGCTAAAGTTGAAGGAGCTCATCATCAAGGAATTAAAACTGTAATTGTTCCTCAAAGTAATATGCAAGATTTGGTATTGAGTGAAGAACTTACAAAGAAGATGACTGTAATTCCAGTAACTTCTTTTGATGAAGTATTAGAGAAGATGTTAGTGTGGGATGATAAGAATAAGCATATCTTAGAGGAGATTAAAAAAGCAATTAAATAATTCTTTTTTCTTCGTTAGAAGAAGGGGAAGAAGGAAGGTTTTTATATTATTTACTTTATTTTTAATTTTTTTAAAAATTCTAGTTTTGTTAATAGTTAAGTTTATATTTTAATTACTTTTTAATTAATAAATATGTTAAATTTAACAAATTTTGAATCATTCCAAATTCTTTTTGGAATATTAAGTTTTATTGTTGCAATAATAACAATTATTATTCTATTTAAAAGGAATTTACAAACTGAAGAGCAAATTAAACAAACTCAAAAACAAATTAATTTACAAGATTTAACTAGAAAAGATCAACAGTTTTTAGATGCTATAAAACTAATTGAAGATAACCCAAATGAACCTAAATTTGGTGGTTTAAATATTTTAGAAAATTTAGAAAGAACAGATGAAAATTATAAACAAAGAATTTTAGAATATCTTGGAACTTACACAATAAAATTAAAATCAATAGTAGAGAATTTAAAATTAGAATTTGAAGAAGAATTAATTTATCCAGATAGAACTTATGAGGATTCTAGAATAGAGAAGGAAAAAGAATTAGAATATTTATACCCTTATGAGTTTAAAGTTGATTATAGTGCATATACTAAAGAAATTAATTTATTTACTGCTTTTAAGCAAATAAATATTAAGTTTAAAATAAATAATATTCAAAAATTTAACGTAAATTCTAGTTTAGATAAAATTTTAATTAATAATAAGGAATTTGAATTTAAGAATACTTTAGATTTTGAGAATTTAAAAATATCTATAATTTTTGATAATAGTATTGAACAAGATTTTGAAGGTAATTTTTATCAAAAAATTAAATTTAGATTATCAATTGATAACTATCAATTAAGATTAAATTTTCATGAGTATATACAAAAAGAATTTAAGTTTGAGTATGAATGCTTAAAATTAGCTGAAAAAATTATAAATACTAAAAATAAAAAAAGTAGAAATTTCTTACAAATAAATTTGTCAAATTTATTTCTTCCTTTTTTAAATTTAAAAGAAAAAAATGAATTTGATATTCAATTAAATGATTTTCCGAATAATAATTTAATTGGATTAAATGTGGAGTCCTCTTTTTTAGAATTAAAAAGTATTTGTAATTATTCAACTTTTAATAAATTACATAATAAAATAGATTTTTTTAATCAAAGACTAGAAACTCCAATCAAAAACATTGAAATAATAGATTGTGAAATATCCGTAGGTGGAGCTTTTGAAAATTCTATTTTTGAAATTGTTAGGTTTTATTATAAAGAAACTACTTCTAGTTATTTTAATAAATGTAATTTTAAACATTTATGCTTTTTTAAATCAATTAAAGGTAAAGCTATGTTAGAATTATATTTTAAAGAATGCTATTTAGAAAAAAAAATTGAATTTATTAATATGAGAATAAATTTTCTTAAATTTGAAAATTGTAAATTTAATTCAAATTTAGATTTGTCTAAAATTACTATAATTAATCAAAATAAACAGGAAATCGAAGAAATGAAGGGAAATTTTAAACAAATTGAAATAGAAAACAATATTAAAGTAAAGCTCCCGAAATTTGAAAAAGTTTAAATTAAAACAAATTACTTTTTTATAATAAATAAATAAAAAGTAGAATCTTCTTCTTCTCTTAGAAGAAAATTTTTAATATCCCATCTCCTTTAATATTAATTTATGTGCTTGATTAATTCTTTGGAATTCTTCAATATCTCCTCCTAAATCAGGATGATGCTTTCGTGCAAGTTTCTTATATGCTAAATTTATCACTTCAACATCTTTTTCACTCTCACTCACACCTAAGAGAACTTTTGCCTCATTAATACTTTTATCAAGTTTTTTCATATCACTTTTACTCTCATTAAACATTGAATAAAATTCTTGAATATCTTTTTTACCACTTATTACTTCTTCAACTTCAATTTCAATGAGTTTTGAAATTAAGTATAAATTATCAATAAATCTATTTGCTCTTGAATATGAAAATCTACAATAATATCTATTGAGCCAAAATTCAAGAACTGCAGGTTCTATTCTATTTGCAAGAGGAGGAATTACTACCTCAATATCATCTCTTACAACACCAATTTGTTTTAAACTTGTAACAATTGAATTTACAAGTTGAGTAGCTTTTCTATTACATCCTGTTTTAGTAACTTTTAAAGCAATCTCATGTCCTTTTACTGTATATGTTTGCATTTTTAATTAATAAAAATTCAATTAAAATAATCTAAAATAATCTGAACTAATTCATTTGACTACTTAAATAATGAATTTATGTAATTATAGTAATTAAAAGTAATTTATAAAATAAACATATTAAAACAATTCAACTTCTTACATCAATTTGTTCTAAATATTCTTTAACTTTACCCTCATGAAATGAAGTGAATTCATCTCCATATACAATAACTCTATCTCCATCTTCAGAGAATAAAGAACCATAAATACTATTAGCTAACCTATCTGGTAAAATTGCTCTAATATTTGTAATTGTAGGTATTATAAATAAATTATTAGTTTTTCCAAATAATTTACCTATATAAACTTCATTATTTAAATTTTCTTCAATTAAATCTAAATTTTGAACCTCTCTTTCAAAAATTCCTAGATATAATTTTACAATTTCTAACTGTTTATGACTTGGATGTTCTAAAGAAGTATAAAGAGGATTTAATGAAACTGAATCTTCTCCTTTTCCTTGTTTTACTAATTCATAAATTCTCCTCTCCAATTCACTTAATTTATTAACTTCTTGATTACCACTTGAAGTTCTAAACAAAATAGGTTTTAATTCCAACATAAATTATAACTATTGCAGAGTAATTATAAATATTACGCTGCTCTTTGATTTAAACTAGCAGTTGGATTTTTTTGAGCTACATAATTTCTTACTTGTCCAATTAAATCATCATTATTTCCAAATTGTATTTTTTCAGTAGTTGATGGTTCAATTACTCTATAATTAGAAATTTGTAGTCCATTTTTTTGTAAAAGCAATGAAGAAATATTTTTTTTTGAATAATGTTCAAATTCTCTTTCAAATCTCCTCTCATAATGTTTACCAGTTAAGCATTCAGGCGAATACAGCAAAGGGACATACAACCCATTACAATCTAAATTCTCAAATCCTAATGGATCAAAATTAAAACTCTCTTTAACTTCTCCAAATTGACTTTCAAGACCTTTTAATTGAGTTCTTAAAATAGGTAACACATCATCTAATTCCTTATTACCTTTATGTAATCTATATGCAAGTAAAATTGTCATACATACATTTTATATTTAAAAGTATTTAAATAAAATGTAGAATTAATTTTACATATGTAAAAATTTATTTACAAGAATTTTAACTTAAATTATCAATGCATTGAGCATATGCGAAATTCCTTTTCACAGGTCAGCAGGAGTGAAATCATCAGCTCTGCTGAGATACAAGAACGAAATGAAATAGAGTGTCTCGTAACTCCTGCATTATGAATAAAATGTAGAATTAATTTTACATATGTCAAAAAATATTTACAACAATTTTAATAAAATACAAAATATTGAATCATCATAAAGTAGTAAAATTTATAATATTTAAATTATTGAGTTAATTATGACATTAAATCAAACACTAGAAAGTGGAATTAGAAATTTAGTAAAAGCTGAGTTAGAGGGGATTGAAATAGGAAAATTAAGAGGACTTATGTATCCAAGTACTGAATTTCAGACAATTCAAAATTTAGAAAGGATAGGAATAATTAGAAAAATTGATATTGATCAAGGTCTAGTTGGAACAGTTTTAAATAGAGCAAGATTAGATTATGATTTAATGCAAAGAGTAAATCATGGAGGAACCATTAACAGATTTGCAGACCATGTAGATTTTCCAGAATGTTTTGCGTATGGACTTAAAGAAGGTCACTTTACAGATAAGGAGATTTTACAAATTCCATTTGATCATGATCTAGATGTAGATAGTTATGTTAAAAGATACAAAGATGTTAATTTATTTCCTAATTTAACAAATTTAGTTCTTAATTACCAAAGGTATAAACAAAGAAGAGAAGAGCAAAATTCTCCTCATTTTTTTTAAATTGAATAAATAATTTTGAAGAGAAATTGACTTTTTTAAATTTTTTAATTCAACCAATACTTCTTATAGAATTTTTCTTCTCTGATATTTTACCTATAGGTTATAAATTTTCTTCAATCACTACTCTTAAAAAACATAAATCTATTTGAATTAAAATTTAAAATTATATTATATGGCAGAATTTTTTTTAGAATTAAGTATAGTGATGGTTCTTGTACTTGTAATATCTTTTATCATGAATAAAATAAAACAACCTCTTCTAATTGGTTATATATTAACGGGATTAATTGCAGGACCTTTATTTTTAAATATATTAAGTTCAAGTGAAGGATATGAAACATTTGCGCACATTGGAATTGCACTTCTCCTCTTCATAGTAGGATTACATTTAAATTTAAAACTTGTAAAAGAAGTTGGTGCAATTTCACTCATTACAGGACTTGGACAAGTACTTTTTACAACAATAGTGGGATTTGGAATTAATTATCTACTAGGTTATTCTTTAATTAGTTCATTAATTATAGCAATATGTCTAACATTTTCTTCAACAATTATTATAGTAAAATTATTATCAGATAAACGAGATTTAGAAACTCTTTATGGAAAAATTTCAATGGGATTTCTAATTGTTCAAGATTTAGTAGCAGTAATTATTCTAATGGCTCTAAGTGCATTTTTAGTTCCAAGAGATGTTGAACAAAGTACAGCATTATTTGTAGGAATTACAGTATTAAGTATTATAGCAGCTGTGAGTTTAACATATATTTTATCAAAAACTCTTCTTCCAAAATTACTTCAATCAATTTCTCAATCAACTGAATTATTATTTGTATTTGTAATTTCATGGTGTTTAGGAATTGCAGCCTTATTTGATTATTTAGGATTCTCACTTGAAGTAGGAGCATTACTTGCAGGAGTAGCACTAGCATCTTCTCCTTATCAGAGTGAAATTAGTTCAAGAATTAAACCACTTAGAGATTTTTTTATTGTAATGTTTTTTATTTTATTAGGTTCTCAAATGGTTCCAGAAATTTCAGGAATTGAAGATGTATCATTTGCAGAAAAATTTGGATTAATTAGTGAAGTATTTGCTCCAATTCTACTTCCTGCAATTATTTTATCATTATTTGTACTCATTGGAAATCCACTAATTGTAATATTTTTAATGTCATATTTAAAATATTCAACAAGAACGGGATTTTTAGCAGGTTTAACAGTTGCTCAAATAAGTGAATTTGGTTTAATTGTAGGTATGCTTGCACTTCAAGCAGGACTAATAACATCTTCAGAACTCTCCATGATTACACTTGTTGGAATTATAACAATTACAGCATCAACATATATGATTTTAAATGGTGAATATTTATATTCAAAATTTCAGCCACTCTTTAAACATCTAGATAATAGAAATTTAAAAGATTCAAAACAATCAACAGTTCATACAAAAAAGTATGACATTATTATCTTTGGATTTGACAGAGTTGGTTTCTCTTTACTTAAAACAATTAAAACTCTAGGTGATAGTTACATAATTATTGATAATGACCCACAAATCATTAAAAAATTAAAATCTCAACAAATTTCTTGTATGTATGCAGATGCTAATAATGTTGAATTTTTAGAAGAAATTGACTTTGAGAACTCTAAATTATGCATTTCAACTATCCCATATTATGAAACAAATTCATTAATTAGTTCAATATTTAAAAATAAACAAAAAAATCCAAATAGCTTATTATTTTTAACATCAAGAACTATTGATGAAGCACTTGATTTATATCAAAAAGGAGCTGATTATGTAATTCTCCCACACTTTTTAGGAGGAGATTATGTTTCACTAATGGTTAAAAATAATTATCATAATATTCAAGAATTAGTAAAAGAAAAAGTATTACACATCAATGACTTAAAACTTAGAAAAGAACAAGGCCATGAGCATCCAAAGAGGAGATAGTTTTGAAAAATTCTACTCCTCTTAATACAAATACTTAAAAAGGAATTTTTATAAAAATATATAGATGCAATCGTACCATTTACAAATTCTTGAAGCTATGAAATCATTTGATTTTAATATTGGAAAAACTACTCTTGTTTCATTTTTAATTGGAGATAGTAATCCAACTATTGATAAAAATAGAATGGATGAACTAGATTTATATGGATGCTTATATAAACTCAAAAAACCACATATTTACGCTATAATTGGTGAGCTTGAAAAAGATGAGTTAATTACTCCAAAATATACTACTACTGGACTTAAAACATTAAGAATCACACCTAAAGGAAGAGATGAATTAATCACACCTTCTAAGAATTATAATTCTGCTTCAAGTGATGAAAAAGTAGTAATTAATGAAATTAAAAATAATAATTTAGAAGAAACTAATCTAGAGCACATTGAAGGTATCCTCCCACAATTCTCATTTTTTACTCAAGGATTAAATAAAAAACAACAACTAAGTGTATTAAATCCTCATAATTCTATATTATGTGTAGCAGGAGCTGGAAGTGGTAAAACTACTGTTTTAATAAAGAGAATTGAGTTTTTAGTACAATTTAGAGGAGTTAAACAAGAAGAAATTTTAGCAATTACATTTACTACAAAAGCAAGAGATGAAATGAGAAAGCGTTTAGAAGAGAAAAATTTACACAATGTTGTAATTCATACATTTAATTCATATTCTGAGCAAGAACTTAGAAAAGTATCATCAATTCAAGAACATTTAGTTCCAAGTAATAGTGTTTTAACATTTTCTCAAAAAATTCAAATCATTAGAGGAATTATTCAAGAATTTAGAATTTCATTTGAACAAATTTCAAGAGAATACTTTTCAACTAGACAAAGAAGTGAAAAATCAGGTGATGATTTGTTTTTGACATTTTGTCATGATATGTTCTCAATTTTAGATTATTCTAAAAATACACACCAAGATATTCATGAGTATTCAAAACAAGCTCCTCAATCAATTCAACATGTAGCAAAGCTTATTGAAATTATATTAACACAAATTCCAATAAAGATGAATAATTTGAAAATTAGAGATTTTACAGATCAAATTTTACAAATTCAAGAAATTTATAATGAATTTCCAACATTTATTCCTAAATTTGAACATATATTGGTAGATGAATTTCAAGATATTAATTCAATTCAATTAACATTAATTCAAACATTAAAAAATACTACTACTACTTCTAACATTTTTTGTGTTGGAGACCCTAGACAATCTATTTATAATTGGAGAGGAAGTGAAATTAATTTTATTTTAGACTTTGAAAAATATTTTCAAAATTCTCATATAATTATGCTTGAATTAAATTACAGATCAAACACTACACTAGTTGAAGCGTGTAATCAAATAATAAAACCTCTTGGTTTAATTGATTTACAAACTCCAAAAGAGATTATTGATCAAAATGCTATTGAACTTGTTGAGTGTAAAAATACTGATGATGAGTTTTTAATTGCTCTACATCATATTAAATCAAGCATTAAATCAGGAGTTGAACCTAATGAGATTTTTGTGCTTGCAAGAACAAATAGAGTTTTAGAAGATTTTTCAAGAATTTTATTAACTCATAACGTAGAGTTTAATTTAAAATCAGATGATTTTTCAACTAAAAGACAAGAACCAATTAGACCAAATCAAATAATTCTTGCAACAATTCATGCAATTAAAGGGCAAGAAGCTCAAAAAGTAATTATACTTGAAGCAACAACACAATATTTCCCTAATAAAGTGCAAGATAATGAGTTTATAGCTCATGTGAAGTCAATTTCAAGTTATGATAAATATCAAGAAGAATTAAGACTTTTTTATGTTGCATGTTCAAGAGCAAAAGAGAAATTAATAGTGTTATACTCTGGAACTTTGAGCCAGTTTTTTCCAAGTAAAGATAAACAAGATTCAATTAAATCAGGTCAAAAAGAATTACAAACGTTTTTATTTCAAAAACCTGAAATACCAAAATCAAAATCAAAAGAAGTTACAAATAATTTGAACAATTCAACAAAACATTATGTCAAAATGCATCAATTAAAACAACTGCGTTTATCAATAGCATCACGACTGGGAATTCAGTCATTTGAAGTGTTTAATAATACTCAATTAGATAAGTTACTTACAAGTAATGCACAATTTGAAGAGGATATTTCACATATTCTAGGAGAAGAGAGTTTTATTGCAAAAAAATATGGAAAAGAGATTTTAGATATTCTACAATAATGTTAAATATTTTCAATATATTTATAAAAATTAAATGTTAAATTAAATTATGAGTAAAAAGTTATATTTAGGTGATATACTAATTTATAATAAATTAGGTACTTTTTTTGATAATAATTTACAATCTCATCCTCAAAATGTAATTGTTGGATTTGATAGAAAAAATGGATTTATTTTCCCAAGATATGAAGCAAGAGTTTTAGAAGGAAATGGAATTGAATGTGAAGCATATAGAGATTCTTCAATACATAATATTCCTCAATTAAGAGTATATATACCACTGCATTATCTAACTTCTCAATTAGAAAAGGATAGAGTTCATGTAAACTCATTTTTAGAAGAGGAATTAGATAGAGATTTAATAAGAAAGATTCGATTTCCAAATGAAATAAAATCATTATTTAGTGTAAAAAAAAAGCATTTATATGTTCCTAATAGTATTCAAACAAGATTATTGTAATAATTATTAAAATTAACTGATAAATCGTATAATTAATAGTATAATTAATTTTATAAAGTAATTACTTTTAAATACTAAATAATATGAATTTAAAAGAACAATTAGAAGCAAGATTGGGTTTAGATGTTGGAAATCACACATTATTTACATTATTTAATCCAAATGGAAACTCATTTAAAGGTGGAGGAGATTTTTTAAGAGATTTAAGAAAAGGAGGAAATGAAGTTGATTTACTTACAATGCTCAAAGATGAGAATACAAGATTAGGTTTATTGTATGATAGTAGATGGTTTAGTTTTAAAAATATGCAAAGAACATACGATATAATTAATATTATAAATCCTGCAGATTTTACTGTTAAATTAAATGAAGAGGATAAAATTATTTTTGGAGTTCCTCCTGAGTTAGTAAGTGAACCTGATGTAATCCAAATAAAAGATTTTAATGATTTAAATTCAAGAGCACTTGATGAGATTAGAAGAGGTGTTACATACTCAATTTTAAGAAAAAAGTTATTTATACCTGATGAGTATAGAGTAAGATATACATAATATATAAATTTTAAATTTTCTCAATAATTTTTGTTTTTATACTACAATTTTATAAATTTATAATTATCTACTCTATTATGATTCCTCTTATCCACTCCTCCCTCTTATCCAAAGAGAATTCTATTACATTACTTCAAGAGGAGAATTGTATTAATAATTCTAAATATATTGGTATTGTTCAAACAATTTCTTCATTAAAAGAATTAGAGAATAAAGAATTAAGGCACATAATTAAAAATTCATTTAATACACTTACTCAAAAGTTTAAAAATACTACGTTTAAACCAGTTAACGTTTGTTATATTGATATTAAAGAATTTGAATTTAAAGATAAATATATCTCAATTATTAGTTCATTAAAGCAAGAAGTTGATTATTTAATATGTTGTTCATATTCAAATACTACTCTTGTGCAACTCACTTCTAAAAAATGTACTCACTTAATTTGTAATGTATTTAACCAAGATTTAGTAAATAGATTTGACTTTATTCATCATTTTAATTCAGGAATTAATCATGTGTTATGTAATGAAATCAAAGAAAGGGAAGCAGGACTAGGTGTTGAGATGAGTATATTTCATAATATTTCACAATTCAAGCAAGCAAAATATTTCTCCTCTTGTATTCAAAATTCAAAACTTGCAACTAAGTCTAAAATTCCTCATTTATTATTTAAAATAATATACTCAATTACTGATATAAGAACTCAAAAAGAGTTAGTTTTAATTCAAAAAGCATTATTTAAAGCACAATCATTTCAAATACAAAACCAACTTTCATTTACAGAAGAATTTTTTGAAAAACAAGAGAGAATTAAAAGAGGAGATTTAATTGAATAAAACATAGTTTAAAATTATTAAAAAAATTGTAATTATTATAATGTGAACATATTATTTTTTTATACACAGAATACAAAACTATCTAAATAAATAATTATTAATTAAAATTATGAGTAGGGAAAAAAAATCAAATTTTCAAAAATCACAATCACATAAAACTCCTAACATTACAAAAGAAATTGAAAAGTCATTTAATTATGTTCAGTTACTTTTTTTTATAATTATTATAATAATTAGTGGAATAATTTTATACTTTGCACTCTCATCTCCAAAAGAGATTACAGGAGTTGATAATAATTCAATCAATGAAGATAATACTCAGACAAATTTACAAATGGGAACAATTGAATCAGTACTAACATTTAATTTTAAAAGTAAAGTGGAATCAGGTGAATATATAATACTTGATATTAGAACTCCTGAAGAATTTGAAGCAGGACACATTAAAGGTGCAATTAATATTGATTTTTATGATCAAAATTTTCAAGCACAAATTAATAGTTTAAATAGAGATAAAAAGTATTTAGTATATTGTAGAAGTGGTTCAAGAAGTTCTTATACTCTTCCACTCTTTGAGCAGTTAGAATTTAATGAAGTTTATGAATTACAAGGAGGAGCAATTAGTTGGACTCGTGCAGGGCATCAATTAGAAGGAGAAGAAGAATGTAAAAATTGCTTTTAATTTTCAAAGAAAATTAAATTTCATATATAATTTATTAATTATCCTTATAAGTCAAGAACTAGTTTTAAACCTTTATTTACTAATAAATACTCGTCATCTAAAATTTGACCTATTTTTTTAATAAGTCTATTTTTTGAAATTGTTAATATCTGCTCAGTTTTAATATATGATATATCACTAAGACCATTTAATTTGTTAGGTATTAATTTCACATGAAAAGGAATATCTCTTCCTTTTGTTGAAATTGTAACTACAATTGTGTTGGGAAAATTAGAATTTTTATTTCCAATATTATTTTGAATTATTAAAGAAGGTCTTATTCCTGCTTGTTCACTTCCTCTTGAAGGGTTCCAATTTATTAACCAAATTTCTCCTTTTAATGGAGTTTTTAAATCACTATTCATCTTTTAGTACAACCTCACTTTGAGAAGAAAGATAATCTTCAATATCTTCTGCAGCTATTGTAAAAAATGATTCAATTTCTTGTGCTGTGTATTGATTAGAATTTTTATTTAGTTCTTCTAAAGATTCTATTTTTTTAGTAATTGCTTGTCTTGAAACTTCACTCCATCTAATTTCGGGGAATTGTTTCATTTTTTTATATGTTGTATCAGGAATACTTAAAGAAATATTTGCCATACATGATTATGTGTTTTCACATATATAAATGTATTGTTTATAATTTAAGATTTAAGAATTTTTAAAAAATTAAAATCTAGCCTTATTTAAGGCTATCTTTACATATATGTGAGACACTTCTCTTCATTTCGTTCTTACACTATGCAGGCTTCACTTTAGTGAATCCTTACATATATCTTTGAAATCGCAGTATGTACAATTGAAATAACTTGGACTTGCTTCAAAATTATTACTATTTATTGCTTGAATTCCTTCAATTAACTTCTGCTGCACTTTATGCACAACATCCTCTTTAAATTCTACTTGTGCAATTCTGTTGTGAATTACATACCATAAAGCCATTGTTTTTGGGTACTCTCCTTTTAATTGTTTATATGCTAAAGCATATGTATATAATTGTAAATCTTCTTGAAGTTGAGAGTTATAAGCCATTGATTTTGAAGTTTTATAATCAATAATATGAATATTCCCATTTTTATCTTTATCAACTCTATCAATGTATCCTAGCATTTCAAATTCTTCACTTCCAAGTTTAATTCTAAACTCTTCTTCTAATCCTTGATGTAAAATACCTAAATTTTTTCTTCTCTCAAGTTCCTTTTCAACAAAATCTTCTACTGCTTGAAGTCCTTTTTTAAAATATTCCTTTTCTTGATTTACACTCTCATACCCCAAACTTCTCCAATGCATAGAGAGTAAATGAAGAGCATAGAGCATAATTTCTTCTTTTGGTAACTCTTTATCAAACATAGGCATTAAAAGTTCAAATACTTGATGTACACTTGTTCCAAATGAAAAAAAATGCTTTGGTTCACTAGGAATTCTGCAAATATAAGAATAATAATACTTTTTTGGACATTGTTGATATGTTTTAATTTGTGAAACTGAAAATACTCTTTTTTTATAACTTCCATCTTCTTCTTTTCTTTGAAATATTTGATTATTTTTGTTCACATATTCTTCTTCATAATGTCGTAAATCTTTACTTGAAGTTGCTATTAATTCAAATTCTTTTAATATTTTTTTAGCATATGAAAAATCATCTCTTTGAAGAGCAAAAATCATCTTAGTAAGTAACTCTTTTGAAACATTAGTTTGTCTAGTTAAATCATGTTGTTTAGGAATTGATTTAGTTGTCACACTTTTAATCAATTCCAAATATGGACTTTCTTGAAGAGGAGTTCCTTTTGAATTAAATTCTGGAACTAATAATTCAACTCTCTCTTTTGCTCTTGAAATTGCAACAAAAAAGAGTCGTAATTCTTCTTCATTACTTTGTTCTTTGGTAATTGAGTAAGAATGTTTTAGAAATTCATCTCTAAATGGAAGAGGAAAATATTTATTAGTACATTGTAAAATACACACTTCATCAAATTCTTTTCCTTTTGCTTGATGAACTGTCATAGCAGAGATTAAATTTTGAGCATTTGTAATATTTAAAGAAATTTTAGAGTCAACAATATTGTGATGTAAATCTTTTGCTGTTTGAATGTAAGATAAAAAATCAGTAATATTTGAACTATTTGATAATTTTTCATATTCACTAATGAATTGAAGTAATGAATTGTAATTTGAAATTAATTTAGCATCATTTCTTGTAAGAGCTTTTTCATAAATTTCTTCATCTTGCATTATTTGAAGCATTATTTTTCTAATTTTTCTATGAGATTCAAATTCTTGAATATAACTAAGCAACTTTTCAATTTTAAAACAAATAAATTCAACATCTTTTTCATATTGTTCATAAATTTCACTAAATGGTTTAGATTTAGGATTTGCACCATATCTTTTTAAAAATGTATAAATGTCAGTTTCAAACATTCTTGCTTGATGTAAAATAAATTGAGGAATAAATTGTGGTATTTCTAATTGTTCAAAAACAGAAAATATATATTTTTCACTTTGTTTTGGATTTGAGATAATATGTAAATAATTGAGTAACTTTTCAATTGAAGGAGTGTGAAAAATATCTTCTTGTCCATAACTAATTTCAACTCCAAATTGTTGTGCATAAAGTACTAATTCTTTTAATTGAGAGTGTGTTCTTGCAACAACCCCAAGAGTCTTTTTATTAGTTGAAGAAGTATTATGTTCAATAAACTCTTGAATTTTTGAGACAATATGTTGATATTGTTCTTGCTCATCTCTACACACAATTTTTGAGATTTCACCTTTATTTGAATTTTGAGGAAGTAATAGTTGTTCCTCTTCATTAACCATTTGAGAAATTAAGAGATTATTTGCTTTAATTACTTGAAGTGAACTTCTAAATTGTTCTTTTAAAAAAAGTGTTTTTGAATTTGAAAATGTTTCTTGAAATGTTTCAAAACTATTGGTATGAGTTCCACGAAATCCATAGATACTTTGTTTTTCATCTCCAACTACTGTAATGTGTTTATTAAACTGAGCTAATTTTTCTAATATTTTGCATTGAAGAGGAGAAGTATCTTGAAATTCATCAACTATAATGTAAGGATAAATTTTTGCAATTTTTTGTGCAATTTCATCTTTTTTCATAATATAAGTATATAACTTTTGTTCTAAATCGTGGAAATCACATACATTTTTTTTACGTTTATATTTTTCATAATCTGTATAGAGTTGAATGAAATGCTGTCTCATATGCATCTGATTAAATTCAACAAGTGCTAAATTTTGTTTAGAAATACCTTGATCTTTTAGAGAATTAATTGTTTTATAAAATTCTTTTGCTAAAAATAGTGCATCTTTTTTAAGTTCCTCATCATACCCATATTCTTTAATTTTTTGAACTAAAAAATGAATTGAATCAACATCTTTTAATACTACAATACTCTCAGGTTCTCTTGAGATGGTTTGAAGAATTGATAGAGCAAATGAATGAAATGTATAAGTCATAAAAATATTTCCAGTTCTCTTCTCAACTCTTTCACTGAGTTCTTTAGCTGCTTTTTGAGTAAATGTAAGTGTTAAAATTTGAATAGGTAGAATGTTTTTTTTTTCAATTAAATGAGCAATTTTTTCAACAAGAAGCATTGTTTTACCAGTTCCAGGACCTGCTTTAACACATAGAGGTTTTGAAATTTCCTCTACTGCTTCTCTTTGAGTTGATGTGAGCATACTTAATTATATTAATTTAGCTTTATAAAAATTATGTTTAGGAGGAGTAGAAAAATAAAAATCTCTTTTTTTCACTACTCATAAAAGATAAATTTATAAATTTAAATAAACTCATTATTACAATGTCTAAAGAAATACCTTTTGAAGTTTTAATAAATGAAATTAGAACAAATCCTTCACTTCATGAATTAATTACTCAAGAAAGAGAATGGGGCGTTTCTCCAGAAAGCTTAACAGATAGTGAATTTAGTACTTTAGAAAGTAGAATGCAGGATTTAAATCATGTTTTCTCATTAGAAACACCTCAGAGTCAACTTTTTCAATATTTTATTTTAGAATTTGGAGATGAAGAGTCAATTCTACTCTCAAGACCGGATTTATTTCTTGCTAGAGGTATTAAACCTGAAGATTATATAGGTAATATTTATAGAATATCTTTTGAATCAGGAAGTACACAAGGTTATAGAATAAAAGATGAAAGATTTCCTATAGATAAATGTGGAAGACAGGTTTTAACTGATAAATTAGGAGTTCAAACAACTTTCATACCGTTACAAACTAAAACTAAATATAACAGACCACAAAGAGCGAGTAATATTTTAGTTAACATTGATGAACAAACTCCTTCTTTAAGATTTGACCCGATTAGATACAAGTAATTTAGATACACAATCTTTTTAAAGGAATTGAGATTTAATTTAGATATTCTTAAACAAAATCATGTTCTAAGATGCTTTTATACTTAAATTAAAAAAGAGGGGGTCGCCCAGTCAGGTCAAAGGTGCTGGATTTAGGCTCCAGTCCGCAAGGTTCGAGGGTTCAAATCCCTCTCCCCTCATACATATTCAGTTCTAAACTCTATTAATATAAAAATTAGAAAAGAGGGATTTTTCAAACCTTTGGTGCAAGAATGAAATAAAGTGAAGTGTCTAGCATCCCTCTCTCCTCATAAAATTCGTGAATAGTAATTTTAACTACTTTTTCTCCCTTCACTTACAAATTTTAAACTATCTATTATTTCAAATGTATCTTTTACAACCTCCCATGTTATATCTTCAAATTCTTCTTGAATTTTTTTAAATTTATTCAAATCATAAGTTTTAACTTTTTTATGTAAATTTTTATTATAAAACTCATTTTCAATCTCAATTTCACTTGCTTTTTGAATAAAATATACATTTTCACTAGATGGGTTTACAACTAATATGTAACAATCGCTCCAATACTTTTGATAAGGCTCAAAATCACTAATAATCTTATTATTTTTAGAATTATTATATTTAACTTCAATTAATCTTGTTTCTTCTGTTTTAGGATTATAAATCACAAAATCAGGTGTAAATCTAATTTTTTTTAAAGTATCATTATGTTTTTTATATTTTTTTAATTCATTTTTCATATACCCTAAAGTATTTTCATGTCCATAAGAAAACACTTGATAATCTGTACATTCAAACATATTTTGAATGATAACTTCCACTATTTTTCCTTTCATTAAATTAAATCTAAAATTTTCCATATTATTAATTATAGTCTTTAATTTTATAAAATTAACTTTTAACTCTTTTCTCCTCTTAAAGTTACTCAAATTTATAAATATTGAATTAATTTTTCAACATATGGCAATATTTTGTTTACCTGCTCTTGTAGTGTTTGCAATATTTGGAATTTTCTCAGCTAAATATAGAACACTTACTAAAGAAGCATTTCTATGTGTTATAAATAAATCAACTGGGCGTAAATGTCAAGCTGAATTTGAAGATAAGATTAAAGGAAAATTAGTTGGAAAACTAGCTAAATATTCTCCAAAAGCGTCTAAATTTTTATTAAAAAACTTTGCAGTTTTTTCTTTTTTATTTGTAGCATTATTTGTAGCATCAGGTGTGTATTCAACATATGGAGGAATAAATTACTATTTGTATGGAAATTGTGATGGACTTGAGAGTGAGAGTTTTTGTATGTTTGACCCAACTGGAAGTAATACAGCAGGAAGTTTAGTAGATTTAGAAGGAGGTGATGAAATTTGTGCTGTTACACTTGATGGTTCATCAACACTAAGTTTAACTAACCCAGAGCTATTTTACAATAAAGAGGGAAATGGACAAGAAGTGTATTTCTTTGGTTCATTTACATGCCCATATACACAAGAAGCATATCCAAGAGTTATGCAAGCAATAAATGAACATGATAATAAAGCAACATTTATAATGGTTCAAACACACAATGGAGAATTAATGAATAATTTATTTTATTGCATAGAAGACGAAAGAAAACAAGAATATATGGATGTAATATTT
>JAIUMM010000018.1 GCA_022565615.1 Nanobdellota archaeon | reverse complement strand
TTCTCCATTAAAATAACTTCCAAATCGTTGAGAATCAAAATAGTTCATAATTCCACTTTGTATATAGTCTTTATATTTTTGAAAATTGTTAAATTCAAAATCATTAATGTTTCTAATTGTTATTGTAAATTTATTGCTAATTAAATCACCTGTTTCTATTTGTTTATTTGTTGTTCCAATAAGAGTGAGAGAATAATTTTTACCCTTTAACAATTCTATATGTTTATTGCTTGGAATTGAGATATACTGAGTTGTAATTGCTCTTTTATCTTTAATTCCAGCATAACCAATATCATTTATTGTAAGATTGTTACTAAATGCAATATTTTTTATAAGTTCAATTGTTTCTAAATTTTCTTTTTTTAATTTATAAATTTTAAAAGCTCCATTTTTAACTAGTTTTAAATCTGAAATCTCTTCAACTACAAAATCTTTGGGTTCATATTTTAATTTTAACATTTTAGTTTTATTTTAATTTTTATACTACTTATTATTTATTTTTAGAACACCATTTATTTTTGCTCCTTGTGGAATAAATTTAGGGAGTTGAAATTTTCTATCTAAATTGAAGTGTTTGATGATATTTTTATGCAAATCTTTTGCCTCACTTACTGTTGGAGTAAGTACTAATATCTTCTCCTCCCCATATTGTTTTAATTGGTGTGGGATTCCTAAAATAAGTTCTCTTTGATGATATTCTTCTTCCTCTTCTTCATTGTAATGTGTAATTGTTTTTTGTGAAACTCCTAATTCTAATACTACATTTTTTACAAATTGTTTTTCCCCTCTAATCATAAATGCACCTTTTGCAATAAATTCTCCACTTTGTGCAGTTTTAGTTACTTGATCTAAATGTACATAAAATACATCTGTTGTTCCTAAACCTCTTGACCATGCTGATGAAAATGCTCCAATGCATAGAGCCATTGTTTGAATATCTTCTCTAGTTGCTTTATGTGTTGTTTGTTGAATTATTCCAAAAGGAGAACCTGGAGCTTCTGTGTGAAAAATTAAATCATTATTTGTTGCATATTTTTTAATTAAAAGTTCATTGAGTTGAGCATTTTGAGCCCATACTGCTAAGAGTCCACTTGGTAGTATTGTATATCTAAATTGATGATACCATTGAGATTTTACATGTGAAAATAATTGTTCTTTTTTTTTAATTTCTTCTTTTGCATTATATTGTTGTTTAAATTCTTCTATCTCTTTTTTAGTCCTCTCTATTGCATAAAGAGTTCCTGGAATTTTTTTTTTCAACTTTTTAGATTTTTGATAATATTCATTAGCATTCTCTTCTAATGATTTAAAAAGTGATAGTTCTATGTTCATACTTATACATAGAAGGAGGATTTTATAAATATTGAGTATTAATATTTGAATGTTTTTTCATAACTTTTATGGTCAAACCATTCAAGAACTATTGTAAATACTTCAATCTCATTATTTTCAATCGTATATATTAATCTATATGCAGAAGGCAAATCATATTTCCAAACACTTTTTGCTTCAAAAATTGACTGATATTTTTTAGGTATTCTATTTTTTGGTATAGATACTCCACAAAAAGCATCCTCTTTTAAATCTTGAATTGCTCTTGTAATCCATTTATACAATCTTTGCTCTTCATGAGTTCCATTTTTTAAACTCATATAAGTTTCATATAGAGAAGTATCATGAAAAATAACTCTTGAGTTCTTTAATCTTCTTATCATTACACCTCAACACCTCTTTTTACTAATTTTTCATTGAAAGGATATCCTATCCATACTACTTTATTTTCTTTATCAATTGCTACTTTATTTGAATATTGTAAATAATCTAAAATAACTTTATATGTTTGATACTTCATTTTTTTAGGCAATAGTCCCCATAATTCTTTTTTTTTATACATAGCAGAATATTCTTCGATAAATTTTTCAACCATTAAAATAGTATCAAGTTGAGGATATGAAAATACATTTTCAAATAATTCAGGAATAGTTATATTTTTTGTCATAGTTATACTAATTGGTATGATTATTTAAATTTTTGTAAGAATTGAAGAAATTAAACATATTGAGTATTTGCAACTTCACAAATCATTAATCTATCAAAATCTTTATCTTTGTGATTTAGATTTAAATACAATTTTTCAAGAGCTTCTTCTTTTGAATTTGCATCTATTGAATCAATTAAAATAGCATCTTGAGTAGTTTCAAATTCTCCTCCTTTCATTCTAAATTCTGTATAAGCAGAATCTCCAATTTCCAAAATAATAAATCGCTTCATTTTTGAGATTTTTCTTCTTCATTAATTTCTTCAACATATTCAACATCCTCTTTTTTTATATAATATAATTTATTACCTGACTTAAATTGTATAAACGAAGAATCTTCTCTTATAATCTCTCCTAATAAAATTTCCTTATTTTTAAGTTTAATTTTAAACTCTCTTTTTCTCCAAAAATTATAAAATAAATATATCACAACTAAAAATAAAATCATTAAACCTATCATAAAATTTACAACTACTTTTTGAGTTGAATCTGTATTTAACATATTTACAATTTTAAAAATGAAAGAAATTATTATCAAAGATAATATGAATATATTCTGTGAACCTAGTTGAGTTTTTCTATCTAGTATATCTGAAATTTTTTCATTATACATATAAGAAACTAAAAATAAAGATGCAATGTATGTAAATATAACTAGTATAACTCTTTCAAGTAATGAACTATCATTAAAAACTAAAAAAAATAATATGAAAAAAGTAATTATAAACCTAGCAAAAATATCATAAAAACTACCTAGCATTTGTTTTTTCATATACGGACTTACCCTACTTGTAACTAAGAATCCAATTATTAATAGCAAAAAACCAATATAATAATGTAAATTTGGAAAAATATAGGTAACAAAGAAATTCTCCATATTAAAATTATATGAGAAATGAGTTTAAAAAGATTCTCCTCCTAATCAATAGAAAAATATGTTAACTAATTGAAGAATTCAATTCTCTTTTTGCATCTTCCACAACTGCTTTAGAATTTCCAACAAAATATTTCTGCCCAATTTTAATAACAGGTCTTTTTAAAAATGTATATTCTTCTAAAATTAATGTCCTAAAATCTTCATCACTTTTAACACTCTCTTTAATTGCCTTAAATTTTAAAGCTCTTTTATTAAATAACTCTTCATACGAACATTTCAAATTATTTTGAATCTCTTCAAGTTCAGTTGCTAAAATTGGAGTTACTTTAATATCTACAAATTCACAATTACCATTCTCCAATTGAAGCTCTTTAATAATGTTCTTACATGTAGTGCAGGAGGATAAATACCAAACTTTATTTTTATATGCAGTCATACTAAAACTAATTATCTTTAATATTTAAACTATTAGTAACTATTAACCATAGTTAGAATAATTTATTTGTAAATATTCCTCCTCTGTGTAATTTCAATTACCATAAGAATTAATTTTCCTTTATTTATATCAACAATTAAACGAAATGTTCCAACTCGAATTCTAAAATAAGGAGATGAAACTAACTTTTTTGCATGATGATACGGTCTTACTCGAACTCTCTCTAAAACAGCATATATTCTCTTTTTCTATTGAGAATCTAATCCTTTAAGAAATTTTTTTACTTGCAAAGATAACTGAATTTCATATATTTTCAATTTAATCTAATTCTTTTTTCACATCTTCTAAAGAGTATACTCTTCCTTGTTTAATATCTTCTTCTGCAAGTTTAATATTATTTTTAGTCTCTACACTAAGTTCCATTGAATCTTCCAAAGCATCCCAGATAACTTCCTCATAAGATTCTTTATCATACATCTTTCGCTCTTTGAGTTTATGTAAGAGTTCTTGACTAATTGAAATAGTTATATTCATAATAACTATATAAATCATTATAATGTATAAATATTTGTACTTATAAAACTAAAATAATTCTCCTCTTAAAAATACAATAAAGATTTTTAAACAAATATGTCTCATAAATTATATGGAATTATTTTTATATATCATCCCAGCAGTACTTATCTTATGGATAATTATTGTATACAATAGTTTAATTTCTTTAAAAAATCAAGTACAGAACTCATTTTCTGGAATTGATGTTCAATTAAAAAGAAGAAATGATTTAATACCAAATTTAGTAAATACTGTAAAAGGATACGCAACTCATGAACGAGAACTATTTGAAAATATCACTCAAATTAGAACTTCAATGATGAACGCTTCTAATAATTCTAATATTAAAGAACTTGCAAAAGCTGATGATATGATGACAAGTACATTAAAAACACTCTTTGCAGTATCTGAAAATTATCCTGACTTAAAAGCAAATGAAAATTTTTTAAATTTACAAAATCAAATCACAAGAACAGAAGATCAAATTGCAGCTTCACGAAGAATTTATAATAGTAATGTAATGATATTTAATTCAAAAATTCAAGTATTTCCCAATAATCTTGTAGCACAATCCTTAAAATTTAAAGAGTTTGAATTTTTTAGTATTCAAGAATCAGAAAAAATAAATCCTAATGTAGAACTATAAACATGAAACCTCAAATACAACAACAAAATACTAATCAAAATTCTCAATTTTGGGATCCAACTGGAAGACTACCTAATTTAGAAATATTAGAACAAAATAGGCAAAGCATTTTACAAAAATCTCAGTATTGGAAAGAAAATCTCTCAAAAATAACTAAAAAATTTAATTTAATTTATGTAATATCTTTTCTAATTTTTAGCATTTTAATTATATTTTTACAAAATTTTGAACTATTTATTCCCCTTATAATTGTATATTTTACTATTATAGCAATATTTTATGCAATAGTGTATACAAGACTTAAATCACTTAAAAAAGATTTAATTAAAATAGAACTTGCAAACCATAAAAATTGGTTATATGAACCTGAAAAGTCTTCTGTACTATACCAAGATTATTATAGAATCTTTCCTGAAATATTTAATTTAGGTGAAAAATTTCAAAATATCGAAGATGTATTTTGGGGAAATATTACAAGAAATTCTCTTAATCACTCATTTGTATCAGGACTATTTAATTATACATATACAGTAGTTGAGAGAACAAAAAATGGGACACGAAGAAAAGATGTACACTGTACTGACCATTTCTTCATCTTAAAACTTCCAAAAACAATTTCTTCTAGATTTTATTTATTTCCTAAAAATTTAATGAATAAATTTACAAATATGTTTACTAAAAAAAATATACAAACTGAATCTTTAGAATTTAATAAACGATTCTCATTCTCTTATCAAAAAGCTGGAAATGAAGTACAAATTGACATTATGACTATACTCTCTCCAAGAGTAATTGAAGAACTTGTTAATTTTTCAAAAGTAAAAGAAAAAAATATATTCTCAAATAAATCTTCTCTAATTAATGGATTAGAAGTTCTATTTACACAAAACTGCGTAATATTTCTAACACCTGGACCATTAATTGAAAAACTAAACGTTTCAATCTCTTCACAAAGTCTTAAAATTAGTCCAGAAGAACTCAAAGAAGTAGAAGAATTAATGAATTTTTACATTGACATATCAACAGAAATTTCAAAATATTTAAATTAAAAAATTATTTAAGATTTATCTAAAAATAAAATATACAAATATTTCTTCGAAATATTTTATCTACTCAAATTTATCAAGTAATCCTTCTATATCAACATTTGAAATATCTTGCTTAACTAATGCTAAATCAGCACTCTCAGGAAGTTCATCTAAATAAGTTCCACGCTCACTATCATTATGATATAAAATTCCACATGCAATTTTTTCATCTTTAATTAACCCTGCTTTTTCTCTGTGAACTAATGCAAGAGCCCAATTTTTATTTGTTGGATTATAATCACCACTCTCCTCCACTCTAATACATCTCTCTTTAAAATACTGATGATTCTTAGAAGGGTTATATGAAACACAAGGTTGTAACATCTCAACAATTGCAAACCCTTTATGCTTCATTGCTTGAGCCATTACCCTTACTGTTTGCTCCATATCTCCTGCAAAACAACGAGCAACAAATGTAGCACCATTAGTAATTGCTTGCTCAACTGGATGAATTGGAGTTTCAATTGACCCATTTGGAGTTGATACAGTCTTAGTCCCTTTTGGTGAAGTAGGAGAAGTTTGACCTTTTGTTAATCCATAAATCTCATTATTATGAATTAAATATGTAACATCCAAATTTCTTCTAGCACTATGTACAAAGTGTCCCATACCTAGACCAAATCCATCTCCATCTCCTCCTACAACTACCACATTAACATCTTTATTAGCAAGTTTCACACCAGTTGCTACTGGAAGAGCTCTTCCATGCAAAGTTTCAACACCATAACATTTCACATAATGTGGAAACTTACCTGCTTGACCAATACCTGAGACAATACACACCTCTTCAGGTCTAATTTTTAAACTCACCATTGCTTTTTTAAATGCAAGTAATATTGCAAAATTACCACAACCTGGACACCACTGAGACTTATGTTCAGGTTCATCCCAATCTTTCACCTCACTTGAATGCTCATCATATAATCTAAGCACCTCTTCATGATCATTAATTTGACCTGATTTTTTTAGCACATCTTCAGATGTATTTACTAACTTCATTTTTGATTACCTCCAACAATATTCATACCTCTTTTTTTTAAAAAATTCTCAACATCTCTATATACATCTTCATAAAAAAAAGGTCTTGCATCATATTTTAATTTCTTCTCTAAAATATTAAGTCCTGTATTCATTCTAATTAGTGAATGTAATTGACCTGTCATATTCCCTTCAAATAACATCACGCTATTTTTTTCAACATCTATTCTTAAGATTTCATCAACATATTCCCAATCACAAGGATTTAAAAACATAAAATGAATTTGTCTTACTTTAATACCATCTTGCTCTAAGTACTTAGTTGCTTCTTGTAAAATACTCTTATTTGACCCCCATGAAACAAGTGTAATATCATAATCACTCTCTCTTCCTAAAATTTTTGGTTTTATTAATTCCTTATCAATATTATTGAGCTTTTTATGTCTCTTCTCCATTTGAAGTTTATGCATCTCACCATCTTCACTTGTCCAACCACTCTCATCATGCTCATAAGAAGAATTCACATGACATCCTCCTTTTTGACCAATTACTACACGCTTTGAAATTCCGTCTTGAGTAAGTTCATACCTCTTATAATTCTCAAGTTCTAAATTAGCATCAAATTCCTGAAAATTACCTCTATTTACAACTAAATTACTCGTATCAAAACGAGGAGTTGTCATAACTGATGCTGAAATATGCTTATCAAGTAACACAACAACGGGAGTTTGAACTAAATCTGCAATATTAAATGCTTCAAATCCTCCATAAAATGCTTCTTGTAAATCACCAGGTGCAAACACCACTTTTGGAAATTCCCCTGAACCTGAATAGAGAACATGCATCAAATCTCCTTGGTCAGTATAAGTTGGAAGCCCTGTTGAAGGACCTGCTCTCATACACTCAAATATAACAACTGGATTTTCTGACATTCCTGCAAATGAAATAGCTTCATTCATTAAAGCATATCCTCCTCCTGAAGTTGCAGTCATTGCACGAGCTCCACTAGCAGCTGCTCCAATAACGTTATTAATTGCTGCAATTTCATCTTCTGCATGTTTAGTTGTAATATTGTGAGAAATTTCTCTTGCTGCAAAAAATGATAAAAAAGAAGTTGAAGGAGTCATTGGATACTCACTTACAAATTTAAGACCTGCTTTTAAAGCTCCAAGAGCTGCTGCATCATTTCCAGTCATCATTACTCTTTGAGTCGTATTTTCAATTTTTACAATTTTATTTAATTTTTTATGTGAAACATGTTCATTTACAAATCTCACTCCTCTAAGTGCAACATCAATATTAGTATCAATTATCTCTTGTGATTTTTTACCAAAATGTTTAGATAGTGTTTGAGAAATAAACTCTTTTGCATCTTCTTCACTTACACTAATTAAACCAACAATTGCTCCAAAAACAATAGTATTTTTAAACCTTTTACCCACATCTTCAATTAATGAATCAATAGGAATTCCTACATAAAAATCATCTTGTAAATTCATACTCTCAACTAATTTTGAATCAGTTACTACAATTCCTGTATGATTTCTTGAACTCACATCTTCTTGCACAGCAAGTTTATCCATACACGCAACAACATCATGATGCTTCATCTCAGCATAAACAGGCCCATCTTCTGCTCTAATTGAACACGTATTATGACCTCCTTTAATTAGTGATGGATAATCAGTAGTATATACCACTTCTAAACCATTAAGTTTAAAATATTTAGCAAGTAATAATCCAACTGTAAATACACCTTCTCCAGCTGGCCCTCCTACTTTAATTGAAATTTTATTCTGCATACAAAAAATTCACATTTTAACTATAAATTACTTTATTACTTCTTAATAATGGAGAAATTTAATAGTAAGTGAAAATAAATTAAAATACAAAATTGAAGCATAAAAGTTATAAACTTTTGAAAACTAAATTATATATGAAATTATACTCTAATTTAAATCTAAGTTATAATTCAAATTATAATTCAATATTATTAAAAATTATCCTTCTTTTATGTATAACTTTATTTACTATACAATATAGTTCTGCATCTTCTCTTCTCTATACTCCCACTTGTGAATTAAGAGGAGAAATAATTGAAATTGAACAAAAAGAAGAATTTATTGATAATTGTACTATTGATGGTTCATGTCCAGTTGGTGCTTTTGTTGACTACTTACCACCTAGATATGAAATTACAATAAACATTTCAAGTATTAAAACTCTTGATAGTTCTGAGAGTGATTGTTTAATGGTATTTAGAAGAAATACTCCTTTTACAATGAATTTACCTCTTGAAAAAGTTGATAATGTGCAACTATTAAAACAACAAAATATACTCACGGCAAATGTAACATATTCCCTTACAAATGAAATTATTTCATATATAGTTTTAGACCCATCAACAATTCCTCTCCCTCCTGAAAAACCAAAAACAATATTTGGATTATTTTGGGAATGGTTAAAAGGATTATTTTAATTAACTAGAATTTATTTAAAATAGCTCACACCATAAAAACTATTTTCAATTTTAAAACTTACAAACTTTACTTATAATTCACTTATAAAATTGACTAAGATATTCAAAATTTGTACTCATAAACCTAAAAGAACATAGATTTTTAAAAATCATATCTAAAATATTTAAAAAATATCCTAAAATACCATATTTTTAATAAAAATACTCAAAATTAGTATAAAAAATGTTCAAAATTTAATATTTAATACTTTATTTTATATAAATTGACTATTAAAACTTAAAAATAATAAAAAGTATTATAAAATCAAATACTAAAATTTCAACTATGAGTTCAATAATATCAGTAAAAGCAAACAAAGACACAACTCTTCATGTAACATTTGAAATGAGTCAAAAAGAATTTGAAAAATTACAAGGTGTAATGGAAAATATTACTATTTTTGCAGACAAAAATGCAACAGAACAATCTAAAATTGTAGTTAGAGGAAAAAAAGATAGCTCAAAATATTTTTTAGCTCCAAAAAGTCATAGAAAAGTATTACTTGCATCAAACTCAGTTCCTACACAAGTACTTGAGAGTAAAACACATTACCATATCATTTATAGCACAAAAAAATATTATTAAAAAAATGAAAAAACAAACCAATACCACCACTAATACAAACTCCCTTCAAATTCAAAGAGTTAAAACTGGAATTGAACATTTAGATTCACTCATTGAAGGAGGAATCCCTAAATTTAGCTCAACAGCTCTAATTGCAAAAGCAGGTTGTGGAAAAACAATATTCTCTCTTCAATATTTAGTAAAAGGAGCACAAGAATATAATGAAAAAGGGATATATTTTACATTTGAAGAAAAAAAAGATTCTCTTAAAAAACAAGCAATTCAATTTGGCTGGGATATTGAAAAATTAGAAAAAGTCAATAACTTAAAAATAATCTCACTTGGAATTGATGAAATAAATCAAAAGACTATTAATGATATAATTCAAATTATTATAGATACAAAAGCAAAAAGAGTAGTAATTGATTCAATATCCACTCTTTCATATTTACTCTATGAACAAGATACTACAAATCTACAAATTAGAAAATTTATTTATCAATTTATCTCTAAATTAAATGAGCTTCAAACAACATCAATAATTATTTGTCAAGAAGAAGATTCACAAGTCACAACAATTGCAAAATATGCGTGTGATGGAGTATTTCATTTAGAATTTGAATCATTAGGAGGAGAATACTCAAGAACTCTTACAATTTCAAAGATGAGAAAAACAAAAAATAATGAAGATATTCATCCACTTGAAATTACAAATAAAGGAATAAATATACATTTATTAGACTACTAAAATGAGTTCAATATTATTTACTACCTCAGGAATCAAATATTGTGAAATATTTGGAATGCTCTTTCCTATGAGTTCTTTTCTTTTAATAATTCAAGAATTAGAGAAAAATGAAAACAATATAAATAACATAAATTTTAAAAAAATTTCATTTCAAACATCAAAGATTATTTCACTTAGCATTACATCAAATATCAATTCTAAAGAAAAAATAAATAAAATTTTAAATATAATTAATCAATTTGGTTTTGGAAAACTTGAAGTTAAAATTCTCTCAAAAAATAAAATTATTATATCACATAAAAAATATATTTGTAAAATTTTTGAACAAGTTTATAAGTTAACATCTTCAAAAATTTGTGAGAAAATAATTTCTAACATACTTTATAATTGTTTAGAAGAAATATTGAGAATTAAAATTTCAAATTTAAAAATCTCTGAAAACAATACACATTTATTTTACACGTTTAAAGAAATTATAAGTGTTCAAAAAAAAAATGAAAAAGTTAACTTAATTCAAAAAAATAATATAGATTATGCTCAAATTGAAAATCCAATTATTGCTAAAATTAAACATGAAAAACAACTTATAATTAAAAATGGAATCCTTAGTTTATGGAAGACATCAGGCGTATTTATCCCATTTGAGATTCTTGATAACTTATTTAATATAATAACTCAAAAAAATTCTAAAACACTTGAAATAATTGCTCAACTACAACTCTACTCAGCAGTTGAACTTCAAAGAAATGTATTTGGAGTAAAAGATAATGATAAAATTTTTCAAACACTTCTACTGCAAACATCTCTTATTGGTATTGGAGAGACCAAAATAATATTAAAAAATAAATCTAAAATAGTATTAAAATTACGTACTCAAATATTTGAAAATCTAGATTTTAATAAAAACAAAAATTTAGAAAATTTTTGTATTTTTATTCTTAAAGGAATTATTGAATTTGGACTTGATATTAAAACAAACTTTGAAAAAAACTCAATAACAAATAAATATGTGTTTAACATAATATATTTAAAAAGAGAATTATCAAGAGAAGAAATTGAATTTACAAAATTTCTTTCTGCAAATATTCAAATTAATAAATTTATTTAATTTTTAAGTTTTTTCAAATATTCAAATATTTATCTTAAAATGAAATATGTACAGAATCAAATTTTAAAAAAATTAAAAAAATGTAATTATACAATCAAATACTAAGTTACCTTCTCCTCTTACCCACAATAAAAAAATTAGAACCTAAATATGTTTGAGAATCTAAATCAATAACTTCAAAACCTGAAATTTTAAATAATGAAACCATCTCCTCTAATGAAAACCTTCGAGTTGAGAGAGTTGAAGTAACACTTAAATCTGATTGAATTTGTTTAAACTTCTCAAAATCATCTCCACTAAATTCTTCATCAAGAGCATTTTGGACTTTTTTTAAATCTAAATCTCTATTTTGAGAAGACATTACAAGTGTTGAGTTTTCTTTCATTGAAGAACTTAAAAAATTAAGATATTCAATAGGATCTCTTAGAGCATATAACACATTTAATGAAACAACTGTATCTGCAATATCATAAGATTCAAAAGTTCTAACATCACCATTTTTTAATATAATTTCCAAACCTCTTCTGGAATTAAATTTTTTAGCAATACCTAACATATCATTTGATGAATCAACTCCTACAACTCCACTTACATTTAAATTTGAATCATAATACTCTAACATTTTACCAACCCCAACTCCAGCATCAACTACATAACCTGAACAATGTCTAGCTGTTTTTTCTAATAAATCTCTTTGAAAAGAAGGAGTAAATGTAGCATACAATTCACAATACTTTTTCCACACACTATCTAAAATTACTTGTTGCATATTACATTTCACCTCTTGGAGTTGAGTTATTTTTTATAATTTTTATAGGAGTATAGATTAAAGCAGATTGTGATACATCAATACTCATGAATGAATCAAATGTTTTATGAACTTCAATATCTTTAAAATTTCTATATAATTTTACTAACTCATCTCTCATAACCATTAAATATGCATCAATTTCAAAACAAGTTCTCCCAATATTTACCATTGAATTAAATAATGGATTAAACGCTCTTCTACAAACTTTTCTATCAATTGCAAGACCATGTAGTTCTGCTAAATTAATACTCTCTCTTCTTAAATTAGATACATCAAGCCCATAATATTCGGACTTTAATACATCCCCGATATCCAAACTCAAAGTTCCTAATAATGTTGAATTAGAACTATTACTTAGAGGAGAATAATATCCAATAATAACTGAAGTTAAATCACTTTTACTAAATAACATTTCTTGAGAATTTTTAAAAAAATTTTTAAAATCTGAATTTTCATACATTTTATATCTAAGTCTAAATGCTTCTAAAACTTGAGAAGGAGAAGATAAAATCTTAACACCAGTATCTAACTTACTACTCTGATTTTCTAGAAAAGTTCCTCTCTGAGAACAAGAGCTCAAAATAAACTCTAAATTAGTATTAACATTATCTAACATTTAATATAATAATAAAATTTAGAACTTAAAATTATTTTTATAAGAAAAATGAAAAAGAGAATATGAAAAATGAAAAAACAACTTCTTAAAAAAATAAAATACACTCTTAATTTTAATATAAATTAAAGATTTTTATAAATAATAGTAATTATACATTAATAAGAAAAGTGAATTTATATAATAAATAATTTAAAAATAGTCAAATTAACAACTTTAGGACAAAAACAAACCTTATAAATTATAAACAACTTATATGAATATAATGTCAAAATCCAAATTACTATTTTTAAAAGATTTGAAAAAACTTGACTATCAAGAAATTAAACTTGTAGCAGGACTTGAAATTCATCAACAGTTAAATACTGGAAAATTATTTTCAAAAGCCCCATGTAAAATTGTCCCAAATGAAGAACTTGATAAATCAATTGTAAGAAAACTTAGATTTTCAAAAGCAGAAGATGGTAGCGTAGATAAAGCTGCAATGCATGCATTTAAACAGCAAAATACCTATAAATATTTATACAATGATGAAATTGCAACTCTTGTAGATTTAGATGAAGAACCACCACAAGCACCAAATACACAAGCACTTCATACAGCAATTCAAGTAGGCCAAATGTTAAATTTACAATTTCTAGATACACTCACATTTATGAGAAAATTAATCATTGATGGTTCAATTACAACAGGTTTTCAAAGAACTGCTCTTTTAGGAGTTGGAGGAGAAATTGAAACTGAGCATGGAATAATTCCAATTTATGCAATGAATTTAGAAGAAGACTCATCAAGAATAATTTCAAAGTCTGGAAAAGAACATATTTACTCATTAGATAGACAAGGAATTCCTCTAATTGAAATTACAACAGGACCTACAATGCATACACCAATTGCAGTTCAAGAAGTAGCATATGAAATTGGAAATGTTTTAAGAAGTTTTTCAACCACAAGAAGAGGACTAGGAACAATTAGACAAGACTTAAATGTATCTATTGGAGTTGGTAAAAGAGTTGAAATTAAAGGTGCCCAAAACTTAGAATTAATTCCTCAAGTTGTAATTGCAGAAGCTAAAAGACAACTTATTATGAATTCAATTAAAGAAGAATGTGAAGATAGAAATATAACTCCTCAAACTCTTAGTGATTATGAACTTAGAGATATTACTTCATTATTTTCAAACACACAAGCAAAAGTTATCAAAGAAGCACTTGAAGAAAAAGATTCATCAGTATTAGCAATTAAACTCTTTAATATGAAAGGTATTTTAGGACATGAAATTCAAGAAAATTATAGATTTGCAACAGAAATTTCAAATAGAAATAAAAAAACATTTCCTTCAATTAAAGGATTATTTCACAGCGATGAACTTCCAAAATATAACATTACACAAGAAGAAGTTGATAGTATATACTCAACTTTAACTTTAGATTCTTCAAAAGATGGTTTCATTTTAATTGCTCATAATACCAAAACAGCAACTGAGTCACTTCAAAATATTTTTGAAATTATTAAAGATTTAATTCAAGGAGTACAAGAAGAAGTCCGACAAGTTGACCCTAAAGGTACTATCACTCAATTTTTACGACCAATGCCTGGTGCAAGTAGAATGTATCCTGAAACTGACATTAGAACAATTCCTCTAAACTCCCTTCCTCTTGAAGAATTAGAACATTCACTACCAGAAAAATATAATGACAAAATAAAAAGATTAGAAAAAGAATTTGAATTATCTAAAGATGAAATTCTCTCACTTCTTGAAAAATATGAAGAACAAAATATTTCTCAATTAATTACACAAACTCATCTTAGAGCAAAAGAATTATATAACTTTATTATCACAATTCCAAAAGATATTAAAAAAAGAGATAATATTGAACCAGTTGATTTTTCATACTCTCTTCTTCAAGATTTACTTAAAGAAATTTCAATTAAAAAACTCAATACACAAACAATTAGAGATATTTTTATTTCCTTATATCAAAAACAATTACAAGAAGTTGATAATTTAGAACACTATTTAAAAGAACACAATTTAATAACTGAGCAACTTAGTGAGGAAGAGTTAAGAATAGAAATTAAAAAAATTATCTCAAATAACCTTAAAGCACCATTTGGAGCATTAATGGGAATGTGTATGAAAGAATTTAGTAAAAAAGCAGATGGAAAACTCATTAGCCAAATTCTAAAAGAAGAAATGAATTAAAGTATTAATTTAAAATACTACTCTTTAAAGACAAAAAACAAAGATTTAAAAAAATCTAATTTTCAAAATTTATATGCAAACTCAAAAAGATCCATTTCAAGTTGTAAACTTACAAGATTTTTCTTCAAAACAACATTTAGGAACTTTACTATCTAATTTTAAATTACAAGAAACTAACGAACCAAATTCTGATTTAGAATTAAGAGTATTTAGATTTTTGGATACTAATTCAACTTGTACAAATTGTAATTATAACTCATCAAGAAAAGCAATAATAATGGGTGACTTTTATGAACGTGATGAAAAAACAGGATTATGGAAACCTCAAAAAAAAGAATTTATATTTTATCAACCAATGCTTACATCTAGTGCATTTAGAGAAAAATATCAAAATTTAGAACCCTCAACAATATTAGAAGTTTATCAGCTCCCTGAAGATTTTTGGGAAAAATATACAAGTAATTATATACAATCATTAAAAGAACAAGAAAAATATGAAGAAATGTATAGCCAAGCATTATATAAAATTGTTACAACAACTCCTCCTACTAATAATTTTATAAACTAATAAAAAATAATTATAATTTATTAAGAGAATTGAAAAATTTCTCATCCTCTTCATCAATTGATTCATCATCTGTAAAAGAATCTTCTAGTACATTATTTTTTTTAGCATTTTGATTTTTATTTAAATATGGAATTGAATTTAGTAATATATTATCATCATTTGACTCTTCAATAGTTTCATCTTTAACCTCACTTACTTTTTCATTTTGAGAAACTTCAACTACTTCATTTACATTATTTTTTTCATGTACTCCTTTTTCCCTCTCTTCTTCTTTATATTTAATATTTTCTTTTTCATCATCAAATACCCCTCCTTGGTATTGAATAAAATTATAAGGAGTAGCACTAAGCATACTCGTTATAATAAAATATACTACAAATAAAGCCTGTTCAAAATTTGGAGCTAAAACTTGAGCAACAAATACAATTAAAGGGAAAAATAATCCATGAAGAATAACAGGAAATCCTTTTGAATGATGAACTTCATACGCCCAATTTCTTACAAAATTTAAAATTTGCATAAAAGAAAATAAAACAAGTAATAAAATTCCTTCAATTGAATTTTCAAACAATACAAACCCATATGCTAAAAGAGGAAATAAAAACACACTAAAAATTGCAATAGTCTCAGTAAGTAATTCAATATGTTCTCTTTTAATATGCTTAATTGATACATACATTGAATATATGACATATATTACAAATGAAATTAAAATTCCATAAGATGCAACAACATAACTTCCTTGTGTAAAATGATAAAAAATAAATGAACCAAATATAACTAAAAATGATAAAAAAAATAATCCTCTAAATGATTTTAGTATATCCATTATATCAAATTAATAACTACTCAATTAAAATATATTTATTACCATTCTTGCGTTTAGAATTTAAGAAAAACATTCTAAAATTATTATATATATAAAAAAGAATATTTAAAAATTATTGAAAAAGAAAGAAAAAAAAGAAAAAATCAATTAAAAAAATTAAAAAAATTAAAAGAATTTATTTAAACTAGTTTGTTTTTTTGAATTGAGTATCTCCTCAAAGTCCAAATCAATTGATTCTAAAATTTCATCACTTACTCCTTTAAGTTGTTTATCAATATAATGCTCATAATCATACTCCTGATATTTTGAATTAAAAAGAGAGATATGTTTTGGACCTTGTTTAGTCATTACGTATTCAACTACTCTTCCATTAAAATGTGAAAGTTCACGTGCAGCTTTTACATGAGGAGGAGTCATTTTTGTATACTCATCAAGAGGTTTTGTAATTTTTTTCAAATATACTAATTTATCATCATATTCTCCCCTTTGTAATCTTGAAATCTCATCTAAAATAAATGATTTAATATCATTTTTACTTATACCATTAAAGATACGCTCAACAAGTTGTCTTTGAAACTCTTTTGCAAGCTCAGTCCAATCTCCTCTTACATACTCCATTCCTGTAAATTGTAATTCACCCAATTCATCTCTTCCAACATATCTTTTCTTACTTGCAATAAAAAATTTATCAAATACTTTTTCAGCTTCAATACTTAAAAAACTCTCAACTCCAAATGTCTCTAATACCCACTCTTTAAAATATAGATTAATTGAATCTTCAACTTTTTGCATCACTTTTTTCTTCTCTTCTAAATTTGAAGCATTTTTTAATTTAAATAAATTTGAACATTCAACAAATACTGAATCAGTGTCCCCATAAATAACATGTAATTCCTCTTTTTCTTCTAAAAATTCTTTTACTTTTAATAAACACTCTCTTCCAAATGCAGTAATTGACTCTGCTAAATGTTTATTATAATACCTAGATTTAGGAGATGCCATTGCACCATAAAATGAATTCATTGTAATTTTTAGAGCGTGAGATTTAACAGACTCTCTATTTTTTTTAGCTTCTTTTCTCAAATTAAATAAATTTCTTAAAATTCCCGGTAAAATTCCAACCTCTTTTTCATACACAGCACCATTTGGAGCTACAATATAATTAAATATACTACTATTAGTATTAATATCTAAATCTGGATTTGAAGAAGATGAAGAAGAAGATAATTTAAAATTATATCTAAATGGATCAATATTAAATGTAATCATTAATGAAGGATATAAAGATGCAAAATCAAATACAACAATATCTTCATAAAATCCACTCTTTGGCTCAATTACATATGCTCCTTCTATTGAAGTTGTTCCTTGATTAGGATAATGTGTAATTCCAACTTTATTTTGAATATGAAGCTCTTTTAAATACATCTGATCAAGCACAGCAATTGGAGATTGTAATCGCTCAAAAAGAGTTTGTGTAATAATTGATCTTTGAACCATTAAATCCATTAGTTTTAAAGATTGCAATATTTCAAGTACTAGCACAGAATCTTTATAATTATACCAGATTAATTTTTTAGGATTTGTTTTCCAGTTATACTCAATAGTCTTTATTTTCTCAACAATACTATAATCACTATCTTCTGACTCATCAAGTTCAACTTTATCATCACCAAGAACTTCTTTTGCAACTGAACTTAATTTATAACTTGAATATTGAATATAATTTGTTTTGAGTAATTGAATTCCATCAAGAACAATAATTCCTGGAAAATATAACTGATCTTTTCCAAAAAACTCAGAAGTTACTCTCATCTTACTCTCCCCTTGAAGAGATGAAAAATTAAAATCTAAATCATATTGATTAAATTTATCACGTAATACTTTAAAATCAAAATTAATAACATTCCATCCTACAATAAATTGAGGTTGAAACTCTTTAACTCTTCTTTGAAGTTCTAAAAGAAGATCTCTTTGAGTATTACAAATAACAACGGTAAAATCTTGATTATTTAAATTTGCCTTTTGTAATTGAAATTCCTTATAATCACTTTCATTAGTAATAGAACTAAAAAGAATAGAAATATTAGAAGTTTCAAGACTCCCTTTATGTTTTAAAGTTAAATTAAACAATTCTTTTCTCTTCTCATCGTCTAATTCTTCTAAATTCAAAAGAACTACATCTTCAAACTCTTTTGAATATGAACTTAATGATATTAAATTAATTCGTTGTTTATTTACATCTCCAATTGTTTCAATATCTAAACTTACAGTTTTACACTTTGAAATATCAATATCATTAATTATTTGTTCTTGTGACTCAATTAAATAATAATCAACTTCTGAAATATCAAACTCAAATGTCTTTAGAGAATATAATTTAATAAGTTCATACAACTCATTTTTTGAATCAATACTTAGAGGAGTTATCTTGACAATTTCTTCATCAAATAAAGAAGAGATTTTAGAGTTTAAATCCCCATTATTTTGTGAAATATTAAATTCAATAGTAAAAAGTGAAGATAAAGAAGATTGTTCTTGATTTGAAAATAAAGAGTTAAAATCTTCTTTTAAAATAAAAATTGGTTTAAAAAATAATACTTTTTGAGTAATAGTTTGATAGTTGGAATTTATATAATACCTAATTAATTCATGAGATTCTCTATTAAAATCTATATGAAATAAAAAAGACTTAGTCATACTTATATTAACAAATAAATGTTTAAATAATTACCTATTTATCTCTGACTTAAAAATAATTTAACACTTATAATTTACAAAAATTAATCTTGCTAGAATATACTCAGTGAAGAATTTTAAAAGTTATTTTGATTTAAAAACAAAATTTATCTTCTAATAATAATAATAATGATTAAAAATATTTTTATATATTAAAAAAACCTTAAAAATAAATTAAATTAAATATAAATAAATAAATATAATATTAAAAAACAAATTAAAGTTTATTTATAAAATTTATAAAATTTTATTAATTAAATAAATATTTCTAATTAAATCCAAATATATTTATTAACTAATATTTAAAATAAAAATGAATAAATATAAGAAATAAATTGATATTTCAAAAATCCAAAAAAAATTGACAAACATAAAATTTAGAAAATTCAAAAATTATTTTAAACGAATCATTGTTCCACTAATTTTTGTAAGTAAGGATAATGAAATACATCTTCTCATAAAAATCATCAATTTTAATTTAAAAGTTGGAACAATAATGCTTTTTTGTTTAAACATAGCATCTACACCTATTCTTGCAACATCTCTTGCACTCATTAATTTTTGATTTGAACTAATCTTCTGAGCATTTGCTTTATTAAAAAAAGCAGTTTTAGTAGGACCTGGACATAATACACTCACATTTACATTAAAAGGCTTCAATTCTTCTCTTAAAGATAATGATAATGACAATATAAATGACTTTGTAGCTGCATATACACTCATATATGGAATTGGAATAAAACCAGCAATTGAAGAGACAAAAAGTATATGTCCTTTTGATAAAATAACTTTAGGAAGTAACTGATATGTTAAATCAACAACTGATGTCATATTTAATTCCATCATCTCAAGAGTTTTTGAATAAGAAGAGTCCTTAAAATCACCATAATCTCCAAATCCTGCATTACACATTACAATATACACATTTAATTTCTCCTTAGTAATATAATTAGAAATCTTAGTACAAGCTCCTGAAACACTTAAATCACTTATAATAATTATACAATCAATTTTATAAATTTCTTCTAAATTAGATTTCATTTCAAGAAGTTTAGACTTATTTCTTGCAATTAATATTAACGAATAACCTAACTGAGCCAAATAAACTGAACTCTCAAACCCTATTCCTGAAGTAGCCCCTGTAATTACACAATATTTTTGTTTAGTTTTCATTTTCTTAATCATTTAAATATATAATATTAATTTTAATAATAATTACTGATATAAGTTACTTTATTAAATGAAGTATTCTATCATTGAATAAACAAAGAAAATAAGTTTATAAATAGATTTCTAAGAATATATCATATGAAAGTAATTTCTAATAAAATTGAGGAAGTCTATATTCAAGAATGTCAAAAAATTGAAGAAGATTATAAAGAAATTATTAAAGATATAAATTTCTCTTATCCAAAACCACTTAATTCTAAAGAAGAGAGAAAAAAATTTTTTAAAAAACTTAAAGAACATAAAGTCTACAACCCTCAATTTAAATTTGAAACACGAACAATTGATGAAAATTCAATGCTAAAGTTAAAAGAATTTGAAAAAAAAATTAATACTAAAAATGATTATTATGCATTTAAACAACTTTTAAAAAGCAAAATTAAAGAAGACATTTTACTTCTAGAATGCTATAATACATGGGGTTCAACTCTTTCAAGTCATTTTAATAAACGCTTATTTAAAACTCCTTCTCAAATTTTAGTCCTTAGAGCTAAACTTTATTGCAGAAATTTTAAAAGAGAAAAAATAAAATTTAAAAGAATTGATAATAAAAAACTAGGAAAAGAACTCCAATTAGAAGTTAAAAGACTCACAGGAGATAATTTGAAAATTGTACATAAAAAACTTGCAAATAAGATGAATATTATGGCAAGACTAAAAACTGTTGAAATTAACCCTTCTGAGAGCTTTACAACTCTAGATTTAAAACGATTAAAAGTACATGAGATAGGTGTTCATTATATGAGATACTATAATGCTAAGCAACTTGCACCTTTAGAATTATTTCAAAGAGGAACTGACCATTATATTTCAACTGAAGAAGGTCTTGCAGTATATAGTGAAGAGAGAGCAGGAGTTTTATCAAAAGCACAAATTTATATTTATGCTGGAAGAGTCCTTGCAACATATTATGCTCAAAAAATGGATTTTTATACATTATATCATTATCTTAGAGAATTTAACTTTAAAGAAAGTGATGCATTTTCTCTCTCACTTAGAGCAAAAAGAAATATTTGTGATACTTCATTAAAAGGAGGATATTCAAAAGATTACATTTATTTCAAAGGTTATTATGATGTTAAATCATTTGCAAAGAAACATAATATTAAACATCTCTTCTTTGGCAAATTTAAAATTGATGATTATAAATATATTAAGCCGTATATAATAAAAGTAGAAGACCAAATTAAAACAATATTTGATGATTAAAAAAACCTATTCATATATTTCTTGAATTAGAATAGAAGTATTTTTTTGAATTATTTCTTTTCCCATAATGATACATTTTTCTCTTGAAAGAATAATTCCAAAATGTTCAAATACTCTTCCAATTTTAATACAATATTGTAAAAATTGTCTAGAATTAGAAAATCTATCTTGTAATATTGAACGTTCAAAATCTATAAAATAAATCTCTCCCACATTATCTGGTTTTATAAAAATGTGTTCTTGGGGATGAGTCATTTCATCTTTACTAATTCCTTTTACATCTAAATCAAAACAAATTTCAAGTATTCTATTTAACACTTTTTCTAGTGGAATAATTGAATCATAAGTTTGAATATACGTTTGAATAAATTCTTCAATTTTCATACCTTGAATTTTTTTATAAATCACAAATCCTTCTTGAGAAATAGTATCAATACCAGATTCAATAATTTGAGGAGCATAATTGGCATCTTGTAATTTTAGTAAAAAAAATATCTCTTTTTCAATATGTTGTTTTTTTCCAAATTTAACCATAGCTAATTGTTTAGAACTATGAACTTGTGCTTGAATAATATGAGAATGTCTTCCTTTATCAAATCGCTTAATATTTGTATATTTTTTTGTCATTAAATGACACAATACATTTGCAGGTATAATTCTATATACCAATAATTCTTCAAAAAAATGATTTTGTCTTGCTACAACTTCAAATGAAAAACCATTTCCCACAATACAATCTTCTACTACATTTGGTTGTGTAAGAGTTGAAATTAACATATAAATAATAGTGTTTTCATGAATTGAATTATGCAAAGAGTCTAAAAATTGATTAGTCACTTCAAATCCTGCTTTTCCCCCATATAAAGCTTTATCTTCAATACTTAATTTATCAAACCTCTCTCCATCTTCACATGGAAGATACGGAGTATTAAATAAAATAATGTCAAATTTTTCATCTTCAAATGGTTCTAAGAATGAACCAACTTTTGCATTAATATTTACATTTTTTTGTTGAGCCAAATTCACTGCATCTTCAATTGCTTGATGATTTATATCACTTGCATATGCATTAATAGTTGTAAATTTTTCTTTTAGTGTTGTAATAATCTCTCCACTCCCACAGCCAACTTCACACACTTTAATTGAACTTGTACTAATATTATTTTCTTTAATATCATCTTTAATTGAATTGAGAAGAAGAAATGTATCATCACTTGGTTGATAAGTCATATTATAAAAATATAATTTTAACTTTATAATAATTTCTTAAACTTTAATTTATTTGAAATTTCAAAAACTTTTTAAATTAATAAATTCTACAAAGAAAATGGAACAATTAGTAATACCAAAAAAATTTTATAGTGATACATTTAATAGAGTTGAAACATTCCTCAAATATGGAGGAATTGAACATGAAATCACTAGATTTGTTATAAGTACAGATGTTATTAATATGTTACAAGGGAAAAATATTCCTACAAGGACTCCACTAATAGATAGCTCAATAGGATTTACATCTCCTCAAGAACTTAGAGATAGTGCATATTTTTGGGGAGGGTTTTTTCCTGAAAATTTAAAAAAAACTCAATTAACTCAAAGAGATTTTGCAAGAACTTTAAGTATTGCATATTCACATATGACAGAACTATATGAACCAGTAAGGGATAAAACTAATACTATTTTAGACGCACTTCATCAAACATATCAAAGTTTAGATGATAAACAAAGAGAAAGAATAAACACATTACTTCATTAAAATAAACTCATTATTTAAAGTGTACAAACAAATAATTTTTTTAAAAATTATAAAAAATATTTAAATATCTAGCTCGTCTACAAATTTAGCATTTTCAATAATGAAATCTTTTCTTGGCTCAACTTTATCACCCATTAACATTGAAAATACTTCATCAGCTTCAATTGCATCATCAATTGTAATTCTCTTTAAATGTCTTGTTAGAGGATCAAGAGTTGTCTCCCATAATTGATCTGGATTCATCTCTCCTAAACCTTTATATCGTTGAAGCTCCAATTTTTCGGAAGGATTATTTGTCCTATATTGAGTCAATTGCTCTTCATCTTGAATCCAAATTTTCTTTTGACCTTTTTTAATTCCATATAACGGAGGCATTGCAATATACACATGCCCTTTTAAAATTAATTCTCTAAAATGTCTAAATAATAATGTTAAAATTAATGTTGCAATATGTGAACCATCAACATCAGCATCGGCCATAATAATTACTTTATGATATCTAAGTTTTTCATAGTCAACTTGTTCTCCAAATCCCATACCTAAAGCTGTAATTAATGTTTTAATTTCCTCATTTTCAAGCATTTTAACAAGTCTTGCCTTTTCAACATTTAAAGGTTTACCTCTAAGAGGCAAAATAGCTTGAGTCATTCTATCTCTTCCTTGTTTAGCAGAACCACCTGCTGAATCTCCCTCTACAATAAATAATTCAGCTTCTTTTGGATCTCTAATTGAACAATCTGCAAGTTTTCCTGGCATTGAGGAGAAATCTAGAGCAGATTTTCTTCTTACTAAATCTCTTGCTTTTTTAGCAGCTTCTCTTGCTTTATTAGCACCCAATGATTTTTCAATAATTGCCTGAGCTGCTTTTGGATTTTCATCTAAATATGCATAAAATTTTTCAAAAAATACTTGTTGAACTATTCCTTGAACTTCAGGGTTTCCAAGTTTATCTTTAGTTTGTCCTTCAAATTGTGGTTCTGGAACTCTTACTGAAATAATTGAAGTAATTCCTTCTCTAATATCTTCTCCTGTTAAATTAATCTTCTTATCAGCAGCTTTTCCATTAACGTTTAAATAATCTTTAATTGCTTTTGTAATTGAGAGTTTAAAACCACTAATGTGAGTTCCACCTCCAGGAGTTGTCACATTATTTACAAATCCTTCAATAACTTCATTAAATGAATTTGTATAGGTAAGAGCAATATCAACTTCAACATCATCTCTCTCACCTGTTACAAAAATTGTATCTTTAATAATTTTTTTTGAATTTTGTGTAATTTCATCTACATACTCGGCAATTCCTCCTTCAAAATGAAATACTTCTTCAATCATCTCTTCAGGTCTTTCATCTCTAAAAATAATTGTAACATTAGGATTTAAAAAAGCAAATTCTCTATACTTTTTACGCATAGTTTTATATTCGTATTCAATAGTTTGAAAAATAGTATCATCAGCTAAAAATGTAACTTTTGTTCCACTTTGTTTTGTAACTCCAATCTCTTCAAGTCCTCTTTTTGCTTTTTGTTTTTCAAATTCTAATAAATATTCTTTTCCATTTTTATAAATTTCAACTTTCATCCATTTAGAAAGAGCATTTACAACACTTGAACCAACACCATGTAAACCTCCTGATACTTTATATGAACCTTTATCAAATTTTCCACCCGCATGAAGAACTGTAAAAATAATCTCAGCTGCAGATTTTCCTTTTGAGTGTGTATCAACAGGAATTCCACGCCCATTATCTCCAACTGTTACTGAATTGTCTTTATGAATTGTAATTTCAATTTTATCACAATGCCCAGCAAGTGCTTCATCCATTGAGTTATCAACTAATTCTTTTACTAAATGATGAAGTCCATTAATTCCAGTTCCTCCAATATACATACCTGGTCTTTTTCTCACCGCTTCAAGACCTTCTAAAACTTTAATATTTTTTGCTCCATAATCCTCTGACATAGTTAGTTTTCTTATTTTTACAATTTAAATGTTTGTCACTAAGAGAAGAAAATACAAATTATACTTTAAAAATTAAATTATTTATTCTAAATCTAATCTCATTCCAATATCATGTTTTTTAAAACCTAATGAATCATATATTTGTAAAGCATAAGTGTTTTCCCCTTTTACACCTAATACAACTTTATAGCAATTCTTATTTTTTGCATGTTCTAATAAAGAATTCATTATTTTTCTTCCATTTCCATTTCTTCTATGACTTGAACTAATAAAAATATCTTCTATAAACCCAAATGGTTTTAAATTTTCATTATATAAAATATATAGTGTTCCTCGTCCAATAAAATTTTTATTTTCATCTTGTTCTATAACTTTGATTCCATATGCTAATATTTTTTCTTCTAAAGAAATTACCATTTTTATTCTAATTACTATTTTAACTCTCAACTGTGATGCTTTTTGCTAAATTCTTTGGTCTATCTGGATTTAGTTGCTTAAGTATTGCTATGTCATATGCAAATTTTTGTATAAGTATAATTTTTAATAGTTTATATAGAAAATATTTCTCTTCCTCTTTTTGTAAATCAGATTTCAAATTAGTTTGTATGTTCTCAAAATTATCAATCAAGTAATTATCAAGTGAAATAATAAATGAAAATTCACACTCTTTATTATTAAATCCAATAGTTATCGCATCTCTGCATTTAAGCTGATGAAGAAGATTTGAACTAACTTGTTCGTCAACTAATACTATTGTTGAATTCTCACTAATACAAGAATACATTCCATGTTTTAATGAATTAAAATTGCTTGGCATAATTAAAATTTCAGTGAGTTCACTTATTTTTAAAGAACTCTCAAGAACATATGAATTAATATGATTTGAAAGAGAAAATCCTCTTTGAATTGAAGCGATATCATACTTTAAATGTAATTTTTGAGTAATTTTTGAATTATTTAATAAAGTTTGTACTATAAGTTCATTATAATTTTTAAAATAATTTTCTAAATTATCATTTAAAAGAGAATCTAAATCATATTTTGTAATAAATTTTGAAACTAATAGATGATTAATAAATAATGCATTAGTATATGTAATAGTTGATGCGACTCCAATTTCAATTCCTGCATTAAGTGTAATTACAAAATCACTACATTTTGCAAGAGTTGAGTGTTGATTATTTGTAATAAGATAAACTTCTATATTTTTATGTAATGATTTAATATATTTTAAAGAATCAATAATATCTTTTGTCTCTCCTGATTGTGAATATAAAATTATAATTTTATCATTATAATACTCTTTTGGGATTGTATAAATTTGAGATGAATATAGAGCAATTTGAAATATATTATTATATTTTTTATGAATTTCTTCCTCTAAGTCTTTTGCTAAATGATATGAAGTCCCTTCTCCTATTGCAATACAATTAAAGTTTGTATCTTGTAATTTTTTACATAATCTTGAAATAATTTGAATATTTTGTTTAGTGCTTAGTTGTTGAAAATTTCCTTGCCTTATAATTTCTTGAAATGTGTAAAACTCTTGATTTTCTAAATTATTATAAATTGAATTATTATAAATTGGATTATTAGTGTTTTCAATTTTTTCAAACATTACATTTGAAGATAATATATGTTCATTACTTTTTGAATGTGTAATTACATAATCATTATCTTGAAGAGAGATAATTTCTTCAATACTTTGATGTAGAGTTGATGCAACTAAGTAATCAGATGAAAAATACATTGAATTTTTACTTCTTGAAATATAAAGAGGATTTCCTCTTTTAAATACAATTACAAATTCTCTATATTGCAATAAAAATGAGAAATCTCCTTTTAGTTGTGAAACTATTTTTTTAAGAGCGTCTTGAAGTTGTTTTAAAGTTATTTTACTATAATTTAATAATTGAGAATTTAATTCTTGATTAAATAAATATGAAATTAATTCTGTATCACACTGAGTTTTAAGAGATAAGTTTATCCCTAAATTATCACAAATTTCTTTATAATTTGAAATTTGTCCATTCATAACAACACTACAGTTTTTAGTTTGTATTGGATGAGTATTTTCAATTGAGATTTTTCCATGAGTAGCCCAACGAGTATGTGCAATACATACTCCATTTACTTCTTCTAATGAATCATATAATGAGTTAATTATAATTTTTACATCTTCATTAGTTGGATGAATTATTTTCTTAGTATTTGAATTTATTGAAATTCCAAAAGAGTCATATCCTCTTGCCATAAGTGTACACACTGCTTGAATTAAATCTTCTTTTTGAGGTGCTATATTTGTATATCCAATTATTCCACACATACTAATGATATATGTAGTTTATATTTAAATTCAATTAAAAAAATTATAAAAGTACTAAAAGAAAAATTATAATAGATAACTTTATAAATTTTAGAATTTTTAATTATGTATGAAAATTGTAAAAAAAGGTAATAAAGGTGAAAATTATTCTTTGCAAACTAAACAACTTGAACCTAAACAAATTGCATTATTTAAAAATGATATTGTACAAAAAATTTTAAATTTAATAAAACATAAAGAAAAGTATCCAAAGCAAATTGCAAAAGAGTTGAAAATTCATGAACAAAATATTTACTATTATATTAAAAAATTAGAAAAAAATAAAATTATTAAACTTGAGCGTTGTGAAGATATTAATGGAACTCAAGCACAATATTACAAATTAAGTTCTCCTTCTTTTTTTATTCAATTTGATGAGTTTGAAAAAGGACGAATTGATAAAGAAAAAGTCTCGCCATACTTTGATAACTTCATTATTGATGGCAAACTTAACTCAATACTTGTAGTTGGAAGTCCAGAACCACATGGTCCAAACAATGCTATGGCAAAAGATGGTTATTTTGGAATGAGTTTTTGTCTATTTTTAGGAAGTTATTTGTCATCACTTGATAACTTACAAGTAAAACTTGATACACAACTTACTGAGCAAGATTTAAAAGATAATAATATTATTTCTATTGGAGGATTTATTGTAAATTCAGTTACTGAAAAATTAAATAAAAAATCTCCAATTATTATGACAAAAGAGAAAACTGTTATTTCAAATATTTCTAAAAAAGAATATAATCATACCAATATTGGAGTTGTTTGTAAATTTAAAAATCCTTATAATACTAAAAAAGAAGTATTAATTATTTCTGGAATTGGTATTAAAGGAACTCAAACAGGAGTTTTATCTTTTCTTCACCATTTTGAACAACTTGAGAGAGGAAACACAACAAATAACAAATTCAAATGTAACGTATTTCAAGGAAAAGATTATTATTCAACAGGAGATATTTCAAAAATAGATGTGTTAGAATAAATTTTATTTAGTTATATAAACATAAAAAATATACTTTACATATAAATTAAATTTATTTAATTCTATCCGTTATAGAGTACTTCTATTTCTGTAATTATATTCATAATTTCAGTCCTTGTAAAAGAATCAATTTTAAATACAGCTGTAAATTGTTCTAAATCCTCTTGAATTTTAATTAGTTCTTCATCTAATAAAGAATCTTTTTTCATAGTAGAAATTATTTTTTTAAGCTCCTCTTTTGGTTTAGAACTTAAATCTTCAACTAATGATTCTAATATATCTACAAAATATTCAATTTCATCATTCATTTTTTTAATTTTATTATACTAATTAATTTTTAATTAACTCTCAATATTTTAATATATGTTTTTAATATCAGTTAAACTAATTTTAAAATTAGTTGAAACATTTTAATTTAAATTATTTTGAATTAATTCTTGAGTTTTTCTAATAACTTCACAACTATCATTTACAGCAGTTGTTACAACTTTTAATAGATGTGGAGTTGCTGCTTGAATTTCAACTACTACTTCTTCTTCTGATGTATTTTTATTTTCATCATTTTTAGAAATTTTTATTGAAATTTCAATTATAACTTCTTTATCTTTAAAATCATAATCTTCGCTAATAAGTAGCTCATATAATTCTTGAGGATTTTGTGTTTGATATCTAAGAGTTGCTGAGCACTTCATCTTGCTTTAACAAACTGAGAAACTTCAGGTTTCATTTTTTGAAAAATTTTTGAATCACAAAAAGGACATCTTACTCTTCTTCCTCTAATATTTTCAGGAACTTCTTTTTTACAATTAAAACATTTATAGGTTACCATTTTATTTTAAGATTATAATTTGTAATTTATTTAATTATCAAAATAGATTCTATTTTGATTTAATTTTTAATCTAAGTAAAGTATAATTTAATAAGGTTTATATGCCTTACCAACAAATACTTTTTCACAGGAATTACATTTCCAAATTCCATATGCCACTCTTTTTACTTTTCCTTCTTTTCCACAATATGGACACTTGTGTTTAGCTCTAGAAGTTGATTCAACAGTATTTACCTTTTTTCTAAGCATATTACCATATCTAACACCAAATCTTCCAGCTGAATTTGCTACTTTTTTTGCCATTAAATAGTAAGAATCAAAATTACTTTATAAATATTGTGTGATTATTATTTCTCTTGATATTTATAAAGTATATAATTGATTTTAATTAGAATATTTTATAAAAGTGAGTTTATTTTATATCTTTTGTATGATTACACTAAATAGTATAGCACCTACATTTAAAGCAATGGCTTTTGTAGATCATAACTTTAAAGAAGTTTCATTAGAAGAGTATAAGGAAAAATTTGTAGTTTTATTTTTTTATCCTGCTGATTTTACATTTGTATGTCCAACAGAAATTGAGGATGTTGCAAATTATAAAGAGGAATTAGATTCTCTAGGAGTTGAAGTTTTATTTGTCTCAACTGATACTCATTTTGTTCATGCTGCTTGGCATAGTTCATCTCCTAGAATTTCAAAAATTACTTCTCCTATGATTGCTGATCCAACACATACTATTTCAAAAGCGTATGAAGTATTAAGAGAAGATGAAGGAGTTGCTAATAGAGCTACATTTATTATTGACCCCGATCAAAAAATTAAATCTATTGAAATTACTGATGAACCAATTGGAAGAAATGCAAAAGAGATGGTTAGAAAAATTAAAGCACTCATTTATGCAAGAGAAAACCCAGGTCAAGCATGTCCTGCTAAATGGGAAGAAGGAGAAGAAAACTTAAAACCAGGAATAGAAATGGTTGGAAAATTATAATTAATTCTTATTAAATAATAAAATAAAATTAATTTTTTTAGTTTGAGTTTATAATACACAAGTATAAATTATTATATTGATATTGTTAATTTTTAATTAATTCTTCTAAATTAACCTCTTTCCAATTATTAAAATATTTAAATGTTTTAATTCCAATTTCTTGTTCATCTTTTTGTATATCTTTAAAATCCTCTACATCATAATCAATTGCACAACACTTTTTAATTCCTGCTCTAAGCCCTGCTACAATTCCAGTTTTAGCATCATCAAATAATAATACTTCATGCTTGTCTAATTTTAATAATTCCAACCCTTTAAGCCATGCATCAGGGGCTGGTTTTCTGTTATTATATTCATCTCTTCCAAAACCTTGAATTTGTAAATTAGCTTTTTTTAAAATTCTTTGAACATGCTCACTTGTACCACCTGAACAAATAATACATTTTAATCCTAAAATATTACATTGTTCATAAAACTCTAAAAACCCTTCAATAATTTCAACTTCCTCCTCTTCTTCAATTTGAGTTCTTATTATTTTAGATTTTTCATATAACATATTTGGTAAATTATCTATAATTTTAATATTATTTTTTTCAAGAATTAATTTAAATATTAATTCAGTTCCAAGTGATTTATATGTATTTTTCCACTCATCTTCTGTAAAATAAATTGAATATTCTACTTCAAGTATTTTTTTAATACTTAAATATCTTGAATTTTCAGAATTTACAACAGTTCCATCAAAATCTAAAAGAACTCCTTTAATATTATAAGAAATTAAATTTCTAAAGTTTATTGAAATATTTTTTGAGTTTTTTTGAGTTTCCATTTTTATATATATTAATTATTTATTGCTAATTTTTAAATCAAAAATCTAATATTTACACTTGCCAATTTTTTTTTGAATTTTTTTAAGTAATATTTGAACTACTTCCTCTACTTCAAAATCTTGTGAATTTTCAAATACTATGAATTGATAATCTTTAAAACCTTCTTCCTCAGCTTCATAAAAGCAAACATTTAAACTCTCAACCTCTAAATTATCTTTAACTTTTTGTTCATTATATCCTCTTTGAATATATTCTTGATGTAATTCTTTTAAATCTCTATTGATAATAATTAGTATATCAATAAAATCTGGACTGAGAAGATGTGCAAAATGTCCTTCAAAAATAATATTATTTTTATTTTCAAATTCTTTTTCTATAAAGTTTAAACATTTTTCAACATCAAAATCAAATGTTTGAAGTTGTATTATATCTTCTTTTTTAAATTTTTGAGCAATATCATTTAAATGAATAATATCAAATTGTAACTTTTTAGAAAGTAATTTTGTAATTGTTGTTTTACCAACACCCACTGAACCTGAAATTGCAATTCTCATATAGATAAATTAAAAACTAAAATATTATAAAAATATGCTTTTTAAAAACTGAATTTATTAACTCTATGTTAAAAAAGTATACTTTGTTAAATATTATTAATAATTTAAATTTTATATTATCTTCTTAAATTAGTATTTGTAACAACTCCACATTCTCTATAAAAATCACTTTGAGGCATAATTTCAACATACTGTTCAAAATCAAATGAATCTTGAGTATTTGTAATTATTGAAACTTGTCTTAGAGCAATTTGAGATACTAATTCTTGAAGAGAATTTTGATTAATATTTGTATCTCCTCTATTAATTCTGTCATATGTTCTTCTAGGATCTCCTTCTAAGTTATTTAAAATAAAAGGTGAAATTTGATTCAAATCTTCATAATTAAATGAATCAATATCATTTAGCCAATTTGAAATTAATTGGAGGGAAATTTCTTGTTGAGGAGTTAATTCAGTTTCAATTCCTGGAAATTTAAAAATTGACATTATAAGAGGAATGTCTGCTTGTAATAAATTAATTTGAGAAACAGTTGAATATAGACCAAATAATCCTATAGCTGCTGAACCAACACAACCAATTGTAGATAATGTTCCAACTATTGCAGCACCTGGTCCTGAAGAAATTGAAGCTACTATTCCTTTTCCTGCACAAGCTATTCTTTTAGTAGCATAGTTTGAAGC